>NZ_LABX01000152.1 GCF_001043915.1 Methylobacterium aquaticum | reverse complement strand
AACGGGTTGCCGGAGGCGACCGCCACGGCGACGTGGAGCGCGAGATCGCCGTCCGCGAAGCCGTCCGAATCGGACGGCTCGGCCCGCATCCGCGCGAGGCCCGCCTCCAGGGCAGCGAGGTCGTCGGGCGTCCGGCGCTCGGCCGCCAGCGCCGCCGCCGCCGGCTCGACCGCCAGACGGATCTCGGCGAGGTCGCGCAGGAAGCGCCGGTCAATGCCGGCCTCGAGGTGCCAGGCCAGCACATCGGCATCGAACATGTTCCAGGCGGCACGCTCGCGCACCACCGTGCCGACCCGCGCCTTGGTGGTCAGGAGCCCTTTCGCCACCAGCGTCTTGACGCTCTCGCGCAGAACCGGCCGTGAGACCCGGAAGGCGCCGAGCAACTCGCCGTCCCCCGGCAGCTTGGCACCGGCCGGGTAGCGCCCGGCGATGATCGCGGTGCCAAGGCTGCGCGCCACCTCGGCATGGTTGGAGCGGGCGCGGCCCGCCGGGATCACCACCAGGCCGGGAGCGGCGGGGGACAGGGCGACGGGTGCGCGCATCGACGTGACGGAGTGACCGAGAGGGGCGCCCGGGCGGCGCCGTCCGGATCCTTACAGCATGCCGTCACCCGGCTGAATAGTCATACTGTTTGACGTTTATGACTCGGCCGCTTCCCGTGCCTCCGCCACCGCCTCGGCGCCCTCCCGGTGATCCTCGGCATCCGCGGAAGGCGGGTCCTGCACCGCCTCGGCCGAGGCGTCGCGGCACAGCGTGATCAGGATCGGGAAATGGTCGGAGCCGATATTCGGCAGCCGTTCCAGCCGGGCGAGCAGGAAGTGTTCGCTGAAGAAGACATGGTCGAGAGGCCAGCGCAGCATCGGCCAGCCGGCATGGAAGGTCGGATAGGCGCCGCGCCCGACCCGCGGGTCGAGGAGCCCGCCGATCGTCTGGAACAGGCGGGTGGTGCGCGACCAGGCGACGTCGTTGAGGTCGCCCGCCACCACGGCCGGCCCGCCCTCGCGCGCGACCTCACGGGCGACCAGCACCAGCTCGCCGTCGCGCGTCGCGCTGCTGTAGCCCGGATGCGGTGGGCGGGGATGCACGCCATGGAAGGTGAAGCGATCGCCCGAGGGCAGGGTGACCCCCGCCCGCACCGAGGGCACGTCGTCCTCGATCAGGAAGCGGACCCGCACGTCGTCGAGGGGAAGGCGGGAATAGAGGATCAGCCCGTAGGTGTTGTCCTGCGCCTGATCCACCCCGTGGGGGTAGTGGGCGCGCAAGGGCGAGAGCGCGTCGCGCCAGCCCGCATCGGTTTCGAGGGTCAGGATCAGGTCGGGGTCGGTCCGCTCCACCGCCGCGAGCAGGCGGTCATAGGCCCGGTTCGATTGCAGCACGTTGGCGATCAGGATCGCCACGCACCGCGCCGGGTCCGGCTCCGCCGGAGCGGCGCTGGCGGTCGGTGCCGTCAAGCGGGTAAAGGGCAGGATGTGCCGGAGCTGCAACCCGAGCGCGCCCAGGAGCCCGGCCCCGAGGACCAGGGAGGCCGGGTCGTGCCCGGTCGCGACGAGCAGGACGAGGACCGGCGGGATCGCGGCGGCGATCTGGAAGCGTGGGAAATCGAAGGTTCGCACCAGCCCGGTCCGGCTGCGCCAGAACGGCAGCAGGGTCGCGGCGATGAGCACGAGCGCCAGGCCCTGCGCCGCCACGGATAGGAACGCGACCGACATGTGAACGTCTCCCCGACAGCCCTCGGTGCGGGCCCGCCCGAGATTGGCGGCGACCCGGATGTGGGACGACTCGGTCGCCGTCCTCGCCGGAGCGCGCCCGCGTCAGGCTCGCGCGGCAATCGCGTAAGCCCGCAGATAGTTCCTCCTGTCGTAGAGCAGGGACCATCCGAACCGTAGGTTGATCTCGAACAGTTTTGGCATTCCATCCATGACCTTGCAATCGAAGCAGCGGGTGTCGTTTTTGAAGTCCGCATTCCTGAGAATATTTAGAAGTATATCGAGCATTATATCGTCGCCATCGGCGATCATGGAGGTATGATGATCGCGAATTGTTTTGAAAAGAGGCCGTTTCTCCCTATTTTATGTTGCATTATAAAAATAGAAAATTCGTTCATCGTGCAGAACAAGGTGTTTTGTGCGCTCTTCCAGATCGTGAACATATTCTGACGAGAAATAATATCAGAATATAAATTTGCTGTGTTCTTTCGCAATATCGGATTGACAGTGAATGATGGAGAAATTGACGCCGTATTCGTCCCGATTTTTCTTCAAGATGCAAGGGAGGTCGATGTCGTCGGCGGTTTCGATCAGCCGCGGGATCATCGTGCGAAACCGGGTGAGCGATAGCGCGCTGCCGAAGCCGTGCTTGTCGTGGCAGAACGCGACGGCCGCCGCCGTGGGACAGAGCGCCTTGCCGGCGAGGCGCAGGCCGCTTGTCGCAGCATCCCGCCGTCCCGGATGGTCATCAGGGGGGACGCCGAGATCGAACCGTTTCCGATCCCGGCGGGTGCATCAGTCCGGTGTCCCGAATGCCAGATCGGAGGTGTCGCCGAGCTGCGCCCGGATCGACACTTCCCAGTCCGGCTTGTGCCCGACGATCACTCTCTCCCGGAACGCCATGGACGCCGATGGGGGATCGTGCGGGCGAAGGCCGTCGCGTCACCGGGGGGCATCCTCACCCGGACCCGCGTCAGGCGCTCGCCAGGGGGTGGAGGTCGCGGACCATCTGCTTCAGGCGTTCATCGAGGACGTGGGTGTAGATCTGCGTCGTCGAGATGTCGGCGTGGCCCAGCAGCTCCTGCACCACCCGCAGGTCGGCGCCGTTCTGCAGGAGATGGCTGGCGAAGGCGTGGCGCAGGACGTGCGGGCTGATCTTGTCGGTGCGCAGGCCGGCAGCGGCGGCGACGGCCTTCAGGTCGCGGGCGAAAGCCTGGCGGGTCAGGTGGCCGGTCTCGCTGTCGGCGGGAAACAGCCAGGGCCCGGGGGTCGTCAGGGTCGCAAGATGGGTCGCCATGGCGCTGCGCGCCACCTCCGTCAGCGGCACCAGGCGCTCGCGTCCGCCCTTGCCGCGCACCACCAGGAAGCGTTCCGTGGTGGAGCCGGCGGCCCGCGGCAGGGCCACCAGCTCGGACACGCGCAGGCCCGTGGCGTAGAGAAGCTCGATCAGGCAGTGCATCCGCCCGGCCCGCGCCGCCTCGGCCGGGTTCGGCGCCTTGGCAGCCGCCTCCTTGGCGACGGTGAGCAGCCGGTCGACCTCGGCCACGGAGATCACCTTCGGCAGGCCGCGGCCGCGCTTCGGCCCGGAGACCGGCGCGGTCGGATCGCCCTCGGCCAGGCCCTCGGCGTAGAGGAAGCGGTGGAAGCCGCGCACGCAGGAGAGCCGGCGCGCCGCCGACGTGCTCTTGAGGCCGCGCGCCTCCAGCTCGGCGAGGTAGGCGCGGATGCCGGCGGGCTCGACGGCGCCGGGATCGAGCCGCTTGCCCGCCAGATGGGCGAGGTAGTCGTCGAGGTCGCGCCGATAGGCCGCGAGCGTGTTGGCGGCGGCACCCCGCTCGGCCGCGAGCATGTCGAGATAGGCGTGCATCAGGCCCTGAGGACCCAGACCGCTCATTTCGGTTGCAGCTTCGCGTTCGGGATGGTGACCGACATCTCGCGCGGGGTCGGCTCGACGAAGGTGGCGAGGGCGAAGATCGCCGCGAAGGCGAGCCCAGCCAGGATCGCCACCACGGCCAGGAAACGGAAGAGGGTCGGCACGTCGGACGGGCCCCGGGATAACGCATGACAACGCGCGGCCCGGACGCGGGGGCGCGGGCCGCCTTGGCCGTCGGTTCGACCACGCGGTGTCCCGGGAGGCAAGACCGGTGGGCACCGTCGCGGTGGAATGCCGGCGGCTGTTGCCCGGGTGCCGAGGCCGCCGCGGCGCGGGCCGGGGAGAGACTGCGGAAAGAGGCGGCTTTTCCCCGCTATCCGCCGTTTCGTCCTGCGCGAAAAACAGGCTAAAGAACGCCGCATGAACCAGCGTCCCCCTCATGAACACACGATCGAGTCGCGCGTGCGCCGGGGTCTCGGCCTGCGCTCGATCGTGCTGGTCGGGCTCATGGGCGCAGGCAAGAGCACCGTCGGCAAGCGCCTGGCGGGGCGCCTCGGCCTGATCTTCAAGGACGCCGACCACGAGATCGAGGCGGCAGCCGGCCTGACCATCCCGGACATCTTCGCCATCTACGGCGAGCCGAGCTTTCGCGATGGCGAGGAGCGGGTGATCGCCCGCCTCCTGCGCGAGGGCCCGATGGTGCTCGCCACCGGCGGCGGCGCCTTCATGCGGCCGGAGACGCGCCAGCGCATCGGCGAGTCCGGAGTCTCCGTCTGGCTCAAGGCAGACCTCGACGTGCTGATGCGCCGAGTCCGCAAGCGCCCGGGAAGGCCGCTGCTCCAGAACGAGGACCCCGAGGGCACGATGCGCAGGCTGATGGACCTGCGCCATCCCGTCTATGGCGGGGCCGACGTGATGGTGGTGTCCCGCGACGTCTCCCACGACCGGGTGGTGCAGGATGTGCTGGAAGCCCTCGACCTCCATATGGGGGGCGACGCATCCGGAGAGCGGCCGTGCCCCCTGCCGGAGGCGCCGGGGGTCGATCCGGTGCGCGACGCCGGGGAGGGCGGGCCGGAGGCGGCGGCGCCCGCCTTCGCCGGCCACGACCTCGCCACCCCGTGAGCGGATTCCGACCGGATTCGAGGACGATCGTGCAGACCGAGACCGTTCACGTGCCCCTCGACGGGGGGCGGGCCTACGACATCCTGATCGGCCGCGGGCTGCTGGCCGAGATCGGCCCCCGCGTCGCTGCGCTCAAGGCCCGCGCCGTCGGGGTTGTGAGCGACGCCACCGTGGCGGCGGAATACGGCGAGGCCGTCACCGCCTCGCTGGCCGAGGCGGGTTTGCGCACCACCCTGATCGCGGTGGCGCCGGGCGAGGGCTCGAAGAGCTATGCGGGCTTCGCGCAGGTCTGCGACGGGTTGATCGCCCACCGGGTGGAGCGCGGCGACCTCGTGCTGGCGCTCGGCGGCGGCGTCGTCGGGGATCTGGCAGGCTTCGCGGCCGCCTCCCTGCGGCGGGGCGTGCGCTTCGTCCAGGCGCCCACCACCCTGCTCGCCCAGGTCGATTCCTCGGTCGGCGGCAAGACCGGGATCAATTCGCCCCATGGCAAGAACCTCGTCGGCGCCTTCCACCAGCCGAGCCTGGTCGTCGCCGACACCGCCTCCCTCGACACCCTGTCCCGGCGCGAGATGCGCGCCGGCTATGCCGAGGTGGCGAAGTACGGGCTGATCGACTCGCCCGCCTTCTTCGCCTGGTGCGAGGCCAACCTCGCCGGGATCTTTTCGGGCGGACCGGCCCGCGAGGCCGCCGTGGCCGCCTGCTGCCGGGCCAAGGCCGGCGTCGTGGTCCGCGACGAGCGGGAGGACGGCGAGCGGGCGCTCCTCAATCTCGGTCACACCTTCGCGCATGCGCTGGAGCGCCTGACCGCCTACGACTCCGCCCGCCTCGTCCACGGCGAGGCGGTGGCGATCGGCCTGTGCCTCGCCTTCCGCTTCTCCGCCCGGCTCGGCCTGTGCCCGGGCCAGGATGCCGGCCGCGTCGCCAACCACCTGGCGCTCGCCGGCCTGCCGACCACGCTGGCCCAGGTGCCGGGCGGCTGCGGCGACGCCGACCAGCTCCTCGACGCCATGCGCCAGGACAAGAAGGTCCGCGACGGGGCGCTCACCTTCATCCTGGCGCGCGGGATCGGGCAAAGCTTCATCGCGCCGGGGATCGAGGCGGGGGCGGTGCGGGACTTCCTGGTCACCGAGCTGGGGTGAGGCGGGGAGCCTCCACGCCCGACCGGCGCCACGGATCGCGGTCGTCGTCGACCCCATCTCGGCATGTCACCCTGATCCGAGTGGCATGTCGTCGTCGATCGTCTCCAACGTCAGCGTGACGCCGATCTCCGGCAGATCGACGACCTCGGTGCAGAGGAGGGCCGAGAGGCCACCCTCCGGGTTTCGGCGATGCCCCGTCACCGATGGCCGGTCCTGGCGCACCGGCACGACGCTCACGATCGACGGGACCGCGGCGGAGGCTGCGAGTTTCGACGCGCGCCGCCGCGGCCTGTCGCTCGGCGACAGGACCTCGAACACCACGAGGATGTCGGGCGCTACGGTGCGGGCTGCGCCCGGCACCGGCACCGGCACTTGGCTCGGGCCCGGGGGACGCCACGGGCTGGCATGGCGGCGCCGGTGCTGGCGCAAGGCTTCCAGGATGGTGACCTGGATCCAGTCGTGCCGCCGCGTCGGCTGCGGGGTCATCAGCGGCACCCCGTCGTCCAGCTCCCAGCGCTCCCCCTTCGGCCTTTCCCCCAGGAAGGCCAGGAAGCCGTCGAGGCTCATCGGAGGGTCGTCGCGTGTCTCGGCGGCACGCATGGCGGGCGCTCCCGGTTGTCCGGCACCATCCTACCCCGCATCGCGCCATCCGGACCATCGGCACCCGCGCCGCGCCCGGCCCCGCTCCCGCCGCCCTGCGGCGTCGCGCCAACCTTGCCTTGCGGTGCGGAAGAGATCCACACTCGCGGACCCCGACGGGGCCCCAGGCCCCCGGATGACGACGAGGACCCCGCATGACAGCAACCAGCGCGCCGGCCGCCGCGACCCCGATGGATGACGGCATCGTCGCCGCCGCGGAAGCCTGCCTCGCCAGCGTCGGGCGCGCCCGGGACGCGATCCACGGGGTCATCTTCGGGCAGGAGCAGGTGGTCGATCTCGCACTGGTCACGATCCTGGCGGGGGGCCACGGGCTCCTCGTCGGTCTGCCGGGTCTCGCCAAGACCAAGCTCGTCGAGACGCTGGGCAGCGTGCTCGGGCTCGATGCGCGCCGGGTGCAGTTCACGCCCGACCTGATGCCCTCCGACATCCTCGGCAGCGAGATCCTCGACGAGGACCAGGACCGGCACCGCTCGTTCCGCTTCGTGCGCGGGCCGATCTTCACCCAGCTCCTGATGGCCGACGAGATCAACCGCGCCAGTCCCCGCACCCAATCGGCGCTGTTGCAGGCGATGCAGGAGCGCTTCGTCTCGGTGGCCGGGGCGCGCCACGACCTGCCGCGGCCGTTCCACGTCCTGGCGACCCAGAACCCGATCGAGCAGGAGGGCACCTACCCGCTGCCCGAGGCCCAGCTCGACCGTTTCCTGCTCGAGATCGATGTCGGCTATCCCGATCGTGCCGCCGAGCGGCGCATCCTGCTGGAGACCACCGGCGCCGAGGAGCACCAGCCGCAGGCGGTGATGGACACCGACGCGCTGCTCTCGGCCCAGCGCCTGGTGCGGCGCCTGCCCGTCGGCGAGGCGGTGGTCGACGCGATCCTCGACCTCGTGCGTGCCGCCCGCCCGGTCGGGGGCGACGCCCTGGTCGCCGACAAGCTGCTCTGGGGGCCGGGCCCCCGCGCCAGCCAGGCGCTGATGCTCGCAGTGCGCGCCCGCGCGCTGATCGAGGGCCGGGTCGCACCCTCCGTCGACGACGTGGCGGCCCTGGCCGAGCCGGTCCTGAAGCACCGCATGGCGCTCACCTTCGCGGCGCGGGCCGACGGCGAGACGATCCCCGGCCTGATCGGCCGCCTCGTCGGGCGGCTCTGACCCGGTGGCCGCGACGCGCGTCCTCGACGCGGCCGCCCGCGCCCCCGGCCGGCGGGAGACCGAAACCGCCCTCTCGCTCGCCGAGCGGATGCCGCGCCTGATCCTGGAGGCCCGCCGGGTCGCCGCGACCCTGGCGCACGGCCTGCATGGCCGCCGCCGGGCCGGGCCGGGCGAGAGCTTCTGGCAGTTCCGCCCCTTCGTCGCCGGCGAATCGGCGAGCCGGATCGACTGGCGCCGCTCGGGCAGGGACGACCGGCTCTATGTCCGCGAGCGCGAATGGGAGGCGGCCCACACCGTCTGGTTCTGGGTCGACCGCTCGGCCTCGATGGGGTTCGGCTCCACCCTGGCGCAGGCGCCGAAGATCGAGCGTGCCCTGGTTCTGGCGCTGGCGCTCGGCGACGCCTTCGTGGAGGCCGGCGAGCGGGTCGGGCTGCTTGGCCTGTCGCGGCCCCAGGCCACCCGCACCATCGTCGAGCGGATGGCCGAGACCCTGTCGGCCGACACCTCCGGCCTCGACGAGGACCTGCCGCCCCGCGCGCCCATCGGCCGCTTCGACGAGGCGGTGCTGATCGGCGACTTCCTCTCGCCGCCGGAGCAGGTGCGGGCCTCGGTCGCGGCGATCGCGGCTGCGGGCAGCCGCGGCCACCTCGTCATGGTGGTCGATCCGGTCGAGGAGACGTTTCCCTTCTCCGGCCAGGCCGAACTGCACGACCTCGAGGCCGGACTGTCGCTCCGGGTCGGCGATGCCGCCGCCTGGGGGGAGGCCTATCGGCGACGGATCCGCGCCCATCGCGATGCGTTGACGGAGATCGCTCGGGCGCAAGGGTGGACGCTCACGCTGCACCGCACCGACCGGCCGGCGAGCGAGGCGGCTCTGCGCCTCGTCGCCCTGGTCGCTGCCGCCCGTGGCGCAGGCTGAGGACGCCTTCGATGTTCGGATTGCCCCTCAGCTTCGCGGCACCCGCCGCCCTCGCGGCCCTCATCGCCCTGCCGGCGCTCTGGTACCTGCTGCGCGTGACCCCGCCGCGGCCGCGCCGGATCGACTTCCCGCCCCTGCGCATCCTCGCCGACCTGCTGCCGGAGCGCGAGACGCCGGCCCGCACCCCGCCCTGGCTGCTGGCCCTGCGCCTTCTCGCCGCCGCCTGCCTGATCCTGGCGGTGTCGGGGCCGGTCTGGAATCCGAGCCCGCAGGGCAGTCCGGACGGGCGCACGCCGCTCGTCCTCGTGCTCGACAACGGGTTCACCGCCGCCCAGGATTGGCGCGACCGGATCCGCGTCGCCACCGCCGAGGTCGAGGCAGCGGCCCGGGCCGGGCGGCCTGTGGCTCTGCTCGCCACCGCCGCGTCGCCGACGGGCCTGGAGGCCACCGGGCCCGGCCCGGCTTTGGAGCGCCTGCGCGCCATCGAGCCGCTGCCGCACCTGGCCGACCGGTCGGCGCAGTTGCCGGCCGTCACGGCATTCCTGGAGCGGAATCCCGGCAGCGCCGTGGTCTGGGTCAGCGATGGCGTGGCGGGACCGGACGGCGACGCCTTCCCGGCGGGGCTCGCCGCCTCCGCCGCGCGCAACCGGGCCGACATCACCGTGCTGAAGGCCGAGCGGCCGCCGGCGCTGGCGCTCGCCGGCCCGGATGCGTCCGGCGGGCAACTCGGCGTGAGCGTCGTGCGGGCGGAGCCGAACGGCCGCGAGTCCGGCACCGTCCGGGCTCTCGACGCCAAGGGCCTGCCCCTCGCCGAGACGAATTTCTCGTTCGCCGGCAACGCCACCGCCGCGCCGGTCCGCTTCGACCTGCCGGTGGAGCTGCGCAACACCATTGCGCGGTTCGAGGTGGCGGGCGAGCACTCGGCCGGCGCGGTGGTGCTGGCCGACGAGCGCGGCCGGCGCCGTCGGGTCGGGCTCGTCTTCGGCGGCACCGCCGATCAGGCCCAGCCGCTCCTCTCGCCGACCTACTACCTCTCCCGCGCGCTCACGCCCTTCGCCGACGTGCTGGAGCCGCGGGGCGGGCGCGGCGTCGCCGAAGCGGTCGGCCAGATGCTCGATTCCCAGGTCTCGGTGCTGGTGCTGGCCGATGTCGGCGCCCTCGATCCGGCCACCCTGGACCGGGTCTCCGCCTTCGTCGACAAGGGGGGCCTGCTCCTGCGCTTCGCCGGCCCGCGGCTGGCCGCCGGCAGCGACGATCTCGTGCCGGTGCGTCTGCGCCGGGGCGGGCGCACCCTCGGCGGCACCCTGTCCTGGGACAGCCCGCGCACGCTGGCGCCCTTCGCCCCCGAAAGCCCCTTCGCGGGCCTGACGCCGCCGGCCGATATCGGCGTGCGGCGCCAGATCCTGGCCGAGCCGGACGGCGACCTCGCCCGGCGCACCTGGGCCGCCCTTCAGGACGGCACCCCGATCGTCACCGCCGCGAAGCGCCAGGAGGGCATGGTGGTCCTGGTCCACGTCACCGCCGATACCACCTGGTCGAACCTGCCGCTGTCGGGCCTGTTCGTGACCATGCTGCGCCGGGTCGTGGCGCTCGCCGGCACCACCCCGCCGACGACGGGCGCCAGCCCCGGCGCGCCGCCGCCCGTGCTCGCCCCGCGCCTGACCCTCGACGGGTTCGGCGCGCTCAAGGCGCCCCCGACCACCGCCCGGGCGGTGCCGGCAACCTGGACCGAGCGGGCGAATCCGGAGCACCCGCCGGGCTATTACGGCCCTGCCGATGGCGGCCTTGCCGTCAATGCGCTCACGGCCGAGGACCGATTGAAGCCCCTCGATCTCAAAGCCCTCGCCGGTGCCCGCTTCGGTGGCCTGGAGCAGGCCCGCACCCGCGACCTGCGCGGGCCGTTCTTCCTCGCCGCCCTGCTGCTCCTCGCCCTCGACACCCTGGCGAGCCTGTGGCTCGGCGGCTTCCTCGGGCGGATGGCAGCGCGCCTGCGCCGACGACCGGCCGTGGCGGCCCTGATCCTCGGTCTCCTGGTGCTCGGCGCGGCCCCCGACGCGGCCCGCGCCGCCGAGCCCAGCGCGAACCGGCCGAACGGCATCGAATCGGCGCTGGTCACCCGCATCGCCTACGTGGTGACGGGCGATGCCACCGTCGACGAGACCAGCCGCGCGGGTCTCACCGGCCTGACCCAGATGCTGGCGAGCCGCACCGCCCTCGAACCCGGCGAGCCCGCCGGCATCGACCCGGCCCGGGACGAGCTGGCCTTCTATCCGCTGATCTACTGGCCGATCGTGCCGGGCCGGCCCCAGCCGAGCGAGGCGGCGATCCGGCGGATCGACGCCTTCATGAAGAACGGCGGCACGGTGATCTTCGACACCCGCGACGCGATGACGGCCCGCCCCGGCGGCCCGCCGACGCCGGAGGCGCTCGCCCTCCAGCGCATGCTTGCGACCCTGGAGGTGCCGGAACTCGAACCGGTGCCGCGCGACCACGTGCTGACCAAGGCGTTCTACCTCGTCGACGCCTTCCCGGGCCGCTACGCCACCGGCCAGACCTGGGTCGAGGCCCTGCCGCCGGCCGGCGATGGGGCGGAGCGCCGCCCGGCCCGGGCCGGCGACGGCGTCTCGCCGATCGTCATCACGGGCAACGATCTCGCGTCGGCCTGGGCCATCGGCCGGCGCGGCGAAGCGCTCTATCCTCTCGTCGGCGGCGACCCGCGCCAGCGCGAGATGGCGTTCCGCGGCGGCGTCAATCTCGTGATGTACGCGCTCACCGGCAACTACAAGGCGGATCAGGTCCACGTGCCGGCGCTGTTGGAGCGGTTGGGTCAATAGGAAAAGGCGTCGAACACAACTTTGAACGAGATTGGCGCGGGATCCCCTCGCCCGAGTGGGAGAGGGGATCCCGCGCTCTTCCTAAAACGGATCACGGATGCGGCATTCCCAGGGGGCGAGGGGATCCCACAGACGCTGTCCGCTCCCTGTGACCTCCACGACATGCGGCCGCCACGGCCAAGCCGCACCACAGAGACATTTTCATGCTGAGCCTCAGCCTCGCCCCGCTCGTCCCCGTCCCGGTCCTGTGGGCCTTGGGGGGATTGGCCGCGATCCTCGCCGCGGTGGCCTACCTCGCCCGCGGGCCGGTGGCGCTGTTGCGCGTCCTCGTCCTCGCCCTGGTGCTGCTGGCGCTCGCCAACCCGTCGCTGGTCCAGGAGGAGCGCGAGCCGGTCAAGGACATCGTCGCCGTCGTGGTCGATCGATCGGGCTCGCAAGCGCTCGGCGATCGCCCGGCGATGACCGACACGGTGCGGGCCGAGTTGCAGCGCCGTCTCGGTCCGCTCAACGCCATCGAGCCGCGCTTCGTCGACGTGCCGGAGGCCGGCGGCGACGAGGGCACGCGGCTGTTCACGGCTCTGTCCAGCGCGCTCGCCGACGTGCCGCCCGACCGGCTGGCCGGCGTGGTGATGCTGACCGACGGCGTCGTCCACGACATCCCGGCCAACCTCGCCGGCTTGAGCTTCAAGGCGCCGCTCCACGTGCTGGTCACCGGCCGGCCCGACGAGCGCGACCGGCAGATCCGCTTGATCGAGGCGCCGCGCTTCGGCATCGTCGGGCGTGACCAGACCATCCGGGCCGAGGTGATGGAGCGCGGCGGCACCGGCTCGGCGGTGGTGACGGTGCGCCGCGACGGCGAGGAGGTGGTGCGCCAGACCGTCCGCACCGGCCAGTCCTTCACCCTGACGCTCCGGGTCGAGCATGGCGGGCCCAACGTCGTCGAGATCGAGGCCGAGGCTCTGCCCGGCGAACTGACCACCGCCAACAACCGGGCGGTGCTGCCGATCGAGGGGATCCGCGAGAAGCTGCGCGTGCTGCTGGTGTCGGGCGAGCCCCATGCCGGCGAGCGCACCTGGCGCAACCTGCTCAAGTCCGACGCCAATGTCGATCTCGTGCACTTCACCATCCTGCGCCCGCCGGAGAAGCAGGACGGCACCCCAATTTCCGAACTGTCGCTGATCGCTTTTCCGACCCGCGAGCTGTTCCAGCAGAAGATCAAGGATTTCGATCTCATCATTTTCGACCGGTACGCCAACCAGAGCGTGCTGCCGTCGAGCTACTTCGACAACATCGTCCGCTACGTGCGCGAGGGCGGGGCGCTCTTGATCGCCGCCGGTCCCGAATTCGCCTCCGCGGCCAGCCTCGCCCGCACCCGGCTTTCCGCGATCCTGCCGGGCGAGCCGAACGGGCGGGTGGTCGAGCGGGCCTACAAGGCGGCGCTCACCGATAGCGGCCAGCGCCACCCGGTCACCCGTGACCTGCCGGGTTCCGATGCGTCGCCCCCGGCCTGGGGCGATTGGCTGCGGCTGATCGGCGCCGAGGTCCGCCCGGGCGTCACCCCGATCATGGCCGGCGCCGACAAGCTGCCGTTGCTCGCGCTCTCCCGCGAGGAGAAGGGCCGGGTGGCGCTGCTCCTCTCCGACCATGCCTGGCTCTGGGCCCGCGGCTACGAGGGCGGCGGGCCGCATCTCGACCTGCTCCGCCGCCTCGGCCATTGGCTGATGAAGGAGCCGGCCCTGGAGGAGGAGGCGTTGCGGGCCAATGCCACCGGGCATGGCCGCGAGGTCCGGGTCGAGCGCCAGACCATGGGCGATACCGCCGAGCCCGTCACCGTCACGGCGCCGAGTGGCAAGACCCGCTCCCTGACGCTCAATCCCGACAAGCCGGGCCTGTTCGCCGCGACCTTCGAGGCCGACGAACTCGGGCTGCACACCCTGCGGGCCGGCACGCTCGTCGCCTTCGTCAGCGTCGGCCCGGCCAATCCGCGCGAGCTGGTCGACGTGTTCAGCGACACCGAGCGCCTGCGCGGCATGGCCGAGGCCACCGGCGGCTCGGTGCGCCGCCTCGCCGAGGCCGGGGGGGCACTCGCCATCCCGCGGCTTCAGATCACCCGCTCCGGCCGGCTCGCCGGCTCCGACTGGATCGGCTTCCGCCCGAGCGACAGCGCGGTGGTGCGGGGCGTCTCGGTCTATCCGCTCGGGCTCGGTCTGGCGGCCCTGGCGGCGATCGCCGCTGCCGTGCTGGCGATGTGGCTGGTGGAGGGGCGTCGCGGGCGGGCGTGAGGGCCGGCCCACCGGCCGCGACGATCCTGACGCCTCCGACATTCCGGGGGACTCGAAAGCCGAGTCCGGAATGTCCCGGTCGGTGGGAGATCCGGATCGGCTCAACCGACCCGGCGACGAGTGGTGATCGGCCCGATCTAGCAAGGGCTTGGCCCGATCGGCTTATCCATCCTCGCGGCTGCCTCAAGCGGCGTCACCGGAAGTGGCAGCAACATCCTGAGAATAGTGTGACAATCGTCAGGAGGACCCGTCCGTCACGGCGACAACCGGGAGCCCCCCGAGAGACGAAGCCCGCCGCCGTCATCCCAGCCCGTCCCCCGTCGCCACCTGCGCCATCGCCGCTTCCGGCGTCAGCCACTCCCACTCCGCCCCTGTCTGATGCCGGAACCAAGTCACCTGGCGCTTGGCGTAGCGCCGGGTATCCGCCTGGCCCCGGGCGATGGCCTCGTCATACGAGAGCGCACCGCGCAGGTAAGCGATCAGGCCCGGCACGCCGTGGGCGCGCATCACCGGCAGCATCGGATCGAGGCCGCGGGCGGCCAGCGCCCGCACTTCGTCGAGGGCGCCGGCCGCCATCATGGCGACGAACCGGGCATCGATCCGTGCCCGCAAGGTGTCCCGGTCCGGGGTGAGAAAGAGCTTGCGGCAGGGACGGCCGGTGAGCGGGCCCGGCCGGCGCGCGGCCTGGAAGGCGGCGATCGGCTTCCCCGTGGCGGCCAGCACCTCGAGGGCGCGGAGCACCCGCAGGCGGTCGTTGGGTGCGAGGCGGGCGGCGCCGTCCGGGTCCCGGCGGGCGAGGGCGGCGTGAAGGTCGGGCGTCTCGCGCCCCTCCGCCTCGGCCCGCACCGTGGCGCGGATCTCGTCCGGCACCGGAGGGATCTCGGAGAGGCCCTCGGTCAGGCCCATGAAGTAGAGCCCGGTGCCGCCGACCACGATCGGCAGGCGGCCCGCCCGCCATGCCTCGCGGAGCGTGGCGTCGGCCTCCATCAGGTAATGGCCCACGGAAAAGTTCACCGCGCCGTCGATCGTGCCGTAGAGACGGTGGGGTGCCAGCCGTTCCTCCTCCGGGCTCGGCCGGGCGGTGAGGCGGTGCAGGTCACGGTAGACCTGCATCGAATCGGCATTGATCACGACGCCGCCATGTCGGCGGGCGAGCGCCAGCGCCAGGGCCGACTTGCCCGAGGCGGTCGGCCCTGCGATGAGGATCGCCCGAACCCGCCCGTCCATGCCTGCCTCTCTGATGCGCGCAGCCGGGACGCGCCGTCCGCCCAAGCCCGAGTTGTCCGATGACCCTGGTCGCGACCCTGATAGCAAACCCGGAGCGCCCCGCCATCACCGACGCGGTGCTGGCCGAAGCCCGGCGCGTGCTGGCGACCGAGCACCCGCCGCGGATTCTGCATGGCGAGGTGGCGGCCGAGATGCTGGTCGAGGGGGCGCCCGGAACCGGTCCGGCGCTCGCCGAGCGCCTGCGCATGGCGTTCGAGGGCGAGAAGATCGACGTGGCGGTGCAGGTCGCGGGCCCGCACCGGCGCAAGCGCCTGTTCCTCGCCGACATGGATTCGACCATGATCGGCCAGGAATGCATCGACGAACTGGCCGATCAGGTCGGCCTCAAGGCCCATGTCGCGGCGATCACCGAGCGGGCGATGCGGGGCGAGATCGCCTTCGAGCCGGCCCTGCGCGAGCGGGTCGCCCTGCTCAAAGGTCTGCCCCTCGGCGCCATCGACGAGGTGATCGCCTCGCGCATCACCCTGACGCCCGGCGGACGCACGCTGGTGCACACGCTCAAGGCCCACGGCGCCTACACGGCGCTGGTCTCGGGCGGCTTCACCCTGTTCACCGGGCCGGTGGCCGAGAGACTCGGATTCGACGAGCACCGCTCGAACCGTCTCGAGATCGCGGGCGGGACGCTGGCCGGCACCGTCGTCGAGCCGATCGTCGGGCGCGACGCCAAGCGTGCCGCCCTGATCGCGCTGCGTACCCGCCTGACCCTCGAACCGGTCGAGACCCTGGCGGTGGGCGACGGCGCCAACGATCTCGCCATGCTGGAGGAAGCCGGGCTCGGGGTCGCGTTCCGGGCCAAGCCCGCGGTCGCCGCCGCGGCCCATGCCCGGATCGACCACGGCGACCTGACCGCGCTCCTCTACCTGCAAGGCTTCGCGGCGAGCGAGTTCGTCGAGTAGGTTGCGTTCCCGCGCCGCACCGTTACACGACACCGGATGTCGACCGGCTTGATCCTGCATCCCGACGGCTGCCAGCGCTGCTGGTGGCCGGGCACCGACCCGCTCTACGTCGCCTATCACGACACCGAGTGGGGCGTGCCCGAGCACGACGGCCGCGCCCTCTACGAGAAGCTGATCCTCGACGGGTTCCAGGCCGGCTTGTCCTGGATCACCATCCTGCGCCGGCGCGACGGGTTTCGGAGCGCCTTCGCGGGCTTCGAGCCGGAGGCGATCGCGCGGTTCGGTCCCGCGGAGGTCGAGGCGCTGATGCAGGACACGGGCATCGTCCGCAACCGGGCCAAGATCGAGGCGACGATCCGCAGCGCGCGGGCCTATCTGGCGATCCAGGAGCGCGGCCCCGGCTTCTCGGCCTTCCTGTGGGACTTCGTCGATGGGCGCCCGCTCCAGCCGCGGCCTGCGACCCGCGCCGCGATCCCGACCGAGAGCGAGGTCTCGCGCACGATGTCGAAGGCGCTCAAGGCGCACGGCTTCGGCTTCTGCGGCCCGACCATCGTCTACGCCTTCATGCAGGCGGTCGGCATGATCAACGACCATCTCGTCGGCTGCTGCTGCCACGAACCCTGCGCCGCCCTGCCGGGGCCCGGTGGTCTCGGGGTGGCATCGTGAGCGCCCCGCCGCGGGCGTGGCAGCGGATGCTCTCGGGGCGGCGCCTCGACCTCCTCGATCCCTCGCCCCTCGACGTCGAGATCGTCGACATTGCCCACGGGCTCGCCCGGGTGGCGCGCTGGAACGGCCAGACCGCCGGCCCGCACGTCTTCTCGGTGGCGCAGCACTCCCTGCTCGTCGAGGCGATCGGTGGCGCCTTCGAGCCCGACCTCGGGGCCGCCGGGCGGTTGGAATTGCTGCTGCACGACGCGCCCGAATACGTGATCGGCGACATCATCTCTCCGTTCAAGGCGGCGATCGGCCATTCCTACAAGGCGGTCGAGAACCGGCTGCTGGCGGCGATCCGCCTGCGCTTCGGCCTCACCCCGGAGCCGACGGCGGCGATGCAGCGGCTGATCAAGCGCGCCGACCGCCTGAGCGCCTATCTGGAGGCGACGCGGCTGGCAGGATTCTCGCTCGTCGAGGCCGTGCGGGTGTTCGGCAAGCCGGACCGGGTCGATGCGGATCTCGGCTCTCTGCTCGAACCCTGGCCGACCGCCGAGGTGCAAGGGGCGTTCCTGACCCGCTTCCACGCCTTGGCCGGGGCCTTGCAGGGCGTTCCCGCTGCCTGACACGAAGGAGTGTCCGCGACCATGCCGATTCTGCACGTCTGCGCCCTGTCCCGCCTGCCCGAGACCGTCGCGGCGACGGGCGCGCGCCACGTGGTGACGCTGATCAATGTCGGCACGCCAGTGACCCGGCCGCCGAGCATCGCGGAAGACGATCACCTGCTCGTCGGTATCAGCGACATCACCGATGCCCTCGACGGTCACGTCCTGCCGGACGAGGTGCATGTCCAGCGGCTCCTCGATTTCGTGCGCGCGTGGCCGCGCGAGCAGCCCCTGGTGATCCACTGCTATGCCGGCATCAGCCGCTCGACGGCCGCCGCCTTCATCACGGCCTGCGCCCTGCGGCCTGACCGGGACGAGGCCGAGATCGCCCGCGAGCTGCGGCAGGCGTCGCCCTCGGCGACCCCGAACCGGCGCCTCGTCGCGGTGGCGGACGCGATGCTCGGCCGGGACGGGCGCATGGTCGCGGCCGTTGCGGCGATCGGCCGCGGCGCGGATGCCTTCGAAGGCGAGCCGTTCCGTCTCACCATCGACTGATTCCACTGTGGCCGAAACGCAGCCCTGGCGCGCAAACGGGCATGGTTAGCCGAGGCGACGCCCTTCCGTACCGCCGGAGGGTTGTTTCACGCGAACTCACTCGCCATAACCCAACGCTCATCATGGGAGCATCTTCGCGCATGTCCGCAGCCCGGTCCGATGCCAGCCGCGCGGCCGTCTCCGCACCCGCCGGCCCGGCTGGACCTGCGGATCTGCCGTTCGAGAAGGCCCTCGAGGAACTCGAGGGCATCGTGCAGCGCCTGGAACAGGGCAACGTGCCGCTCGACGAGTCCGTCGCGATCTACGAGCGCGGCGAGGCCCTCAAGCGGCACTGCGAGACGCTGTTGCAGCGCGCCGAGGCGCGCATCCAGCGCATCACCCTCGGGGCGGACGGACGTGCCGCCGGGACGGCACCGCTCGATGTCGCCTGATCGCTCCCATTCGTCCCGCCCCGGAAACCGGCGGCGGGGTCTCTCCTTCCGGACGTGAGGATGGCTCCGGTGTCACCGCTCAACCTTCCCCTCCTCGACCGCGTCCGCGAGCCTGCGGACCTGCGCCAGCTGCCCGAGAGCGATCTGGCCCAGCTCGCCGCGGAGCTGCGCGCCGAGACCATCGACGCGGTCTCGGTCACCGGCGGCCATCTCGGCGCCGGCCTCGGCGTCATCGAGCTCACCGTCGCCCTGCACTACGTCTTCAACACCCCCGACGACCGCCTGATCTGGGATGTCGGCCACCAGGCCTATCCCCACAAGATTCTCACCGGCCGCCGCGACCGCATCCGCACCCTGCGCCAGGGCGGCGGCCTGTCGGGCTTCACCAAGCGCGCCGAGAGCCCCTACGATCCCTTCGGCGCGGCGCATTCCTCGACCTCGATCTCCGCCGGCCTCGGCATGGCGATCGGCCGCGACCTCTCGGACGCCGCCGCGAAGGCGCGCGGCGAGACCCCGCCGCGCCGCAACGTCGTGGCGGTGATCGGCGACGGCTCGATCTCGGCCGGCATGGCCTACGAGGCGATGAACAATGCCGGGGCGCTGAAGTCGCGCCTGATCGTCATCCTCAACGACAACGACATGTCGATCGCCCCGCCGGTCGGCGCGATGTCGTCCTACCTCGCCCGCCTCGTCTCGGGCGACACCTACCGCTCGTTGCGCGACACCGCCAGGCAGTTCGGCCGCCTGCTGCCGAAGGCGCTCTACGACACCGCCGCCCGGGCGGAGGAATATGCCCGCGGCATCCTGGCCGGCGGCGGCACGATGTTCGAGGAACTCGGCTTCCACTATGTCGGGCCGATCGACGGCCACAACCTC
>NZ_LABX01000151.1 GCF_001043915.1 Methylobacterium aquaticum | reverse complement strand
TCCCGGGGGCGAAGGGCGCGGGGGCGGGCGCGTCAGGGCATGTCGGCGTCGGGCCGCGACGCGGCGTCGGGCCAGGGGAAGCGGATGGTGCCGGTGCGCAGGCCCGCGAGCACGACCTCGACCCCGCCGGACTTCACCATCCATTCGAGGCGGTGGTCACGGTATTCGCGCCGGCGCCCGCCGGTGGTGTAGAGGTCGGCGGCCTCCGCCATCCGGGCCGCCGCCGCGTCGAATTCCCGGAACGTCTCCGCCACGGCGGGGCGCTCGCGCACCCGGGCGTGCCAGCGCGCGAGCGGGCTGCCCTCGGGCGGTCCGAGCCCGTAATGCACCGAGCGGTTGACCATCGGGGCCGCCGCCGCGTCGGCCCAGCCGAAGGAGACGCCGCCGAACCACTCCGCCCCGCCGAGGCGGCCGGTGAGCCAGTCCTGCAAGACCCGCGTCTGCGCCGCCGCTTCCGCGCGCAGGTGGTCGGCGAGCGCTCCCGTGGCGCGGCGGAACCACAGGATCTCGCCGAAGCCCCAGTTCACCGCCTCGTACTGGGTGTCGCAGACCTCCTCGGTCATGCGGGCCTGAGCGCGGGCGGCGGGGTCCCGCGGCAGCAGCGGCGGGGCGGGCCAGCGTTCCTCGATGTATTCGAGGATCACGGTCGATTCGAAGAGGCTCACCCCGTCGTCGATCAGCACCGGCACCTCGGTCCGCGGGTTGGCTTGCGCGAAAGGGCCGTCGCTGCGGCCGGTGCCGAACGTCTCCGGCAGTTCGGCGGTGAAGGCCACACCCTTCTCGCGCAGGGCGATCTTGACCTTCTGCGCATAGGACGAGAGCGGGTGCTCGTAGAGCAGCATGGCGTTGGTTCCCCCCGGACCGTCTCGTTCGTTTGGGGCAGTGTCGCACGCGGCGGCGGGCCGGGGGAGCCCGACGATGGTGGGTGACGGCCCCGCGCGGAGGCGCGGGGCTGGTTGCGGCCGCTACTGCGTCCCGCCCTTCGCCTCCTTCTGGAACTCCTCGATCACGTCCTTGCCGACGCGCTTCGCCATCTCGGCGGTGACCGGCTCCAGAGCCGCCTTCCAGGCCGCCTTCTCCTCTTGAGTGAGCGTGATGAAGGTGGTCTTGCCGGACTTCTTCATCTCGTCGAGGGCGTCGGCATTGTCCTTGTCGGCGACCTGGTTGGCGTAGACGGTCGCCTCCTTCATCGCCTTGTCGAGTTCGGTCCTGACATCGGACGGCAGGCCGTCCCAGAACTTCTTGTTGGTGATCACCGCGTAGCCGATATAACCGTGATCGGACAGGGTGATGTACTTCTGCACCTCGTGGTGCTTCTGGGTGAACATGTTCGAGGGCGTGTTCTCCGAGCCGTCGACCACGCCGGTCTGCATGCCCTGGTAGACCTCCGAGAAGGCCATCACCTGCGGGATCGCACCGAGCGCGCGGAACTGGGCCTCCAGCACCTTCGAGGACTGGATCCGCATCTTCAGGCCGCGGAAATCCGCCGGCATCCGCAGCGGCTTGTTGGCACTCATCTCCTTGAAGCCGTTATCCCAGTAGGCGAGCCCGATGATGCCCTTCGTCTCCAGCTTGTCGAACAGACGCTTGCCGAGCGCCCCGTCGGTGACCCGGCGCAGGGCCGCCTTGTCGGGCAGGATGTAGGGCAGGTCGAAGACCTCGAACTCCTTGGCGCCGAGCGGCCCGAACTTCGCCAGCGACGGCGCCAGCATCTGCACCGCACCGAGCTGGAGCGCCTCGACCTCCTCCTTGTCCTTGAACAGCTGCGAGTTCGGATAGACCTCGACCTTCACCTTGCCGTTGGTGTACTTCTCGGCCAGCTCCTTGAACTTGTCGGCGCCGCGGCCCTTCGGGGTGTCGGGCGCGACGACGTGGCTGAACTTGATCACGATCGGCGCCTGGGCGAGAGCGGCGCCCGAGAGGACGAGCAGGGCGGTGCCGGCCGCGAGCGCGCGGCGGGTGAAGGCCCGGATGGGGCGGGACGGCTGCGTCATGGCGTTTCCTCGTCGTGATGATTGTCTTGTCGTTCGGTGACGACCCTGACAGTTCGCTTCCACCGTCGCAATGCGACGATCGCTCAAGGGCCTCTCATCACCCATGCGACCGGCCGCGTCGCGCCCGCCGCCGCAGGCATCCGTCAGTGTCGCTGGATTTCCGCCTCCGCCTCCATGCAGACGGCGCCGCCAGCGGCAGTCCAGCCGCGGAACGTGCCGTCCTCGCAGAGGCCCGCCACCGCGAATCGCGATCCGGCGATCATCGGCGAGACGCCGCGGTAGCGGAACCGCGCCGGCACCCGGCCGAGGCGGGCCGCCGCGAGGTTGAGGAGCAGGCTCGCCTGCATCGGGCCATGCACGACGAGCCCGGGATAGCCCTCGACCTGCGTCGCGTAAGGGTGGTCGTAGTGGAAGCGGTGCCCGTTGAAGGTCATGGCCGAGTAGCGGAACAGCAGCACGGAATTGGCCTCGACCGACCAGTTCGGCACCTCCTCGGCGGGGGCGGGCTTCGGCGGCGGCGCAGGTTCGCCCGGCCGGCTCGCCTCGCGATAGACGATGTCCTGCCGGTCGCGGATCGCCGGTCCCCGCTCGGTCAGGTAGTCGTGCCGCACGGTGACGAAGCACAGCGTGCCGGTGCGGCCGACCTTCACCGCCACGTCCGCCACGGTCTCGCGCCGCACCACCCGGTCGCCGATGCGCAAGGAGGCCAGGGTCTCGACCTCGCCGCCGGCCCACATCCGCCGCGGCAGCGGCACCGGCGGCAGGAACCCGCCCTTCGCCGCGTGGCCGTCGGGCCCGAGCGCGTCGGCGGCCGGGGTCTCGGGAGCGAGGCACCAATGCAGGGCGAGCGGCGCCTCGCCCTCCGCCACCGGGGCGAGGTGAGGGGCCAAGGTCGCCCGGTACTCGGCCACGAGGCGCGGGGTCACGCTGTCCTCGACGTCCCGGGTGCGGCCGATCCAGCCGCGCAGATGGTCGATGTCGATCTCGGGCATCGCGACGTCCCTGTCCTGCCGCCCGCCATGCGGGGCGTGCCAGGATCTATATCGACCCGTCTTCGCACTTGCATACCGGCTGCCTGGACCAGGCTTCACACCCGTGCGTCACTCCCCGTCGACGAAAGACAACGCCTCCCAGCGGCGCCCGCCACGCCCGCCGCCGATTGTGTCACGGCAGGCGACCCGCCCGGAGGAAAGACCCCCGGCCCCTCCGACACGTCGCGAAACGACAGCCCCTCGATCATGCTCACACCACGTGATCCGGCGCCAGGGCGCAGGCCGGTCCCCCCGCCAGCTCCACCTGGAGCGTGACATGGGCGATGCCGAAGCGGCGGCGCAGCAGGCCCGCGCACTCGGCCAGGAAGGCGTTGCCGGGATGGCCCTCCGGCATCACCAGATGGGCGGTGAGCGCCGTCTCGGTGGTGCTCATCGGCCAGACGTGGAGGTCGTGGACTTCCCGGACGCCCGGCCGCTCGGCGAGGCAGCGGCGCACCTCGGCCGGGTCGATGCCCGGGGGCACGGCATCGAGCGAGAGCACGACGCTGTCGCGGAGCAGCCCCCAGGTGCCGCCGACGATCACCGCCACGATGACGAGGCTGGTCAGCGGATCGACCCAGGTCCAGCCGGTCCACAGGATGACGAGGCCCGCCACCACGACCCCGGCCGAGACCGCGGCATCGGCCAGCATGTGCAGGTAGGCGCCGCGCAGGTTGAGATCGCCCTTGCGGCCCGACGCGAACAGCCAGGCGGTGACGCCGTTCACCGCGATGCCGATCAGCGCCACGATCGTCACGGTCAGGCCCGGGACGGGGGCCGGCGCGCTGAAGCGCTGCACCGCCTCCCAGGCGATGGCCCCGACGGCGACCAGCAGGAACACCGCGTTGAACAGGGCGGCGAGGATCGAGGACGAGCGCAGGCCGTAGGTGAACCGCGCCGTCGGCTGGCGCTGGCCGAGCGTCGCCGCCGCCCAGGCCACGACGAGGCCGAGCACGTCCGACAGGTTGTGGCCGGCATCGGCCAGCAGGGCCACCGAATCGGTGACGACCCCAGCGGCCCCCTCGATCAGCACGAAGCCGGTGTTCAGCGCGATGCCGATCGCGAAGGCGCGGCCGAAACTCGCCGGGGCGTGGACGTGGCCCGGGCCGTGAGGGTGCCCGTGCCCGTGGTCGTGATGATCGTGCCCTTGATCGTGGCCGTGATGATCGTGGTCGTGGTGCTGGCCCATGCCCGGTTCCTGGTTCCTCGCCCGGGCCGGCGCGGGCCCGCGCGGTCGTCGCGGCGCCCGTAGCTTTAGGCCGGGAGGCGCGGGACGGCGAGCCCCGGGGACCGGCAGGTCAGCCGGTCGCCAGCCGCAGGGCCGCCTCGGTCAGCGCCCCGTCCGGCCGGATCATCTGGTCGAGCACCGTGAAGTGATCGTCGCCCGGCAGGGGCAGGAGGTCGCCCGGGAGCCCGGTCCCGGCCCAGGCGGCTTGGTAGACCTGCGATTGCCGGCACAGCTCCGGCAATTCGTTCGCGCCATACGCCACGGTGAGCGGCCCGGCCTGGCCCGGCAGGTGACGGATCGGCGACAGCGCCGCGACCTCCTCCGCGGTGAGGTGGAGCGCGTCGTCGAGCACAGTGCGGCGGATCGGCGCGAGGTCGAAGATGCCGCTGATCGCCAGCCCCGCATCGACGTCCGGGCAGGCCATGGCGAGCGCCGCGAGGTGGCCCCCGGCCGACCAGCCCGAGACGACGAGGCGCGGCGGGGCGGCGTGGGCGCGCAGGGCGGTGAGGGCCGCCGGGATCTCGGCGGCAAGCGCCGTCATCGTCGCCGCGGGGCAGAGCGTGTAGCCGATCATCGCCACGTCGAGGCCGCGGGCCAGGGGTCCCTCGGCCAAAGCCGAGAAGCCACCCTTGTCGTTGCGCTGCCAGTAGCCGCCATGGATGAAGGCGAGCAGCGGCGCGCCCGGCCGGCCGCAGCGGAAGAGGTCGAAACGCTGGCGGGCGCCCGCGCCGTAGGGAATGTCCAGTTCCCCGGAACGGGTCGCCCGGACGGCCGCGCTGCGCTCGCGCAACGCCGCCATGACGGCGCCGCTGCCGGGCACGGCACCGGAATTGTCGTAGGCCCTGCTGAGTGTCGCGCGGTCCATCCCGCGCCAGTCGCCGCCCGCCATCGTGGATCCTCCCGAAGCCATGGCGGAACGATACCGCGAAAACGGGAGGTGCGGCCCCGCGCCGCGCGCAGGGCCGCCCCTCCCGGATGACCCGGGGCCGGGGCCCCGGGATCGTGGGTTACTCGGCGGCCTGGAGCGCCGGGACCGGGACGATCTCCTCCAGCGGCATCGGGTTGCCGTCGAGGGCGGCCTTCAGGCGGTCCATGTCGACCTCACCCTCCCAGCGGGCGACCACGATGCAGGCGACCGCGTTGCCGATGAAGTTGGTGAGCGCCCGGCACTCCGACATGAAGCGGTCGATGCCGAGGATCAGCGCCATGCCGACGACCGGCACGGAGGGGACCACCGCCAGCGTCGCGGCCAGCGTGATGAAGCCCGAGCCGGTGACGCCGGCGGCGCCCTTCGAGGAGAGCATGGCGACGAGGAGCAGCAGGGCCTGCTCGCCGTAGGTGAGGGGCGTGTCCGTCGCCTGGGCGATGAACAGGGCCGCCATGGTCATGTAGATGTTGGTGCCGTCGAGGTTGAACGAGTAGCCGGTCGGGACCACCAGGCCGACGACGGGCTTCGAGCAGCCGGCGCGCTCCATCTTCTCGAGCAGCGAGGGCAGGGCCGACTCGGAGGACGAGGTGCCGAGCACCAGCAGCAGCTCCTCCTTGATGTAGCGGATCAGCTTGACGATCGAGAAGCCGTTGTAGCGGGCGACGAGGCCGAGCACGCCGAAGACGAAGATCGCGGAGGTGAGATAGAAGGCGCCGACGAGGTAGGCGAGGTTGGCGAGCGAGGAGATGCCGTACTTGCCGATGGTGAAGGCCATCGCGCCGAAGGCGCCGATGGGAGCGACCTTCATGATGATGTGAACGACGCCGAAGATCGCTTCGGACAGGATCTTGATGAAGTCGAGCACCGGCTTGCCGCGCTCGCCCAGGAAGGCGAGACCGAAGCCGAACAGCACCGAGAAGAACAGGACCTGGAGGATCTCGCCGCCCGAGAACGCACCCACCGCCGTCGACGGGATGATGTTCATCAGGAAGTCGGTGATGGTCTGCGACTTCGCCTTCTCGGCGTACATCGCGATCTGCTTGGGATCGAGCGACTTCGGATCGATATGCATGCCCGCGCCCGGCTGGACGAGGTTTGCGATGATCAGGCCGACGATCAGCGCCAGCGTCGAGAAGGTGAGGAAGTAGATCAGCGCCTTGCCGCCGACCCGGCCGACCTTCTCGAGGTTGGTCATGCCGGCGATGCCGGAGACCACGGTGAGGAAGATCACCGGGGCGATGATCATCTTGACGAGCTTGATGAAGGCGTCGCCGAGCGGCTTCATGTCGGCGCCGAGCTTCGGGTAGAAGTGGCCGAGCGTGATGCCGATCGCGACGGCGACCAGCACCTGGAAATAGAGGGTCTTGTAGATCGGCTTCGGCGCCGGCGGCGCGTGGGGCGCGGTCAGCGGGGACGGGATCGTAGCCATCGGACGTTCTCCCTAGCATGGCTCGTTTACGGGGCGGGCGTTCTCGGTGACGCTCTTGCTCTTGGCCTTCGGGCTCTCGGCCCTCGGGCGGGGTTCGACCTTTTCGCGGGCCGGCCGCGTACCGGCGGTCTGCGGACAGACACAGAATGGCAACCGGCGTGCCAGCCGGCGAACCATCGAAATTTTTTGTTAAGTATCGAGAAATAAAAGGATATTCATGATCCAGGAGGAGACCGCGCCGACGAGCCTTCCGGTACGCCGCAACGCGGGGCCGGATCCGTTCCGGAAATCCGCAACCGTCCGGACCGGGTTCCGACCTCCTGCGGGGTGGCAATGACCGGCGGGCGCGCGCTGTTGCGCTCCCCGGCCTTGCCCTGGCTCCTCAGCCTCGCGGCGGTGCTGGCCGCGGCGCTCCTTGCCGGCCGCCATGCCGAGCGGGCGGCGCTGGCCGATCTCCGGCGCTCCGCCTCCGCGACGCTGGCGCTCCACGTCGCGGCCTTCCGCACCGAGATGCAGAAGCAGGGCTCGCTGCCGCTCGCGCTCGCCAGCGACCCAGAGATCGCCGCGGTGGTCGGCGCGTCCCCGGATCCGGCTCTGCTCGCCCGGGTCGACGACCGGCTCGCCGAGATCGCCCGGGCCTCGGGGGCGGCGGTGATCTACGTGATCCGCCAAGACGGCACCGCGGTGGCGGCGAGCAATGCCGGCGAGCCGGGCAGCTTCGTCGGGGCGAGCTACGCCTTCCGGCCGTATTTCCAGCAGGCGCTCGCCGAGGGGGCGGGCCGGCAATTCGCCCTCGGCACCGTGAGCGGCCGGCCCGGCCTGTATCTCAGCCGCCGGGTCGCCGGCCCCGGCGGCCGGACCGGGGTGGTGGTGGTCAAGGTCGAGTTCGACGGCATCGAGGCGGCGTGGCGCGCGTCCTGGACGAAGGGCGGGGAGGCGGTGATGGTCACCGATCCCCGCAGCATCGTGCTGGTGGCGAGCGAACCGGCCTGGCGCTTCGGCACCTTGCGGCCGGTGCCGGACGAGGAGCGCCGGCTGATCCGCGAGCGGCTCGAATTCGGCGACGCGCCCCTCGCCCCCGTGCCGCTCCATCCGGCGGCGGACGGAAGCCTGGTGCGGGTCGGCAACGGGGCGGAACCGGCGCGGCTGGCGATCGCCCTCGACGCCGCCATCCCGGGCACGACCTGGCGGCTCCACACCTTGACCCGGGTCGGCGTGGCGGTGGCGCGCGAGCGGATCCAGGCCCAGGTCATTGCCGGCCTGGCGGTCGGCCTCGCCTGTCTGGGGATGACCGAGCTGGTCGGGCGCCGCCGGCGCCTGCGGGCGAGCCTCGCCGAGGCGGCGGCACGGCGCAGCGAACTGGAGGAGCGGGTGCGGGCGCGCACCCAGGCCCTCACCGAGGCCAACCGCCAGCTCAAGGCCGAGATCGCCGAGCGCCAGCGCACGGAAGCCGAGCGCCAGCGCCTCGGGCGCGAGCTGGCCCATGCGGGTCGCCTGGCGGCGCTCGGCCAATTCGCCGCCAGCATGGCGCACGAGATCAACCAGCCGCTCGCGGCGATCCGCTCCTATGCCGACAATGCCGGCATCCTGATCCAGCGCGACCGCCTGCCGGAGGCGACCGAGAATCTCGCCGCGGTCGGCCGCCTGACCGAGCGCATCGCCGGCCTGACCCGCCAGCTCAAGAGCTTCGCCCGCCGGGCCTCGGGCCGGCGCGATCCCGTCGCGCTCACCGGCGTGGTGCGGGCGAGCCTGGAGGTGGTGGAGGGGCGGCTTCCGGGCATCGATCTTGCCCTCGCGCTTCCCGAGCCGTCGCCTTATGTCCTGGGAGAGGGGCCGCGGCTGGAACAGGTCGTGGTCAACCTGGTGCAGAACGCCCTCGACGCGGTCGCGGGCGTGCAGAAGCCACGCATCGCCATAACGGTGCGGGTCATGGGAGAGCGCGCGGTGCTGGAGGTGGGCGACAATGGAAGCGGGCTGCCCGACGGGGGCGCCCAGGTGTTCGATGCGTTCTTCACCACCAAGGCCAGCGGCCTCGGCCTGGGCCTCGCCATCTCGCGCGGCATCGTCGAGGAGTGCGGCGGCACCCTTTCGGCCGGCGCGGGCCCCGAAGGCGGCGCCCTGTTCCGGGTCGAGCTGCCGCTGGCGCCTGCGGGTCAGGGGGCTGCCGCGGCTCCGGGAGCCGCCGCATGAGCGCGCCGTCCCAGCGGGTGATCTTCGTCGACGACGAGGAGGAGGTGCGCCGGGCCAACGGCCAGAGCCTCGACCTCGCGGGCTTCACCGTCGAGACCCATGGCGATGCCGAATCGGCCCTGCGGGCGATCCTCGCCGAACCGCCAGGCGTGGTCGTCACCGACGTGCGCCTGCCGGGGCTCGACGGGCTCGGGCTGTTCGCGGCGATCCAGGAGGCCGATCCCGAACTGCCGGTGATCCTGATCACCGGCCACGGCGACATCACCATGGCGGTGCGGGCGATGCGGTCCGGCGCCTACGACTTCCTGGCCAAGCCCTATCCGGCCGACACCCTGGTCGCCTCGGTGCGCCGGGCGCTGGAGCGCCGGGCGCTGGTGCAGGAGAACCGCACGCTTCGCGCCCGCCTCGACGCCGCGGTGGCGGAGGACCCGGCCTTCCTCGGCGTCTCGCCGGGGATCACCCGCCTGCGCCTTTTCGTGCGCGAGGTGGCGCAAGCCGATGTCGACGTGCTGGTCCTCGGCGAGACCGGCTCGGGCAAGGAGGTGGTGGCGAGCGCGCTCCACCGCTGGAGCCGCCGGGCCAAGGGCCACTTCGTGGCGATGAATTGCGGGGCGCTCCCCGACACCGTGGTCGAGAGCGAGCTGTTCGGCCACGAGGCCGGCGCCTTCACGGGCGCGCTCAAGAAGCGGGTCGGGCGCATTGCGCATGCCGATGGCGGCACCCTGTTCCTCGACGAGATCGAGAGCATGGCGCTCACCATCCAGGTCAAGCTGCTGCGGGTGTTGCAGGAGCGGGTGGTCGAGCCGCTCGGCACCAACGCGGTCCAGCCCGTCGACATGCGGGTGGTGGCCGCCACCAAGATCGATCTCGGCCAGGCCGCCGCGCAGGGCACCTTTCGCGACGACCTCTATTACCGCCTGAACGTCGTCTCGGTGACGATCCCGCCCTTGCGCGAGCGGCGCGAGGACGTGGCGCTGCTGTTCGAGCACTTCCTGCGCAAGGCCGCCGCCCGCTTCAACCGCGCCCCGCCCCCCGTGACCCCGGCGATCCGCGAGCATCTGAGCCGGCACGACTGGCCCGGCAACGTCCGCGAGCTCGGCCATTTCGCCGAGCGCTGCGCCCTGGGCCTCGCCCCCACCGGACCGGCCCAGGCCGAGCCCGCCCGGCCGGCGACGCTCGCCGAGCAGATGGACCGCCACGAGCGCGGCCTGATCCGCGACGAGCTGATCATGGCCGGCGGCGACGTGCGGGTGGCGGCCGAAGCCCTCGGGACCCCGCGCAAGACCCTCTACGACAAGATCGCCCGCCACGGCCTCGATCCGAACGACTACCGGTGACGGGTCAGCCCACGGGCACCCGGGCGGTGGCCTTGAAGAACGTGTAGCAGAAGCAGCCATCCGGCTCCGCCGTGCGGTGCAGGGCGGCGATGCCCGCATCGAAGGCGGCCGGCTCCGCCAGCCCGGCCCGCAGGGCCTCGTCCCGGATGCCCGCCACCATCGCCGCGAAGGTCCGGCGGACGAAGCCCTCCGCAAGGGCCGGCCGCGACCCGTCGGCATGGACGAGGCGGGGCGAGACCCGGATGTCCGAAAAGTCAGCCCGCCGCAGGAGCGGCACGAGCCGCCGGCCGATCTCCGGGTCGCCCCCGGCGGCGCGTTGCAGCGCCACCTGGCAGGCGATGGCGGCCCGCGCCCGCGGATCCTCCGGGTGGAACAGGACCGAGCCGTGATCGCCCTCGATCACCGTCAGGCTCCCGCCCGGCCGGACCACCCGGCGCATTTCCGCGAGCGCCGCCCCCGGGTCGGGCAGGTGCTCCAGCACGAAGCAGACGAAGGCGTGGTCGAAGGCCGCGTCCCCGAAGGGCAGGGCGCGGAGATCCCCCTGCCGGAAGACCGGCAGGGGCAGGCCGGCGGCCCGGATGCGCTCCTGCGCCGCCGCGAGGGACGACGGCGCGATGTCCAGGCAGGTGAGCGCCACGCCCGGGTTGCGCCGCAGGAGCGGGATCGTCTGGGCACCGACGCCGCTGCCGGCCTCCAGCACCGTGCCGCCGTCGGGGAAATGGCTGTCGTGGTGCAGCAGCGCCTCCAGCGTCGTCGCCTGATCGTGCAGGCGCGCCTGCTCCGCCGCGTCGTAGCCGTGGACGTATCCCGGATTCTGCTCGTGCCGCATCGCCGCCTCCCGTGCCGGAGACGATTTCGCCCGGCCCGGCCGCCGCCGTCTTGAACGGGATTGCGGGTCAGGCGAGGGCGGCGCGGTAGCGGGCCGGCGTCACCCCGAACTGGCGCATGAAGGCGCGGGTCATGTGGCTCTGGTCGGCGAAGCCGGCCTCCGCGGCGGCCTCGGCGGGGCTGCGCCCGGCCGCGAGGAGCCGGCGCGCGAGGCGCACGCGCTGCTGCATCAGATAGGCGTGCGGCGTCGTGCCGGTGGCGCGGGAAAAGCCGCGCAGGAGCTGGAAGCGGCTGACGCCCGACAGCCCGGCCAGCTCCGCCAGGGTCACCGCCTCCGCGGGCGCCTCCTCCAGCCGCCGCAGCGCCCGGGCCACGAAGGGCGGCGGGCCGCGCCGCGGCGGCGTGCGGTTGCCGTAGCGGTCCAGGAGAGGGGTCAGGAGCGCTGTCAGCGCCTGCTCGACCGCGAGGGGCTCCGGCCGGGCGGCGGCGATGGCGGTGAAGAGCCGGGCGAACGGGCCGGCCACGGCCGGATCCCGGAGGGCCGGATGCGTGATCTCGACCGCGCCGGGGGTCTCCTCTCGGGTCAGGTCGGCGAGGAGGGCCGGATCGAGATAGAGCATCTGCCAGGCCCGGCCCCGGCCCTGGACCGGAACGCCGTCATGGATCTCTCCCGGATTGACCGTGATGACGTCGCCAGGGACCGCCTCGACGGCGCCGATGCCGCTCCAGGAGCGGTGCCCGCCCGCAAGGACGAGGCCGATGCCGAACTGGTCGTGGGCGTGCCGCGGGAAGGTCCGGTCGGACGCGACCGACACCGCCTCGAGCCCGGGCAGGCCGGTCCGGTGCGGGCGCGCCCGGTGGCCTCCCTCCGGCACGGCGACGGCCATCACGTCCTCCGCGGATGCTCCTTGAAGAACCGCCACATCTCGCGGGTGGCACTGGGCCCTTGCGGGTCGGTGTAGCTGCCGGCCGGATCGCCGCCGGACCAGGCATGGCCGGAACCGTGGATCACCCAATGCTCGACGGCCGGGCGGCCGGCGGCATCGGCGTAGAGGTGGCGTTCATAGGCGCGGCCATTCGGCACCTGGCCCTCGTCGCGCCGGATCAGGCGCTCCCCGGTGGCGGCGGCGAGCGCCGCGGCGTTCTTCGGGTTCACGGTGGTGTCCCGGTCGCCGTGGAACACGATGGTGGGGATCGGGGAGGCGGTGCCGGCGACGCCGTCGCGCATCGCCGCGATGGCGCCCGAGAGGGAGCGAGCCGCCCCGGCGCAGAGGCCCGAATGCACCCCAACCGCGGCGTAGAGATCCGGGTAGGCCACCGCGACGTTGGCCGCCGCGGAGCCACCGGCCGAAATCCCCGCGACGTAGACCCGCCGCGGATCGACCGCATAGGCATCCATCACCGCGCGGGTGATGCCCGCGATGATGCCGGTCTCGCCGCTGTCGCGGCCCTGGTCGGCGGGGCTGTACCAGTTCCAGCAGCGGGCCTGGTTGGCGGACCGGGGCTGTTCCGGATAGGCGACCAAAATGGTCTCGGCCTCCGCCAGGGCGTTCATGCCGGTGCCGGTGGCGAAGTCCTCGGGCGTCTGGGTGCAGCCGTGCAGCATCACCACCAGCGGCCGCGGCCGGCCGCGATAGCCCCCCGGCACGTAGAGGCGATAGGCGCGCCGGCCCGGCGGCCCGGCAAAGGTCTCGGACAGGACGTGCCCGGGGGTGGGCGCCGCCCCCGGGCGGATCCCGGGCAGCCGGTCGCGCAGCCGGGCGACGCCCTCGCCGGCCCGACGGCCCAGATCCCGCAACCCCTGCGGCAGGGCCGCCCAGGCGCGGCCGAGGCCGCCGGCCCGGAGGCGGCGGAGGGCGTCCGCGAGGGCATTGGGCCGCGTGTCGTGCATCGAACGGACTCTCCGGCGGGGCGCCCCGGCCCGCTCGGGCGGGGAGCGATGATTCGGCACCCTGCCGGAGCCACGGCCTGGCTTCAACGAGGAAGTGCCGCAACGACACGCATCAACGGAACAGGGGCCGCCTTGCGGCGACCCCCTTCCGTCTCGTCAGATGGGTGAGCGTGGACTTAGAAGTCCATGCCGCCCATGCCGCCGCCCGGCATCGCCGGAGCCGGGGAGTCCTTCTTCGGCGCGTCGGCGACCATCGCCTCGGTCGTCACCAGCAGGCCGGCCACCGAAGCGGCGTCCTGGAGGGCGGTGCGGACGACCTTGGCCGGGTCGACGATGCCGGCCTGGATCATGTCGACGTACTCTTCGGTCTGGGCGTTGAAGCCGTAGGTCTCGGAGTCCGCCTTGTCGGTGATCTTGCCGACCACGATCGAGCCCTCGACGCCGGCATTGCTGGCGATCTGGCGGATCGGGGACTCAAGGGCCTTCAGGACGATCTTGATGCCGGCCTGGACGTCGGGGTTGTCGCTCGTGAGAGCAGCCACGGCCTTCTTGGCGCGCAGGAGCGCGGTGCCGCCGCCGGGAACGATGCCTTCCTCGACCGCCGCGCGGGTGGCGTGGAGGGCGTCGTCGACGCGGTCCTTCTTCTCCTTGACCTCGACCTCGGTCGCGCCGCCGACGCGGATCACCGCGACGCCGCCGGCGAGCTTGGCCAGGCGCTCCTGGAGCTTCTCGCGGTCGTAGTCCGAGGTGGTCTCCTCGATCTGCGCCTTGATCTGGGCGACGCGGGCCTCGATGTCGGCCTTCTCGCCGGCGCCATCGATGATCGTGGTGTTCTCCTTCTCGATGCGGACGCGCTTGGCGCGGCCGAGCATCGGGAGGGTCACGTTCTCGAGCTTGATGCCGAGGTCCTCGGCGATCATCTGACCGGAGGTCAGGATCGCGATGTCCTCGAGCATGGCCTTGCGACGGTCACCGAAGCCCGGCGCCTTCACGGCCGCGACCTTCAGGCCGCCGCGCAGCTTGTTGACGACCAGGGTGGCCAGAGCCTCGCCCTCGATGTCCTCGGCGACGATCAGCAGCGGCTTGCCGGTCTGGACGACGGCCTCGAGCACCGGCAGCATCGCCTGGAGCGACGACAGCTTCTTCTCGTGGATGAGGATGTAGGGATCCTCGAGCTCGGCGATCATCTTCTCCGCATTCGTGATGAAGTACGGGGAGAGGTAGCCGCGGTCGAACTGCATGCCCTCGACGACGTCGAGCTCGGTCTCGGCGGTCTTCGCCTCCTCGACCGTGATGACGCCCTCGTTGCCGACCTTCTGCATGGCATGGGCGATCATCTCGCCGATGTCCTTGTCGCCGTTGGCCGAGATCGTGCCGACCTGGGCGATCTCCTCCGAGGCCGACACCTTCTTGGCGCGGCTCTGGATGTCCTTCACGGCGGCCTGGGTGGCGAGGTCGATGCCGCGCTTCAGGTCCATCGGGTTCATGCCGGCGGCGACGTACTTGGCGCCCTCGCGGACGATCGCCTGGGCCAGCACGGTCGCCGTGGTGGTGCCGTCACCCGCGATGTCGTTGGTCTTCGAGGCCACTTCGCGCACCATCTGGGCGCCCATGTTCTCGAACTTGTCGGCGAGCTCGATCTCCTTGGCGACGGTCACGCCGTCCTTGGTGATCCGCGGAGCGCCGAAGCTCTTCTCGATCACGACGTTGCGGCCCTTCGGGCCGAGCGTGACCTTCACCGCATCCGCCAGGATGTCGACGCCGCGCAGCATCTTCTCGCGGGCGTCGGAGGCGAAACGAACGTCTTTCGCTGCCATGGTGAATCCTCTCAGTGACTCGGTGTGATGGGGAAACCCTCCGGCGTCAGCTCCCGGACAGGGGCGCCGCCGTCAGGCTTGCAGGGCGATCAGGGGGTGGCGACTTAAGCCAGCACGCCCATGATGTCGGACTCCTTCATGATGAGGAGGTCCTTGCCGTCGATCTTGACCTCGGTGCCCGACCACTTGCCGAACAGGACGCGGTCGCCGGCCTTGACGTCGAGGGGGTTCAGCTTGCCGGACTCGTCGCGGGCGCCGGGACCGACGGCGACGATCTCGCCCTCTTGCGGCTTCTCCTTGGCGGTGTCCGGGATGATGATGCCGCCCTTGGTCTTCTCCTCGCTCTCGATGCGACGGACGACGACACGGTCGTGCAGCGGACGGAATTGCATGTGCTGCCCTCTTGCTTCGCAGAACGCATTGCGGTTGTGCTGGCGCCGAAGCCACCGGCCCAACCCGGGCATTAGCACTCTCGCGTGGTGAGTGCTAAGGCAGGCGTGGAGATAATCGGGGCTCGCCGTCGAGTCAAGGCACTGGTGCGTTGGCGCTGGTGTGTGGCGCTTTCGGCACGGTTCGCGCCCGATCCACCAGGAGCACCGCCGCATCCATGATCACGCTGCACGGCCCGGAGGGCGTCGTCGCCGAGGGCCAGGCCTGCGCGGCGCGGCCCCTGCCGCCCCATGGCACCTGGCTCGACCTCGACGAACCGAGCGAGGCCGAGACGGCGCTCGCGGAGGCGGTGACCGGGCTCGCGGTGCCGTCCCGCTCGGCGTTGAGCGAGGTGCAGAATTCCCGCCGCCTCAACCGGCGCCGGGACGCCTTCTACCTCAGCACCCCGATGGTCTCGTTCCGGGACGACGACCTGACCGTGCGGCCCCTCGGCTTCGTGCTGACGCCGGAGCGGCTGCTCACCGTGCGGTTCCAGCCGCTCGCCGCCTTCGACACCGTGAAGGCGCGCCAGGCCGAGCGCGACGGGCCGGCCTCCAGCATCGAGACCTTCCTGGCGCTCAACGAGGAGCTGATCGACCGCATGGCCGACAGCCTGGAGACGATGAGCGACGAGCTCGATTCGCTCTCGACCCGGATCTTCACGTTCGACGTGAGCGCCACCGGCCAGGGCCGGCGGGAGGGGGCCGGCCCCGGAAATTTCGCCCCCAAGCGCCGCGACCTCGCCCTGCGGCGGCTCCTGCGCGCCATCGGCCGGCGCGGCAAGGCGCTGGCGAAGCTGCGCGCCTCGCTGCTCGGCCTCGGCCGCATCCTGCCTTACGTCGCCGGCGAGGCGGAGAGCTGGCTGAAGCCCGAGGAGAAGGCCCGCTTCGAGAGCCTGCGCCTCGACGTCGCCTCTCTGGACGAGTTCGAGACGCGGCTGTCCGAGACGGTGCAGTTCCTCCTCGACGCGACCCTCGGCCTCATCAACATGGAGCAGAACAACACCTTCCGGGTGCTCACCGTGGTCTCGGTGATCGGCATCCCGCCGACCCTGATGGCCTCGGTCTACGGCATGAACTTCAAGCACATGCCGGAGCTGGACTGGACCTTCGGCTATCCGTTCGGGCTCGCGGTGATCGCCGCGAGCGCCTTGGCGCCGGCGGTGTATTTCAAGCTGAAGGGGTGGTTTTGAGCGGCCAGGGCGTAAGCTTCCTCGCTCCGGCCAAGACCTGAAGTGGCGGCCGAGGTCGAGCGGAAACCGATATCCGCGGCACCGCATCGGCCGCTCCCGGATGTCGAGATGGCCCTTCTGCTCTCCGGCGATCCGGCTCTCGACACCATGCAAGCCTGATTGAATGCGAGCTCGGGTCCGGATGAGCCGCGGAATTTGGATATGTCCACGCGCCTCCTGCTTTTTGCAGACGACGTCCACAAGTCCGCGCTTTGACGCCTCGATGCATCGCGACATCTATGTTTGCAAAACATTTTACTAAATTAATTTTGTCTTATTCATCAGATTGTATTTCGTTTATTTAGATAAATGCGCTCGAAATGTTACCCTTGGCGCCATTAACTATATTTACTTACCTAAGTATTTGTCGTAATTGATTCTGATTGTATCAATTGATGAAATGCACGCACGCTTTCAAGCGAGCATGGCCTTTTGGCGGAAGGGATCGTCCGTGAGCATTCATCAAAATATTACGTCCATCGAAGCCGGATCGGTGCCGCTTCACACGCGCTCGATCCGCGACATTGCCGATTCCCTTGGCTATACGTCGGACTGGAATTGGAGCTGGAGCAATTACAAGAGCATGATCCTGGCGATGACGGAGGCTTACGGTCTGCGCCGTCATCTCGAGATCGGCGGCGGTCGCGACCCGCTGTTCTCGCCGGGCGAGCTCGGCGTGCACGGCATCGACGTGACGCTGAACGACCTCTCGCAAAAGGAACTCGACCTCGCTCCGGCGGGTTTCTCCAAGCTCTGCTGCGACATCGCCGCGCCGTCGACCCTCGCGGCGATCGGATCAAACCGCTTCGACTTTGCATATTGCCGGATGGTCATGGAGCATGTCGAGGACACCGCGCGGATGTGGCGCAACATCCACGGGTTATTGACCCCAGGCGGTGCTGCCTTAAGCTTCTTCCCGACCCTGTTCGCGCCGCCCTTCGTCATCAACGAGCTGATGCCCGAGCGGCTGTCGCGGGCGGTCTTGCACGCTCTCTTTCCCGATCGCCGCGACGAGGGCGACAATCCCAAGTTCCCGGCCTACTACAACCTCTGCCGGGGCGACGAAGCGGCGATCACGCCGCTGCTGCGGGAGATCGGCTTCCGGGATGTCGTGGTGCTGCCGTTCTACGGCTACAGCTACTTCTGGAAGATTCCCGTCATCAAACAGATCGATGCCGCCTTCACCCAGGTCGCCCGGCAGCGCGATTGGCGCACCTTCACGAGCTTCGCCTATGTGATCGCCCGCAAGTAGCACGGGGGAGAAGGTCGGGGCTCCACCGCCCCGCTCACCGCCGCGCCGCCAGGGCCGATCCGGCCAGGATCAGGCCCGCGCCGGCCAGCGTCGCCATCCCGGGCACCTCCCCGAAGGCGACGTAGCCGAGACCGATCGCCCAGAGCAGCGCGGTGTATTCCATGGCGGCGAGCCGCGACGCCTCGGCCTTGGCATAGGCGCGGCTGAGCACGAGGTGGCCTGCGACGCCGAGCAGGCCGACGAGGACGAGGAGCGCCCAGTCGGGGGCGGCGACCGGGACCCAGGTCCAGGCCGCGGGCACGGCCAGCATCGCGGCGGGGCCGGCATTCTGGATCGCCACGATGGTCACCACCGGGTCGTGGCGGGCACGGGCGCGCAGCAGCACCATCGAGAGCGCGTAGGTGAGGGCCGAGGTCAGGATGGCGGCGATGCCCCAGGCCGAGCCGGCTGCCCGGGGCGCATCGGTGCCGACCTGCCCCGCCACCACGATCCCGACCCCGGCAAAGCCCACGACGAGCCCGGCCCAGACCGGCGGCCGGACCCGCTCGCGCAGGAGCAGCGCGGCGAACAGCGCGATGAAGACCGGGCTCAGGAACGACAAAGCCAGCGCCTCGGCGAGCGGCAGCACCGACAGGCCGTGGAAGAAGCAGACGGCCGTCACCACCACCAGCACCGCCCGCAGGCCGTTGCTGCGCCAGGTCTCGGCCGAGGGCCAGCCGGGCCGCCGCACCGCGAGCACCCCCGCCATCACCAGGGAGCCGACGACGTAGCGGGCAAAGGCGATGCCGGTGACGCCGTAGCGGTCCGATAGGCCCTTGATGGTGGCGTCCATCAGCGACAGGAGCCCGATGCCGAGGGCGGCGAGCAGGATCGCGGAGGCAGGGGAGGGGGACGGGATACGCATGGTCCAAGCCGGATGGCCCGGGCAAGGGCCGGGCGCAAGGGCCGGGCGCGAGGGCAGCGTGCAAGGGCAGCGTGCAAGGGCGCGGCGCGGGGCCGCCGGAACCGGGCCGCCGAGGCGGTTTCCTTAAGGGGTCGGCGCCATCCTGCGCCTCGTTCCGCGTCGTCCGAAGGGAGCCCGACCGATGCTGCACGATGGTCCCGGCCAGATCCGCGGGGGGCGGCCGTGAGGATCGTCCTCGTCGCCGACCACGCCTACATCAATGGCGGCCAGGCCAAGGTTTCGCTCGAGAGCGCGATCGGGCTCGCCCGCCGCGGCCACGAGGTGGTGCTGTTCGCCGCCGTCGGCCCGGCCGATCCGCGGCTGGCGGAAGCCGGGGTGCGGACCGTGATCCTGGGCCAGACCGACGTGACGAAGGCCCGCTCGCTCGCCAGCTTCGGCGTGCAATGGCTGTGGAACGCCCCGGCCGCCGCGCGCCTGCGCGATCTCGTCGCCGAATCGGACCCGCGCGACACGGTGATCCACGTCCATGCCTGGGCCAAGGCGCTGTCGCCCTCGATCGGGCCGGTGCTGCGGGCCGCCGCCGCGCCGGTGGTCTACACCGCGCACGAATACTACCTCGCCTGCCCGAATGGCGGCTTCTACGACTACCCCGTCGCCGCCCCCTGCCACCGGACCCCGAACGGGCTCGCCTGCCTCACCCACAACTGCGATTCGCGCACCTATCCGCGCAAGCTGATGCGGGTCGCCCGCCATGCCCTGATGCGCCGCACCGGCCTCGTCGAGGGCATCGACGCGATGATCACCATCAGCGAGTTGCAGCGCCAGGCGCTGGCGCCCTACCTGCCGGCCTCCACCCGCACTTACGACGTGCCGAACCCGGTCGATGTCGAGCCCCTGGGCCACCGCGCGGGCCCGCCGGGCGACTTCGTCTTCGTCGGCCGCCTCTCGCCCGAGAAGGGCCCGGGGGTCTTCGCCGAGGCGGCGCGGCTCGCCGGGGTGCGGGCGGTCTTCGCCGGCGACGGGCTGGCCCGGGCGGAGCTGGAGGCGCGCCATCCCGAGGCGCTCTTCCTCGGCTGGCAGAGCCCAGACCAGGTGAAGGCGGTGCTGCGCGGGGCCCGTGCCCTGGTCTTCCCGTCGGTCTGGTACGAGGGCCAGCCTCTCACGGTGCTGGAAGCCCTGGCGCTCGGCACCCCGGTCCTCGTCAGCAACGTCTGCGCCGGCCGCGAGGCGGTGCAGCACGGCGAGAACGGGTTCTGGTTCCGCTCCAACGATCCGCAGGCGCTCGCCAACGCCATGAGCCACCTCGTCAACGATGCCACGGCGATGCGGATGGGACGGGCGGCCTACGACCGGTTCTGGGCCGCACCCCTGACCCTGGAGCGCCACCTCGACGGGCTGGAGCGGGTGTACCGGGAGGTGTCCGGGCAAGAGGCGGATCAGGAGGCGGGGCCGAGGCCGCCTCCGATGCGGGCGGCGGGATAGCGGCCCGCCCGACCGCCGCTCCACATGCCCACCATCTTCTGAGCGAAGACCACGCAAACCCGCCGCATCCCGGCATCTTCGGCGAGCCTTCCCCAATGGCGGTCATCGCGGCCTTCGTGGTCAATGCGGTCATCAACCTGGCCCTCGGCCTGCTCCTCGCGCAGGTCCTGGGGCCGGCGGATTTCGGCCGGTTCGCCCTCGGCACCGCCGGGGCGGTGGCGCTCAACACCCTGCTGTTCGAGTGGCTGCGCCTCTCGGCGACGCGGTTCTATTCCGAGCGCGTCCGGCAGGCCGAGCCGTGGATCCGCGGGATGCTCGACCGCGCCTATCTCGCCACCATCGTCGGGCTCGTCGGCGCGGCGCTCCTGGCGCTGGCGGGGCGGCCCCTCGTGGGCGATCCGGCAATGCTGACGGCCGCGGCCGCCGCCGCGGCGATCGGTCTCGGCCTGTTCGACTACGCGGCAGCGCTCGCCCGGGCCCGCTTCGTCGGCGGGCTCTACCTCCGCCTCGTCCTCGTCAAGAACGCCCTGACCCTGCCGCTGATGGTCGGCACCGCCTGGGCGACGCGGGACGCCGCCGCCGTGATGCTGGCCGGCGGCCTGAGCCAGTTCCTCGCCGCGCTCCTCGTCCGGCGCGCCTTCGCGGATCCGCCGATCGCCCACGCGCCGGCCCGGCGCCGGGAAGCGCTCACGCGGTTCATGGGCTACGGCCTGCCGATCGTCGCGGCCAATCTCGTCTACCAGCTGATGCCCTTTGCCAACCGCTGGGCCGTCGCCGCCGTGGCGGGCTTCGCGGAGGCCGGCTACTTCTCGCTCTCGGCGGATATCGGCGGGCGGATCTTCGGCACGATCGGCGCCGCCCTCGACCTCCTGCTGTTCCAGATCGCCGTGCTGGCGGCCGAGACCCGGGGCCACCAGGCCGGCGAGGAGCAGGTCGCCCGCAACGTCGCCGTGGTGCTGGCCCTGATCCTGCCGAGCGCCGCCGGCGTCTGGGCGGTGGCCCCGGCCCTGGAGGCGATCGCCGTGCCGGACGCCTATCGCGGCCATTTCGTGCATTACACCGGGCTGCTGCTGCCGGGCCTGCTCGCCCTGGCGCTGATGAACTTCGCCCTCAACCCGATCTTCCAGATCCGCCGCCGCACCCTGCCCCTCGTCGCGGCGGGCCTCGTCGGCGCCGTGGTGAACCTCGTCGGCGCCGTGGCGCTCGCCGGCCCGTTCGGCCCCTCGGGCATCGCCGCGGCGCAATCCCTCGGCTTCGTCGCCGCCATGCTGGTCCTCGCCGGCCGCGCCCTCGCGGGCCGCGACCGGCTGAGCCTGCCCTGGCGCGACCTCGCCGGCGTGGCGCTCGCCACCGCGGCGATGACCGCCGCAATCCTGCCGGTGCGGGGGCTCGACCCCTGGCTCGCGCTGCCGGCCTGCCTCGCCCTGGGCGGCGGCGTCTACGGCGCCCTGGTCTGGTGCTTCGACATCGCCGAGCTGCGCAGCACGGTCCTCGCCCGGTTTGGCCGGGCCGTGCCGGCGGAGTAGGGGAATGCGGTTCCGCCCGGTCCCGGGCCGCGCCGCCCGGACGGGCGGCCCGCACCTCGCCATCCATCCATGAGCCATCCGCGCCCTCCTCCACCCCGCCGCCCCCGAGCCGCCGCACCCTGTTCCGGGTGGCGGCGGCACGCCCTGCGCGATGCCGGCTGGACGGCGGCGATCGTGCTGCCCTGTGCCCTCTTCGCCATCCTGACGACCCGGCTGTTCGGGCCGCTGGCCTTGTTCTGGCCGGCCAATGCCGTGCTGCTCGGCATGCTGCTGCGCCATCCCGAGCGCGCCTCCGCGGCGGGCTGGCTCGGGGCCGCGCTCGCCTACCTGGCCGCGGACCGGCTCGCCGGCACCGCCTGGGGGCCGACCCTGTGGCTCAACCTCGCCAACCTGGCGGGCGTCGCGGCCGGTGTCCTGACGGCGACCCGCCTCCTGCCGGTCGAGGCCCGCCGCCTCGACCAGCCCCGGTCGATGCTGTCGGTGCTGGTCGTCTGCATCGCCGGCGCCACGGCCGAGTCCCTGGTCGGCGGCCTGGCCAGCGCGGTCCTGTTCGCGCGCCCGCTCCTGATCGGCGTGCTCGACTGGTTCAACGGCCAGCTCGCCGTCTACATCATCCTGACGCCGCTCTTCCTCGTCGCCCCCCGGGAGCGGCCGCTGCGGCGCCTCCTCGGGCGGCGCCGTCCCTCCGGCGGCTGGCGCAGCACGACGGATCTCCTGCCGGCGGCCGCCCTCGCCCTGTCCCTGGCGGGCGCCATCCTGCTCGGGGGGCCCGGCGTCCTGGCGCTGCCGGTGCCGGCGCTCATCTGGTGCGCCCTGCGCTACACGGTCTTCACGACCCTCTTGCTGACGGCGCTCCTGAGCATCGCCGAACTCTTCGCCATCGCCCTCGGCGTGATGCGGCTGCCGGATGCCAATCTCGTCTACGTCAATGCGTTCCTGTCGGCGCGCCTGGGCATCGCCCTGGTGGCCCTCGGCCCGATGGCGGTGGCCATCGTCAACGGGGCCCGCGACGACCTGCTCCGGCGGCTCGACCACATGGCCCGTTACGACCACCTGACCGGGGTGCTGCAGCGTGGCGCCTTCCTGGAGAGCGCCGCCGCCCTCCTGGCCGGCCTCGCCGCTGCGGGCCGGCCGGCGGCCGTGCTCATGATCGACATCGACCATTTCAAGCAGATCAACGACCGGTTCGGCCACGGCCAGGGGGACCGGGTGCTGGCCGCGGTCGCCGGCGCGCTGCAATCCGGCCTGCGCCACGGCGCGCTCCTCGGCCGGGTCGGCGGCGAGGAATTCGCCGTGCTGCTCCCGGAGACCGGCGCCGCCGAGGCCGCGAGGGCGGCCGAGCGGCTGCGGCTACGGGTGGCGGCCCTCGTGCAGCCGGACAGTCCCGATGCGGAGGGCGCGCTCGCTTGGCCGCACGCGATCACCGCCAGCTTCGGCCTCGCGGTGCGCGAGGCCGCCGAGCCGGACTCCCTCGAAACGCTGCTCGCGCGGGCGGATGCGGCCCTGTATGCCGCCAAGGCGGCCGGGCGGAACCGGGTGGAGGTCGCCACGGCCTGAGCGCGGCGGCGCCTGCAGGGGAATCGCTTCAGCT
>NZ_LABX01000150.1 GCF_001043915.1 Methylobacterium aquaticum | reverse complement strand
GGGCTGTCCGGCCCCACCGCCCCGAGCCCGCCGCCCCGAGAGCCACGTGACCCGCCGAGCCATCCCTCTCCTCGCCCTCGCCCTCGCCCTCGCCACCCCCGCCCACGCGGTCGTCGGCGGGACCGAGGCGCCCGACGCGGCGCTCGCGCGCTCCAGCGTGATGGTGCTGTCCTCCCGCGGCGGGGTCTGCACCGGCATCGTTCTCGCCCGCGACGTGGTGCTCACCGCCGCCCATTGCGCCGCCTCCGGGGCCGAGCACCGGGTGCATTTTCGCGATGAGACCGGGGAACCGGTGCTGCTCGGGATCGCCGCCCGGGCGGTGCATCCGGGCTACGATGCGGGGGCCATCGCCGGGCGGCGGCGCTCGATCGACCTCGCGCTGTTGCGCACCGACTCCGCCCTGCCGGCCCGCTTCGTCCCGGCCGCCCTGACCGGGGCGCCCGCCGCCGCCGGCACGCCCCTGACGCTCGGCGGCTACGGCGTCGCCCGCCCGGGCGACCACCGCAGCACCGGCACCTTCCGCACCGCGGCCCTGCCGGTGGTCGAGCCCTATGGCCCGAGCCGGATCCTGGTCTGGCTGAAAGGTCCGACCGCCTCCGGCGCCTGCGAGGGCGATTCGGGCGGTCCGATCATCGCCGCGGGAGGGACCGTCCTGGCGGTGACCACCTGGGCGAGCGGAACCGGCAAGGGATCGGGCAAGGAAGCGGGCAAGGAATCGGGCAAGGAAGCGGGGATATCGCCCTGCGGCGGCGTCTCGCAGGGCGTGCTGGTCGGGCCGCAGCGGGCCTGGATCGACCGCATGGTGACGGGGTGGGGCGCCGCTGCGCGCTGGGAATGAATCCATCTGCCAGCGTCCCGCTCACGGTTTCTTTCCCGTAACGATGCCGCATGGGTGCGGAACCGCACACTCGGCCCGAGACTTCACTTGTCGAGCGTGGCCGCACGCCTCTAGGGTAGCCTCATGCGCGTCTCTCCGTCCCGCCTCCGCTCCGCCTTGGCCGCCCTTGCGGTGGCCGCGCCCCTCGGTCTGTGGAGTGGCGCTGCCGGCGCCGTGGTCGGGGGCGAAGTGACCCGCGATCCCGACGGCCTGCGTGGCTCGGTCGTGCGGATCGAGAGTACCACCGGCGAGATGTGCTCCGGTTCCCTCATCGCCTCCGATCTGGTGCTGACGGCGGCCCATTGCGTGATGCGCAAGGCCGGCTACTGGATCGTGGTCGTCGACCGGAATTTCCGTCAGCGCCGCCTGCGGGCGATCGCCGCGGCGATGCATCCGGATTTCGTGCCCGGCACCACGCCCGAGACCCAGCCCGGCACCGATCTCGCCATCCTGAAGGTTGACGAGCGCCTCGGCCCCGATTTCCGCCCCCTCGACGCGCGCGCCGGTGGCGACATCGCGCAAGGCGACAACGTCGCGATCGCCGGCTACGGCGTGGTGGCGGAGAATCGCCGCGGCAGCGCGCGGGTGCTGCGCCAGGCCCGCCTCGTCTCGCTCGGCGAGTTGCAGGTCGCCAACACCGTCACGGTGGTGGCCGACCGCCACACCCTGGCCGAGACCGCCGGTGCCGGCGCCTGCCTTGGGGATTCCGGCGGGCCGATCCTGCGCGCCGGCCCGGGCGGCTACCAGCTCGTCGGCGTGGTGAGCTGGTCGAGCGGCGCCGCCCAGCAGGGCCGGGTCCGCACCGCCTGCGGCGGCTTCACCGCCGTGACGCCGATCGGCCAGCATGCCGGCTGGATCAATGCCCGCGCCGCCGAACTCGCCCGCGTCGAGCCCGGCGAGGCGGTGCCGGCCGGTTCCCGCCCCAACCGGGCGGACTGGACCGGGGGACGCTGACGGGAGCTTGACTGTTTCGCGGCCAGGTCTTCCAACGGGCTCCGTCAGACCCTGGAGTTCCCGATGAGCCAAGCCGTCGTCAGCCTCGCCCGCCTCCTCGTCGTCGTGCTGTTCTGCGTCTCCGGTGCCCAGAAGCTGATGAACCCGGCCGGCGTCGCGGCCGCGGTCTCGGGCAAGGGCCTGCCCTATCCGGAGGTGCTGGCCTGGCTCACCATCGCGGCCGAGCTGGGCCTCGGCCTCCTGATCGCGCTCGGCTTCTACGCCCGGGCGGCCTCGGTGCTGCTTGCGCTCTTCACCCTCGCAACCATCGTATTTTTCCACAATTTCTGGTCGATGACGGGGGATGCCGTCCGCACGAACCAGATCCAGGCGATGAAGAACCTCTCGATCATCGGCGGCCTCCTGATGATCGCCGCCGCCGGTCCGGGCCGCTTCGCCCTTAACCGTCGCTGACGATGAGGCTTTTTGACGGAAGGCCGGCGCCGGAACGGCGCCGCGCCCGGTACGTTGACCGGCCCTGAAGGAGCACGATCGGCGGCATCAGGAGCAGGCGAGGGGACATGGCCGCGGACACGACATTGCCGGACGCCGCCTTCCGCAGCTTCGCCGAGGGGGCCGGACTCATGATCTGGCGCGCCGACCCCCAGGCGCGCCTCGTCTACGTCAATCCGGCCTGGACGGCGTTTCGCGGCCGCGCGGCGCAGGACGAGCTCGGCCACGGCTGGAAGGACGGGCTGCACCCCGAGGACCGGGCCGGGCACGAGGCGGGCCTCGCCGCCGCCTATGCCGGGCGCCGGACGCACAATGCCGAGTACCGCCTGCGCCGCCACGACGGCGCCTTCCGGTGGGTCCACGGCCATGCCTACCCGCTGCACGAGGGCGAGACCTTCGCGGGCTTCGCCGGCTCCTGCTTCGACATCACCGAGCGCAAGCAGACCGAGGAGCACGCCGCCCGGGCGATGGCCGAGCAGGATGCGCTGCTGGCCGAGATCTATCACCGGGTGCGCAACAACCTCCAGGTCACGGTCAGCCTGATCGGACTCTACGGCCGCGCCGCGGCGGCGCCCTGCCGCCCGGCCTTCGATGCGCTCGGCCAGCGGGTGCGGGCGATCGCCCTGGTGCAGCAGCACCTGCACGAGGCGCCGCAGATCGCCAGCGTCGACCTCGCCGAGTATCTGACCCGCCTCGCCGAAGGTCTGGTCCAGCTGCGCCGGGCCGGGCGGATCGCCGTCACGGTCGAGGCCGGGCGCACGGCGCTCCTGGAGCCGCGCCGGGTCAACGCCCTCGGCATGATCCTGGCCGAGATCGTCGCCGAATGCCTCGACGGCACCGACGAGGGCGCCGGCTGCATCATCCGGGTCGAGGTGCCGGCGGGAGGGCCGGCCGAGCCGCTGCGGGTGCGGATCACCTCGGGCGGGATCGCCGGCACGCCGCCGGTCGGCGTGCCGCGGATCGGCCCCCGGCTGATCGCGGCTTACGCGGGCCAGGCCGAGATCGCGGTCTCGGGCACCGGCACCCTGGAGGCGCCATTGGAACTGACGCTGCCGGGGTGATGGGCGGGGTGACGTGGTGGCGGGCGCCGTCCCGCCTGCCTATATCCCGGATCCCGCAGTCCTCATCCCCGTTCAGGTCCCATGCTGCCGCCCATCGACGAGATCGTCTCCAACTTCGAGTTCCTGGACGAGTGGGACGACCGCCATCAGTACCTGATGGAACTCGGCCGCAAGCTGCCGCCCCTGCCGGACGAGGCCCACAGCGAGGCCAACCGGGTGCGCGGCTGCGTCAGCCAGGTCTGGCTTGAGACGCAGGTGGACCGCTCCGGCCCCGAGCCGCGGCTGCATTTCCGCGGCGACAGCGACGCCCACATCACCAAGGGGGTGGTGGCGGTGCTGATCGCCTTCTTCGACGGCCGCACCGCCTCGGAGGCGGCCCGGGCCGATGCCCTCGGGCTGTTCCAGAGGCTCGGCCTCTCCGAGCACCTGACGGCGCAGCGCTCGAACGGCGCCCGGGCGATGATGGACCGCATCCGGGCCGATGCCCAAGGTGTCGCGGCAGCGGCGTAAGCGGCGTCGTTCCTCTTTCCCCGCCCTTGCGGCGGCGCCCCCGGGACGGCACATCCGTGCCTGACGCCACCTCCCGGGGAGCCGCATGACCCTTCGCCTGAGCCCGCCCGCCGCCGCACCGACGGCGCCCGTCCGGCCCCTCACCGTCACGGTCCATGGCCGCGCGGTGACCGATCCCTATGCTTGGCTCAAGGCGGAGAACTGGAAGGACGTGCTGAAGGACCCGTCCGCCCTGCCGGCGGAGATCCGCACCCTTCTGGAAGCCGAGAACGCCTATGCCGAGGCGGCGCTCGCCGGCACCCAGGACTTGCGCACGAGGCTGGTCGCCGAGATGCGCGGGCGCATCCGCGAGGATGACGGCAGCGTGCCGGATCTCGACGGTCCTTTTGCCTATTACACCCGCTATCGCGAGGGCGGCCAGCACCCGCTGGTCTGCCGCCGCCCGGCGGCCCTGGTGCCTCCCGGCCTCGTCGGCGACCTCGCGGGCGAAGGTGAGGAGATCCTGATCGACGGCGACCAGGAAGGGAAGGGGCACGCCTTCTTCAGCCTGGAGGACGCCAGCCATTCCGACGACCACCGGCTGGTGGCCTGGAGCGCCGACACCAAGGGCTCCGAACTCTACACCATCCGGGTCCGCGACCTCGCGACGGGCAAGGACCTGGAGGACCAGGTTCTGGCCACCACCGGCGACGTGGTGTGGAGCGCCGACGGACGCGCCTTCTGGTACGTCGCGGTCGACGAGAACCACCGCCCGGCGACCGTGATGCTGCACCGCCTCGGCACGCCGCAGAGCGACGACGAGACGGTCTACGAGGAGAGCGATGCCGGCTTCTTCGTCGGCATCGGCGAGACCCAGTCCGGCGCCTACCTGGTGGTGACGGCGAACGACCACGAGACCTCGGAGGTCCATCTCGCCGAGCGCGCCACCCCCTTCGCCCCCTTGCGGGTCGTGGCGAAGCGGGAACACAAGCTGATCTACTCGGTCGAGCATCGCGGCGACGACTTGTTCGTGCTCACCAATGCCGACGGCGCCGAGGACTTCAAGATCGCGGTGGCGCCGGTTTCTGATCCGGGCCGGGCGAACTGGCGCGACCTGATTCCGCACCGTACCGGGGTGATGATCCGCTTCCAGCACGTGCTGGCCCGCCACCTCGTGCGGCTGGAACTGGAGAATGCCCGGCCGCGCCTGATCGTGCGCGACGCCGAGAGCGGCGCTGAGCACACCGTCGCCTTCGCCGAGGAGGCTTATTCCCTCGGCCTCTCGCCGGGCCACGCCTTCGATACCGACGTCATCCGCTTCACCTACTCGTCGATGACGACGCCGGCGGAGACCTACGACTACCACGCCACGACCCGCGACCGGACCTTGCGCAAGCGCCAGGACGTGCCGAGCGGCCACGATCCGGCGGTCTACGTCACCCGCCGCCTGTTCGCGACCGCGCCGGATGGGGAGCAGGTGCCGGTCTCGCTGCTGCACCGGCGCGACACCCCCCTCGACGGGACCGCGCCGCTCCTGCTCTACGGCTACGGCTCCTACGGCTCGCTGATGTCGGCGGCCTTCCGCACCAACCCGCTCTCGCTGGTCGATCGCGGCTTCGTCTATGCCATCGCGCATGTCCGCGGCGGCACCGAGAAGGGCTGGCGCTGGTACCTCGACGGCAAGCGCGAGAAGAAGCCCAACACCTTCTCGGATTTTGTCGCCTGCGCCCGCGCGCTGATCGAGGCGCGCTACACGGGCACGGGCCGCATCGTCGGCCATGGCGGCAGCGCCGGCGGCATGCTGATGGGGGCGGTGGCGAATCTGGCGCCGGAGCTGTTTGCCGGCATCGTCGCCGACGTGCCCTTCGTCGACGTGCTCAACACCATGCTGGACGGAGACTTGCCGCTGACCCCGCCGGAATGGCCCGAATGGGGCAACCCGGGCGCGGACGTGCAAGCGTTCGAGACCATCCTGTCCTATTCGCCCTACGACAACGTCGCGGCCAAGACCTATCCGGCGATCCTGGCGCTCGGCGGCCTCACCGATCCGCGGGTGACTTATTGGGAGCCGGCAAAATGGGTCGCGCGCCTGCGCGCCACCATGACGGGGGGCGGGCCGGTGCTGCTGCGCACCAACCTGGAGGCCGGCCATGGCGGCGCGGCCGGCCGCTTCGACCGGCTGGAGGAGGTGGCGCTGATCTACGCCTTCGCGCTCGCCGCGGTGGGCGCCGAGGCGGCGTGAGGACCGCTGGTCGCGGCGACGGGTGACGGCGGGGGAGCGGGTCGTCCGCGGCCGTCACGGTTCAGTCATGCGCGCGTGCTGAATCGGGCGGCTCAAGGAGACAAGCGTGACCGGCACGACGCGCTACGCCCTCTACTTCACGCCCAAGCCCGGCTCGGACCTCGCCCGCTTCGGCAATGCCGTCCTCGGCATCGACAACCACAGCGGCGCGGAGATCCCCCGCCCTGACGGCCTGGCCGACCTCGCCGGCGTCACCGGCTCTCCCCGGGTCTATGGCTTCCACGCCACCCTCAAGGCGCCGATGCGCCTGGCCGCCGGCGCCTCCGAGGCCGACCTGCTGGCGGCCGCTGCCAGCCTGGCGGCTGACCATCCGCCGGTGCCGGTCGGTCTCCTCGAGGTCGCGACGCTCGGCGCCTTCACGGCCCTGATCCCGCAAGTCCCGCCGCCGGAACTCGGCCTGTTCGCCGCCGAATGCGTCGCCGCCTTCGAGCCGTTCCGCGCGCCTCCGACCGAGGCCGAGATCGCGCGCCGCAACCCGGAGCGCCTGAGCCCCCGCGGCCGGGCGCTGCTGGCGCGGTGGGGCTACCCGCACGTGTTCGAGGAATTCCGCTTCCACATGACCTTGACCGACGCCCTGCCGGAGGAGACTCGCGCGTTCTGGCGCACGCGGCTGGCGGCGGCCTATGGCGAGGCCGAGCCCCTCACCCTCGACGCCCTGTCGGTCCTGCGCCAGGACGGCGCCGGCCCGTTCCGGGTGGTGCGGCGCGTGTCCTTCGGAGGCTGACGCAATGGCCGGACAACTGGGCCTGGAACCCGCCATCGACCCGACCGCCCGGGTCACGGAATGCCGCCTCGGCCGCTACACCGAGATCGGTCCCCGCACGCGGCTCACCGAGACGGTGCTCGATGACTATTCCTACATCGGCAACGACGGCGAGGTGATCTACACCACGATCGGCAAGTTCTGCTCGATCGCCGCGATGGTGCGGATCAACCCGGGCAACCACCCGATGGAGCGGGCCTCGCAGAGCCACTTCACCTATCGGGCCGCCTCCTACTGGCCCGATGAGGCGAACGAGCCGGACTTCTTCGCCTGGCGCCGGGCGAGCCCCGTCACCATCGGCCACGACGTCTGGATCGGCCATGGCGTCGTGATCCTGCCGGGGCGCCGCATCGGCACCGGGGCGGTGGTCGGCGCCGGCGCCATCGTCACCCGGGATGTCGCGCCCTACACCATCGTGGTCGGCAATCCGGCCCGTCCCGTGCGGCGCCGGTTCGACGAGGCGACCGCCGAGCGCCTGATGCAACTTGCGTGGTGGGACTGGGACCACGACCGGTTGCGCGTCGCGCTCCCGGACTTCCGCCAGCTTCCCATCACGGCGTTCCTTGATAAGTATGCCGGCTAATCAATGACGGGCTGTCATCGGGTTGTCGCTTAACCGGCGTTTACGTTTGCCCGAACGGCGAACGCGGGCGGACGGATGCTGGTTGTCGAGAATCTCACGCGTCAATACGGTGCCCGCCGGGCCGTGGACGGCGTCAACCTGTCCATCGAGCGCGGCAGCTTCGTCGGCGTGATCGGGCGCTCGGGCGCCGGCAAGTCGACGCTGCTGCGGATGATCAACCGCCTCGCCGATCCGACCGGCGGGCGCATCCTGTTCGACGGCACCGACGTGACGGCCCTGCGCGGCAGCGCCCTTCGCGCCTGGCGGGCCCGCTGCGCGATGATCTTCCAGCAGTTCAACCTCGTCGGCCGGCTCGACGTGATGACGAACGTGCTGATGGGCCGGCTCAACCACGTGCCGGCCCACCGCTCGCTGCTCAAGCTGTGGAGCCAGGACGACAGGGCCCTGGCCCTGGCCGCCCTCGAGAATTTCGACATGGGGGCGTTTGCCGCCAACCGGGCCGACCAGCTCTCCGGCGGCCAGCAGCAGCGCGTCGCCATCGCCCGCGCCCTGGTGCAGGAGCCGGAGATCATCCTGGCCGACGAGCCGGTCGCCTCCCTCGACCCGCGCAACACCCGCCTGGTGATGGACGCGCTCGCCGACGCCAACAAGCGCTACGGCATCACCGTCCTGTGCAACCTGCACTCCCTCGACCTCGCCCGCGCCTATTGCGACCGGCTGATCGGCCTCTCCGCCGGCCGGGTGGTGTTCGACGGCCGCGGCTTCGACCTCACCGAGGACGTCGCCCGCACCCTCTACGGCCTCGAGGCCGGCGAGGTGATGGACCGCGGCGAGCCGGAGCCGGAGCCGTTGGCCCCGCCGGTCCCGGTTCGCCACGCCGAGGCGCTGAGCGCCTGATTTCCTGAACGTTCCCCGTCTGACGTTCCAACAAGGACTCGACCGATGCTGAACCGTCGCACCCTCGTGGGCGCCGTTGCCGCGCTCGCGCTCGCCGCCGGCCCCGCCTTCGCGCAGGACTGGAAGGCGAAGTACCCCGAACTGACCCTCGGCGTGATCCCGGCCGAGAACGCCTCCGGCACCGTCGACCGCTGGACCCCGCTCACCGCCTACCTCACCAAGGAACTCGGCGTTCCGGTGAAGCTGCGGGTCGCCAACGACTACGCAGCGGTGATCGAGGGCCAGCGCGCCGGCAACATCCAGGTCGCCTTCTACGGCCCGGCCTCCTTCGCCCGCGCCGTCATCACCGGCGTGAAGATCGAGCCGGTGGTCAACCAGAAGCACGAGACCGGCGTCTCGGGCTACTACTCGGTGATCTACGTCAAGGCGGACAGCCCGTACAAGACGATCGAGGACCTGAAGGGCAAGAGCCTCGCCCTGGTCGACCCGAATTCGACCTCCGGCAACCAGGCCCCGCGCTTCTTCCTGCACAAGGCCGGGCACGACGTCGACAAGTTCTTCGGCAAGACCTTCTATGCCGGCAGCCACGAGAACGCCGTGCTGGCGCTCGCCCAGGGCACCGCGGACGCCGCCGCCAATTTCTGGAATTCCGACACCGACAGCAACCTGACCCGGATGCTGACCAAGGGCATGGTGAAGAACGCCGACGGCACGCCGATGAAGCAGTCGGACTTCCGCATCATCTTCAAGTCCGAGTTCCTGCCCGAGGGTCCCTTCGCGGTTCTCGCCAGCCTGCCGGACGACCTGAAGCAGAAGATCCGCCAGGCGTTCATCGACCTGCCGACCAAGGACAAGGCCGCCTTCGACAAGCTCTCGGACGGCAAGGACATCGGCCTGACCCCGGTGACGCTGAAGGACTACCAGCCGATCATCGAGATGCTCCGCCACAACGACGAGCAGCGCAAGCGGTCGTGAGGCGCGCGCCTTTCTCCCGTGAGAAGGGCCAAGGGTAACGACAGAGGCGCGGGTCCCCCCCTCTCCCGTGTGGGAGAGGGGGGGACCCGCGCTCCGTACTTCGCCGGACAGGTCCCAAAGTGAGGGCGTCCGGCACCGGAGACCGTAAACCCCGTGACCGTCCGCATCGAGACATTGCCGCCCGAGCGCGAGAAGACCCTGCTCGCCGCCTATTCCGGCGCCGTCGCGTCCGCGCGCCTGCGCACGCTCGCCGTCTTCGTCGTCATCGTGGTGCTCTATCTCCTGGCCGGTTGGATGGCCGAGGTGCGCCCGCTCACCTTCGTCGACAACATCCAGAACTTCACCGCCTATATCGCCCAGATCCTGCCGCCCTTGACCCTGGCGAACCTGCCGGCGGACGTCGCGGCCTGGTATTGGGGCCTGCCGAAATGGCTCTCGCTCCTCGCCGAGACAATCCTGATGGCCTATCTCGGGACGCTGTTCGGTGGCCTCGCGGCCTTCGGCCTGTGCTTCCTCGCCTCGGCCAACCTGGTGCGGTCGCAGGCGATCCGGTTCTGCGCCCGGCGCTTCCTGGAAGTGTGCCGCACGGTGCCCGAGGTGGTGTTCGCGCTGATCTTCGTCATCGCCTTCGGGCTCGGGCCGATGGTGGGCGTGCTGGCGCTCGCCATCCACACCACCGGCGCGCTCGGCAAACTCTTCTCCGAAGTGGTCGAGAACATCGACATGAAGCCGGTCGAGGGGCTCACCGGGACGGGAGCGGGCTTCGTCGAGACCGTGCGCTTCGCGGTGGTGCCGCAGGTGCTGTCCAACTTCGCCTCCTACGCGCTCCTGCGCTTCGAGATCAACGTGCGGGGCGCCGGCGTGATGGGCTTCGTCGGGGCCGGCGGCATCGGCCAGGAATTCCTGGTGGCGATCCGCAACTTCTACTACTCGGACGTGAGCGCGATCCTGCTCCTCATCATCCTCACGGTGGTGACGATCGATCTCGGCACCGAGCGCCTGCGCCACCACCTCCTCGGCCGGGAGGCCCACGCATGAGCCGCCGCCCACCCTCCTCCTTGCGTCAGGCGGCGCTCGCCGACCTCGACGGCCTGCGCCAGCGCCACCCGCAGGTCTTCCGGGCCTCGTGGCTCCGCCGCGCCGCCGTGATCGGCACCCTCGCGGCCGTGATCGGCCTCGCGGTCTTCGCGATGGTCCGGCTCGATTTCTCGCTGTTGCGCATCCTCAACGGGCTCCACCGCCTCGGGGAGTTCGCCGGCATGATGCTGCCGCCCTCCGCCGAAGGGCGCCTCGCGCTGTTCCTCTCGGCGCTCGGCGAGACCTTGGCGATCGCCTTCCTGGGCACCCTGACGGCGGCCTGCCTCGCCTTCCCGGTGGCGTTCCTGGCCGCCCGCAACGTGGTGCCGAACCCCTTCCTGCGCTTCGGCGTGCGCCGCGGCTTCGACGTGATCCGCTCCGTCGACGTGCTGATCTGGGCCCTGATCTGGATCAACGTCGTCGGCCTCGGGCCCTTCGCCGGGGCGCTCGCCATCGCCTGCTCGGATTTCGGCGCGCTCGGCAAGCTGTTCTCCGAGGCGATCGAGACCGCCGATCGCAAGGCGCAGGAGGGCGTGACCGCCTCGGGCGGTTCCCGGCTGCACCAGGTGCGGTTCGGCCTGGTGCCGGCGGTGCTGCCGGTGCTGGCGAGCCAGGTGCTCTACTTCTTCGAGTCGAACACCCGCTCGGCCACCATCATCGGCATCGTCGGGGCCGGCGGCATCGGCCAGTACCTGACCGAGCTGATCCGGGTGCTGGAGATGCAGCAGGTCGCCTTCCTGGTGCTGATGATCCTCGTCACCGTGGCGCTGATCGACCTCGTCTCGGGCCGCCTGCGCCGGGCGATCATCGGGCCCGCGGCCCACTGACCCGGGCCGCGTAGAGGACTGATTCCACCGCGTTTTCGCAGCCGCGAAGGGGCGAAAACCGCGCGCGGCGCGAGTGTCTTCCTCATTGTCTTCCCCCGGGGCGGGCGCCTATAAGCCGGCTGTCTCACACGCACCTCGCGGCGTCGAGAGCCCCGCCGGGCGCTCTCCGCGCGCAAGGGTCAACCAGCCGCCGGGGAGCAGCATGGCCGGGCATTCACAGTTCAAGAACATCATGCACCGCAAGGGCCGCGTCGATGCGGTCCGCTCGAAGGTTTTCTCCAAGCTCGCCCGAGAGATCACCGTGGCGGCCAAGCTCGGCACGCCGGACCCCTCGATGAACCCGCGCCTGCGCGCCGCCATCCTGGCGGCCCGGGCCGAGAACATGCCCAAGGACAACATCGAGCGCGCCATCAAGAAGGCGGTCGGCGGCGACGCGGAGAACTACGAGGAGATCCGCTACGAGGGCTACGGTCCCGGCGGCGCCGCCCTGATCGTCGAGGCGCAGACCGACAACCGCAACCGCACCGCCTCCGACGTGCGCTCGGCCTTCACCAAGTCCGGCGGCAGCCTCGCCGAGACCGGCGCCGTGTCGTTCATGTTCGACCGCGTCGGCCTCGTCGCCTTCGACGCCAAGGTGGCGGATGCCGACACGATGCTGGAAGCCGCCATCGAGGCCGGCGCCGACGACGTGAAGTCCGATGAGAGCGGCCACGAGGTCACCTGCGACCAGGGAGCGCTGGGCGAGGTCTCCAAGACCCTGGAGGCCCGCTTCGGCGAGCCCCGCCGCACCGCCCTGATCTGGCGTGCCCAGAACACCGTCGACGTCGATGACGAGACCGCCGAGAAGCTGATCCGCCTCGTCGAGACCATCGAGGACCAGGACGACGTGCAGAACGTCTTCGTGAACTTCGCGGTCTCGGATGCGATGCTGGCGAAGATGCAGGGATAATACCAACGGTCGTTGGAAACGACTTTTGGTGCCGTTCTTCAATTTTCGCCAAGCCTCTGGCTTGACATCGAAAATTCGAGATCGGTCAACGGCCCCGTCGATCTCGGGCCTGCCCGAGATCGAGTCGATGCGTCAGCATCTTGGGCCGATGGGATCATAACGTCGCCAGCACGCCGCCATCCACGTAGAGGATCTGCCCGTTGACGAAGTCCGACGCGGCCGAGGCGAGGAAGATCGCCGCGCCCTGGAGCTCCTCCACCCGGCCCCAGCGCCCGGCCGGGGTGCGGTTCTTCAGCCAGGCGTCGAAGTCGGGATTGTCGATCAGCGCCTGGTTCAGGGGCGTGGCGAAGTAGCCCGGGCCGATGCCGTTCACCTGAAGGCCGTGGCGGGCCCAGTCGGTGCACATGCCCTTGGTCAGATTCTTCACCGCGCCCTTCGAGGCGGTGTAGGGGGCGATCGAGTAGCGTGCCGCCTCGCTTTGAAGGCTGGCGATGTTGATGATCTTGCCGCGCTTGCGCCCGATCATGTGCCGGGCCACCGCCTGGCCGACATAGAACACGCTGTCGAGATTGACCCGCATCAGCTCGTGCCAGGTCTCGACAGAATAGTCTTCGAGCGGTGCGCGGCGCTGGATGCCCGCATTGTTGACGAGGATGTCGATCGGGCCGATCTCGGTCTCGATCCGGTCCACCCCGGCCTTCACGGCACTCGCGTCCGAGACGTCGAAGGCTGCCGCCTCGGCCGCGATCCCCTCGTTCCGCAACGCCGTCACGGCGCCGTCGAGCTTTCCCGCATCGCGCCCGTTCAGCACGATTGCGGCGCCGGCGCGGCCGAGGCCGAGCGCCAGCGACAGGCCGATGCCCTGGCTGGAGCCGGTCACCAGGGCGCGGCGGCCCGACAGATCGAACAAGGCGGTCGACACCGGCAAACTCCTCCCGAATGCGCCCCGGTTCGCAGCGGCTTGTCGAGGCCACTCCCACGGTTGCGCTTATGCCCAAAGGGAACCATGGTACCGATACCAACGCAAGCGGCATCTCGGCGCCGGCGACCCGGCCGCCAGGGAGCCCCCGGGAGGAGATTTTGGCCATGACGCTCGCCGCGCGCATCCACGCCGCCAAGGACCTGCGGATCGAGCCGATCACCTTGCGCGAACCCGAGGCGGACGAGGTCGTGGTGGCGCTCGGTGCCGGTGGCATCTGCGGCTCGGACCTGTCCTATTACGGCAAGGGCCGGGTCGGCGATTTCTCGCTCCGCGAGCCGATGGTGCTCGGCCACGAGGTCGCCGGCACGGTCACCCGGGTCGGCGCGGCGGTCGCCACCGTCAAGCCCGGCGATCGGGTCGCGGTCGATCCGAGCCGGCCGTGCCTCGCTTGCGACTATTGCCGCGCCGGCCGCTCGAACCTGTGCCGGACCATGCGCTTCTTCGGCTCGGCGGCGATCTATCCGCATGTCCAGGGCGGCTTCAGCGAACTCTTCCTCGCCCGCGCCGACCAATGCGTGGTGGTGCCGGATGCGATGCCGATGCGGGTCGCGGCCTGCGGCGAGCCGCTGGCGGTGGCGCTGCACGGGGTGCGGCGGGCGGGCGAGTTGCTCGGCCGCCACGTCCTCATCGCCGGGGCCGGGCCGATCGGCCTTCTGTGCCTGATGGCGGCGACGCTCGCCGGGGCGCGCCGGATCGTCTGCACCGATCTGTCCGATGCGCCGCTCGCCATCGCCCGGGAGATCGGCGCTGCCGAGACCATCAACGTGGCGTCCGAGCCCGAGCGGCTGGCCGCTTACGAGGCCGACAAGGGCACCTTCGACGTGGCGTTGGAGGCCACCGGCGCGCCCGTGGCCTTGGCCTCGCTGTTCCGGGTGGTGCGGCCGGGAGGCCGCGTGGTGCAGCTCGGCATGATGCCGCCGGGCGACGTGCCGGTGCCGGCCAATCTCCTGATGGCGCGCGAGATCGACTTCGTCGGCGCCTTCCGTTTCCACGAGGAGTACCGCACCGCCATCGCGCTCCTCGCCGCCGGCCGGATCGACGTCGCGCCGATTCTTTCCGCCGAGATGCCGATGTCCCGGGCCGACGAAGCCTTCGCCCTCGCCGCCGATCGGACCCGAGCGATCAAGGTCCACCTCGCCTTCTAGGCGCCGCCATGGCCGAGGGGCGGTCGCCCTTCCGCCGGCCGCCGACGATGCGCGACGTGTCGCGTCTCGCCGGCGTCTCGCCGATGACGGTGTCGCGCACCCTCGCCGATCCCGGTTTGGTCTCGCAGGAGACGCGGGCGCGGGTGCTGGCGGCGGTGGCGCAGCTCGGCTACGTGCCGGATCGCGGCGCGGGGGGATTGTCGTCGCGGCGCACGGGCTTCGTCGCCCTGATCGTCCCGACGCTGACCAACCCGAACTTCGCCGACACCGCCGCCGGCCTCACCCAGGCGATGCGTCCGCGCGGCTACCAGCCCCTGATCGGCGTCACCGGCTACTCGGTTTCCGAGGAGGAGGTGGTGGTGCGCGCGATGCTGTCGCGCCGCCCGGACGCGATCGTGGTCTCGGGCATGCAGCACTCCCCTGCGACCCGTGACCTCCTCGCCCGTGCCGGCGTGCCGGTGGTGGAGATCTGGGACCGGCCCAAGGCGCCGGTCGACCGGGCGGTGGGGTTTTCGAACTACGAGGTCGGTCGCCTCGCGGCGAGAACGCTGATCGGTCTCGGCGCCACCCGCATCGCCGGGCTCGGGCCGGAGCGGACGGGCGATGTCCGGGATTTTCGCGGCGAGGAGCGCCTGAGGGGCCTGCGCGACGGTCTTGGCCAAGCCGGGCTGCCGGACGATCGGATCCTGCACCACGGGAGGGCGGCGGGCGCCTTCGCGCACGGCGCCGAGGCGATGGCGGAATTGTTGCGCCGCGGCGGCGCCGAGGCGGTGTTCCTCGTCTCCGACATCTCGGCCTTCGGCGCCCTGATGGAATGCCGGCGCCGCGGCGTCCAGGTGCCGGAGGACGTCCAGATTCTCGGCTTCGGCGATATCGAGATCGGCCGACAATGCGTGCCGCGCCTCTCCACCATCGCGGTCGATGCCACCGAGATCGGGCACCGGACCGGTCGGTTGCTGCTCGGTCTCCTCGACGGCGAGGCCGACCTGCCGAACGCGATCGATCTGGGGTTCCGGCTCGTCCTGCGGGACAGCACCGCCCCGCGCTGATCCGTCAGGCCAGCCGTGGCTCGGACATCGACCGCTGCCGCAGCACCGGCGCGAGGGCGTTCCGGTCGTCCTCCGCCCGTGCCTCGCGCGCGGGGAGCGGCAGCTCGACCGGCGGAAACAGGTCCTGCAACCCGCGCGACACGCCGGTGAGGACGGGAGCAAAGGGTCCGCTGAGCGGGGAGGGGGCCGCATCGGCCTTGACGAATCGGGAACGTGACATGAGCGTGGCAAACCTCGGGGCCAGGATCAACGCGCCGTGCCAGGGTTTGGTTCACGAAGAGCCTGCGGCTGATCCTTGCGGCCGGAGGCTGATGCGGACGAGCAACAGGCAGGTCCCGACCCGGGACCCTCTGGCGCACCGCGATAAGGACCGCGATCCTGCCGACACCGATCCGCCGACGGCAGGACGCGCCCGCTCAGCTCCGGGCCGTCGGGGCGATCAGCGTCCCGGTGGCGCCGGCCGGATCCATGCCGATGCGGCCCCAGCCCGGCAGCTTCAGGGCCGGGCGGCGCAGATCGAGCCCTGCCACCGCTCCGAGGACGTTCACCTCGATCCCCTCGACCCAGCCGAGGGTGAGGCCGAGATAGCCGCGGGCCGAAAGCTGCAATCCGGTCCCGCTCGGGGTCCAGGCGACCAGGCGCTCCGAAAAGTCCTTGCCGAGGGCTGTCGGCGGAAGCGCCACGGCGAGTTCCGGCACGGCCCGCAGCACGTGGGCGACGAAAGTGTTGGAGTTCGGCCCGGGCCAGGCGCTGTAGCTGCCGGCCTGGGCGTAGGGATAGGCGGCGACCGCTGCGCGGATGCGCGGGATGGCGTCCGCCGCCGCCGCGCCATCGCGCGCCAGGACCACCTGCGGCGGGTTGCCGAACCAACGGGCATCGGCCGCGTAGGCGTCGGTCCGCACCGGCCGGCCCCAGCCGACCACGTCGTAGCGGGTGTAGCGCGCGGCGCCCGCCTCCTTCACGACGATCCAGGTGTGATGGGCGAAGATCCCCCGCCAGCGCCCGACCCGGGCGGCGTAGATTCGGAGCAATGCCTCCGGCGCCGCCGTCGCGGCGGGCAGGAGCCGGGCGCTCGACCAATCGGCGGTGGCCCAGTCGGGGGCGAGATCGTCGCGGCTCCACCACCACAGGGCGTGGGCGGCGAGCGGCAGCAGGAACAGGAGAACGAGCGCGAGCACGAGGGTGCGCGCCAACCAGGCCAAGGCGAGAAGCATGACCGGCAAGATGGCGCTGCGAGCGTGGCGGCGCAACCGTCGGGTCGATCCGCCGTCATGTCGCGAACCGGAGCCGCACGAGACCGTTGTCGGCAAAGCGACGAGCTGTGGACGGGTATGGGAGGGCGTGATGGCCGAGGTGAAACGGGTGCTGGACGCCCTGGTGCGCAGTCGCCGCGGCGGGCTCGCGGCCTCCGCCGCCCTCGGCGGGCTGGCGCTGATCGCCGGGCTCGCTCTGCGGGCGACGCAGCAGGAGACGCCGGCCGCCGCATCGTCGGCCCAATCGCCGACGAAGCCACCCGCGACGCCGTTCGAGGCGGGCACGCTCAGCGACGACGAAGCGACGCTCTGCCTGCGCATCATGGTGGCGGCCTCGGCCGCCGACGGGGTGATCGATGCCCGCGAGCGCGAGCGGCTCGACGCAGCGGTCGCTGAATCCGGCCTCGACCTCGCCGGCCGGCAATGGCTCGCCCGCGAGCTGGAGGACCCGGCGACGATCGACGAGATCGCCGACCGGGTGCAGGACCCCGAATCGGGTGCCCGGGTCTACGCCGCGGCCCGTCTCGCCATCGACCCCGACACGATGCAGGAGCGCACCTTCCTGCGGATGCTGGCCGAGGCCCTTGATCTCGACGAGGGGGCGGTCGCCCGGGTCGAATCCGGCCTCGCAGCCTGACCGGGGATACGCCGTCATGCGCCGAGGATCAGGGGAGCTTTCCGGCCGGCAAGCCCTCGAACTGCTCGCCCGCCTCGGCTACGGCGCCCGCGGGGTCACCTATTGCCTCGTCGGCGGCCTCGCGGTTCTGGCGGCGATCGGCGTCGGCGGCCAGACCGGGGGCAGCCGCAGCGCCCTTCTGATCCTGCTCGAGCGGCCCTTCGGCTGGATCCTGCTCGGCATCGTGGCCTTCGGGCTGGCCGCCTTCGCGCTGTGGCGGGTGGTCGAGGCGCTCACCGATGCCGACGGCTATGGCCGCTCGGCCAAGGGGTTGGCGACCCGGGCCGGCCACCTCGTCAGCGGCTTCACCTATGGCGGCCTCGGCGCCTCGATGATGCTGGCGGCGCTCGGGCGCGGCACCGCCCGCCGGGCCGAGGACCAGGGCGCGCAGGACTGGACCGCCTGGCTGTTGCAGCAGCCCTTCGGCCAATGGCTCGTCGGCGCGGTCGGGCTGATCGTCATCGGCGCCGGCCTCGCCTTCGCGTGGAAGGCGTGGAAGGGCGACGTGTGCAAGCGCCTCTCCGTGCCGCATGACGCCCGCGACTGGGTGCGCCATCTCGGCCGCTTCGGCTATGCCGCCCGGGCGCTCACCTTCGGGCTGATCGGCGGCTTCCTGATCGCGGCGGCGCTCGCCAGCCGGTCGAGCGAGGTCAAGGGCCTCGGCGGCGCGCTCCAGGCCCTGCGGGGCGAACCCTATGGCTGGGTGCTGCTCGGCCTCACCGCGGCGGGCCTTGCCGCCTTCGGGGTCTTCGGCCTCGTCCAGGCCCGCTACCGCCGCATCGACCCGCCGGACCTCGACGCAGCGCGCCGGGCGGTGGAGGATATTGCCCGATAAGACTCACCGGAGGAAACCCCGTGGATACGCCGCTGCCGCTCCGCACCGAGTTCCTGTTCCGCATCGCCCTCACGGTCGGCGCGCCGCACGCCATCGGCCCCTCCCGCGGCACCGAGCTGCGGGTCGTGCCGGTGACCGGCGGCACCGTCTCGGGCCCGCGCCTCACGGCCGAGGTGCTGCCCGGCCCGGCCGGCGACTGGCTGCGGGTCGAGCCCGACGGCACGACCCATCTCGACGTGCGCCTGACGCTCCGGGCCGCCGGTGGCGGCCTCGTCTACTGCCAGTATTCCGGCCTGCGCGCCGGCCCGCCGGAGGTGCTGGCCCGCCTCGGCCGCGGCGAGGCGGTGGCGCCGGAGGCGTACTACTTCCGCACGGCGTTGCGGTTCGAGACCGGGGCGGCGGATCTCGCCTGGCTCAACCGGATCGTCGCCGTGGGGGTCGGGCAGAGGCTGCCGGAGGGGCCGGTTTACGATGTCTATGGGGTGATGTGAGGGCCTGTTTGAGCGAATCAAGATAAACAAAACTGAAAGATATCCTGAGATATTCTATTTTTCACCTCATTCTGAGATGTTGGTGGATTGCAAATCTACTAAAGCGCTTCACGAGCGTGTTGCAATCGCGAAGCTTCTCTCGCTGTTTGATTTTGCCGCATTTTCTACGACGAGCCGGTATCCACTTCGTCGCAAAATGCTCAAGCCTCGAAGGAGGGCTCCAGGGATCGCGGTGGTCTCTGGAGCCCTCCTTCGAGGCTCAGCGATCGATGATCGCCAGATGTATCAGGATAAGGAAACAGGGTGGAATTCTCCGTCATTTGCAAGCATCTGACAAACTATTTTGCTCGATCGGCTCTTAGGATGAAGCAGTGGGATAGTAAAATCCCACATACCCCAATGTTTGTCAGAGCATCGCAATCAAACAGGCTCTGAGGAAAAACGATCGATGGGGCGATTATTTTTTTCGCCCCGATCGCAGGTGTCCGGCGCCTCAGCGCCGGTTCCCCTCCAGGAACGTCCCGATCCGCTCCAGCGCCCGCGCAATATTCTCCGCCGAGTTGGCGTAGGACAGGCGCAGATAGCCCTCGCCGTGCACGCCGAAATCCGGCCCGCCGATCGTCGCGACGCCGGCCTCCTCCAGGAGCGCCGAGGCGAGCGGCTTGGCCTTCCAGCCGGTCTCGGAGATGTTCGGGAAGGCGTAGAACGCGCCCTTGGGCGTGATGCAGGAGACGCCCGGCAGGCGGTTCAGCCCCTCGACCACCAGGAGGCGGCGGCGGTCGAACTCGGCCATCATGGCGGCGACGCAATCCTGCGGCCCGTCGAGGGCACTGATGCCGGCCCATTGCGTCGCGGCGTTGACGCAGGAGAACGAGTTGACCGCGAGCTTGCGGGCGGCGTCGTAGAGCGGCGCCGGCCAGACCGACCAGCCGAGGCGCCAGCCGGTCATCGCATAGGTCTTGGAGGCGCCGTCGAGGTAGATCAGCCGGTCGCGGATCTCCGGATAGGCGAGCAGCGTGTGGTGACGCTCGCCGTCATAGGTCATCGTGCCGTAGATCTCGTCCGACAGGATGGTCACGTCGGGATGCGCGGCGAGGCCGGCGACGAGCCTGTCGATCTCGGCCTTCGGGGTCACGCCGCCGGTCGGGTTGGCCGGCGAGTTCAGGATCAGCAGGCGGGTGCGCGGGGTGATGAGGCTCAACGTCTCCTCGGCCGAGAAGGCGAAGCCGTTCGCCTCGCGGATCGGCACCGGGACCGGCGTCGCGCCGGTGAACTCGATCATCGAGCGGTAGATCGGGAAGCCCGGATCCGGATACAGGATCTCGGCCCCTGGCTCGCCGAACATCAGGATCGCCATGAACATGGTGACCTTGCCGCCCGGCACGATCATCACGCTGTCGGGCGAGACCTGGACGCCGAGCCGCCGGTCGAGGTCGCGGGCCACCGCCTCGCGCAACGGCAGGATGCCGGTCGCCGGGGTGTAGCCGTGATGCCCGTCATGGAGCGCCTTCACCGCCGCCTCGACCACGTGCGGCGGGGTCGGCATGTCGGGCTGGCCGATGCCGAGATTGATCACGTCGCGGCCGGCCTGGGCGAGGGCGGTGGCGCGGGCGAGGACCGCGAAGGCGTTCTCCTCCCCGATGCGCGAGAAGGCGGGGACGATGACGGGCATGGCGGCCTCTCGTTTCCTCGAAGAGGGTCGAGGCGGGACCGTGCGGCCCCGCCTTGCGGTCCCGCGGCCTTCCGGTGCCGTCGGGACGGGTCCGTCAGCGCGAGCCGTTGCGCTCGGCGAGCCGGCTGACGCCGAACGAGATCGCGCCGCCGAGCACGATCAGGATGATGCCGGTCTTGATCGCCGCCCAGAGCAGCGAGCGCTCGATGCCCTCGTCGGTGAGCATGATGATCAGGCAGGCGAGGACCGGGATCGCCACCACGATGGAGATCGGCACGAGCGGGTTGGACGTCTTCTCTGGGCTCATCGGCGGCTCCCCCGAATGATCGAGCGGTATGGTTCAGCCGGCCTCATAGCACCGGTCCCCGGCGTTGCGACAGCGTCCCGAAGGATAAACTTTGGGCCGCACCGGGTCGCAGGCCGCCGGGCGTCGAGCATGCGCGCGGCGATGTTGCCTTCCTGCACCGGCCGGGTCCATAGGTTCCCCGGAACGGTTCTCGACAAGAACGAATCCGGGAAGGACGACCCCCATGGTCCAGACGCCGCGCCCCCGCATCGACGCCAGCCGCCTGCGTTCGCGCCTCTGGTTCGACAACCCGGACAATCCGGGCATGACCGCGCTCTACCTCGAGCGCTACCTCAATTTCGGCCTGACCGTGGGCGAGCTGCGCGGCGGCAAGCCGCTGATCGGCATCGCCCAGACCGGCTCGGACCTGTCGCCCTGCAACCGCCACCACCTCGAACTGGCCAAGCGGGTGCGCGAGGGCATCACGGCGGCGGGCGGCGTCGCCTTCGAGTTCCCGTGCCACCCGATCCAGGAGACCGGCAAGCGGCCGACCGCCTCCCTCGACCGCAACCTCGCCTACCTGTCCCTGGTCGAGGTGCTGTACGGCTATCCGCTCGATGGCGTCGTGCTGCTCACCGGCTGCGACAAGACCATGCCGGCCTGCCTGATGGCGGCGGCGACCGTGAACATCCCGACCATCTCGCTCAATGTCGGCCCGATGCTGAACGGCTGGAGCCGCGGCGAGCGCACCGGCTCGGGCACCGTGGTGTGGAAGGCCCGCGAGCGCCACGCCGCCGGCGACATCGACTACCAGCAATTCCTCGACATCGTGGCCTCCTCGGCGCCCTCGACCGGGCATTGCAACACGATGGGCACCGCCTCGACCATGAACGCGCTGGCCGAGGCGCTCGGCATGGCGCTGCCGGGCTCGGCGGCGATCCCCGCGCCCTACCGCGAGCGCGGGCAGGCGGCCTACGCCACCGGCCAGCGCATCGTCGAGATGGTGTGGGAGGACCTCAAGCCCTCCGACATCCTGACCCGCGAGGCGTTCGAGAACGCCATCGTCGCCAACACGGCCATCGGCGGCTCGACCAACGCGCCGATCCACATCAACGCCATCGCCAAGCTGATCGGCGTGCCGCTCTCCTGCGACGACTGGGAGCGTGTCGGCTACGACATCCCGCTCCTCGTCAACATGCAGCCCGCCGGCCAGTATCTCGGCGAGGAATATTATCGCGCCGGCGGCCTGCCGGCGGTGATGGCGGAGCTGCTCGAGGCGGGCAAGCTCCATGCCGGCGCTCTCACCTGCAACGGCAAGACCGTGGCGGAGAATTGCGAGGGCGCCAAGACCTGGGACCGCGACGTCATCAAGCCCTTTGGCGAGCCGATGCGCGAGCGCGCCGGGTTCCTCAACCTCAAGGGCTCGCTGTTTGATTCCGCGATCATGAAGACCAGCGTGATCAGCCGCGAATTCTACGACCGCTACCTCGCCAATCCGAACGATCCCTACGCCTTCGAGGGGCGTGTCGTGGTGTTCGACGGGCCGGAGGATTACCACCACCGCATCGACGATCCGGCGCTGGAGATCGACGCGCACACGATCCTGATCATGCGCGGCGCCGGGCCGATCGGCTATCCGGGCGCGGCGGAGGTCGTGAACATGCAGCCCCCGGGCGAGCTGATCCGCAAGGGCGTGCTGTCGCTGCCCTGCATCGGCGACGGGCGCCAGTCCGGCACCTCGGGCACGCCCTCGATCCTCAACGCCTCGCCGGAAGCGGCGGCCGGCGGCGGCCTCGCCCTGCTCCAGAACGGCGACCGGGTCCGGATCGACCTCAACACGCGCACCGCCGACATCCTGCTCCCCGAGGAGGAGATCCGGCGCCGCCGCGAGGACCTGAATGCCCGGGGCGGCTACCCCTACCCGGCGAGCCAGACCCCCTGGCAGGCGATCCAGCGCGCGATGGTCGACCAGCTCTCCGAGGGCATGATCCTCAAGGGCTCCGAGACCTTCCAGCGCATCGCGCAGACCCATGGCGTGCCGCGCGACAACCACTGAGACCGTCGCCGCCCCGGACCGGCGACGGTCCGGGGCAGGGCACATCGCGTGGCGGGATGCGATACCATCGGCCCACGATACTGACGCATCGGGCCGATCAACCATCTCAAATTTTCGGTGATACACCAAAGACTTAGCGAAAGGTGGAGAACGGAACCAACGGTCGTTGTCAACGACCGTTGGTATGAAGCCGGCAGGAACCGGCTCTCCATCCGCGCGCTCATCGCGAGACCCTGCTTGAGGGTCTCGACACTCTTTTCAACACCCGCCGGGTCAATCCGGGCTCCGCGATGCGGTCCCGGAATGGCTCGGTGGGTTTCATGCCTGGAGAGACCGATACCGTCTCGATCTGTGGGCTTCCTGCGCAAGCTGACGCTCAGCCCGGCACCATGCCCTCCGGCAGCGTCATCGCGTGAGCGGCGATATCCCCGGCTCGGGTGATCCACACCTCGTCCCGGGCTTGCGCGATGTGGGCCAGCGCCCGGCGCAGGGGCCGCAGGCGGTGCGGCTGGCCGACGAGGTAGGGATGGAGCGCGATGCCCATCACCAGCGGCGCCGCCTCGGACGCCGTCCGCATCTCCTCGAAGGTATCGACGATCATCTCGGCGAACTGCGCGCCCGAATCCTTGCGCCCGACGATCGACGGAATGTCGTTCAGCTCCTGCGGATAGGGTACCGAGAGGATGCGCCCGCCGTTGCGGGTTGCAAACCAGGTCGGCTGGTCGTCGTGGCACCAGTCGAGGAGGTAGCGGTAGCCGGCCTCCGCCAGCAGGTCCGGGGTGGTCCGGCTCTGCGAGATCCAGGGGCCGAGCCAGCCGGCCGGCGGCTTGCCCTCTTCCCGCGTCAGGATCGCGGTGGCCTCGGCGATCAGGGCCCGCTCGTCCTCCTCCGGCAGGGTGCCCTGGCGCTCGGCATTGGTGCGGCCATGCCCCACCACCTCGTCGCCGCGGGCGCGGAACACGTCCATCAGGCCCGGGCATTCGGCATAGATGCGGCTGTTGACCAGCACCGAGGCCGGCAGGGACACCTCGTCGAACAGGTCGGCGAGGCGAAACACCCCGACGCGGTTGCCCCAGTCGCGCCAGGCATAGTTCAGCACGTCCGGCGGCGGCCCGCCCGGCGCCAGCTCCGCCCCGAGCCCGCCGCCGAACGCGAAGCACTCGACGTTGAGGGCGACGTAGACCGCCAGCCGTTTAGCGCCAGGCCAGTCGTAGGCGGGACGGCGCGGCAGAGGGCTGTAGGCGTAGCGCCCATGCGGGCGGGTCTCGTCGCGCATCCGTGTCTCCGGGTGATCAGGGCTGTTTGGCGGGCGGCGGCGCCTCCGCCGGGGCGGCGGGCAGGAGGATGCCCGGGGCGACGGTGCCCTCGGGGCCGTATTCGCCCGCCACCGCCCGGCAGGCGGCGTCCCGGTTCTGCATCATCTGATTCGACATCAGCGCGAAGATCGTCTGCACCTTGGCGCCGAACGGGCCGCGGGGCGGGCGCACATCCTCGATCGACACCTGGTAGCGGGCCAGCAGGGCCTCGAACGGCCCGGTGCCGATCCGGTATCCGCACACGTTGGCGGCCGCGAACACGTAGGCGGCGGTCTCCAGCGCCCTGGGCGGCGGAGCGTTGCGGATGCCCTGCGCGGCGGCCTGGCCGCAGAGGAGCGCGCCGGCAAGGGCGAGGATCGGGGTCGGACGCATGGCGGGGATCCTCCGGACGGTGCCGCACGGTCTGGGGCCGGGCTTCGGCACGGTTCCGAACGTAGCGCGGTCGCGCGCGGTCGCCAGGGCGAGGGGCAGGACCATCGTCTGCTTAGAGCATTTTCCGACCAAGTGGACACCGGTTGGTCGCAGAAAATGCGGCAAAATCAAAGAGCTGGAGAAGCGTCGCGATTGCAGCGCAATCGTGCCGCTTCTCCAGCACCCTGGAGCCTGGATTTCGTTCCGCGCCGGTCCCCTCATCCTGACACGGAACGGCGATGGCGTGGCGACGAGGGGTGCGAT
>NZ_LABX01000015.1 GCF_001043915.1 Methylobacterium aquaticum | reverse complement strand
CGCTGAAGCGGCCGCTCTGAGCCTCGAACGGTTCGACGCGCAAGACGGCGCCGGTTCCGCGAGGGGCCGGCGCCGTCGTCGTTCGGAGCTCCGGCGGTTCTCCCGCGGGTGCCTCGCGCATCGGCGCGGAGGTGAGCCGGATGCCGGACCGGCGGCCCGCCCCGTCAGCGCGACAGGCTGCGGAAGATGCAGACCCGGCCGCGATCCTCGTAGCCGGCCGGGCATTGCGCGACGCAGGCGCCGGCCGCGAACTTGAGGGGCGGACGGCACTGGCCCTCCTCCTGCTGCGCCCGCAGGGGCGGCGACCGCACGAGCGCGACCAGGATCGTCGCGGCGGCGGTGAGGATGATGCCGAGGGCGACGAGGCGCAGCACGGATCCGCACTCCTGCTGTCGTGTGCACGGACCCCTCTCATATAGGCCGTTTCGCCATGGCCTGACAGGGCCGCGCCCGGACGAAGGGTCTGGTACCACCGACCGGATGGAAGAGGGCGCCCGGGCAAGGCGCCGTGCGGCATCCTGGATCGATCCTCCTGCGTGCTTGACCCGCTCCGGCAGACATGGCCCCACTCGGGAGCCCTGCTCCGGCCCTGCGGCCGGCCTCGGCCCCAAGCACCGACCCCGCCTCTCGCGCAGGGAAAGGACAGGATACCAGACGATGGCGGAGCTCAGCCGTTCGGATCTCGATTACCGCCTCAAGCAGCAGAAGATCCTGTCCGAGTTCGGCGTCGAGGCTCTGCGCGCCGACGATCTCGGCCGGCTGCTGCAACGCGCGACCGAACTCTGCGCCGAGGGCATGTCGGCGCAGTTCTGCAAGGCGCTGGAATACAAGCCCGGCCACGACACGCTGCTGGTCATCGCGGGCATCGGCTGGGGGCCGAACGTGGTCGGGAAGGCGGTGGTCGGGGCCGATCTCGCCTCGCCGGCCGGCTACGCCCTCAAGACCGGGCAGCCGGTGATCTCGAATCACCTCGAGAACGAGCACCGCTTCCGCACGCCGCAGCTGATGGCCGATCACGGCGTGCGCCGGGCGCTGAACGTGCTGATCCGCAACCGCGAGGGCGATTTCGGCGTGCTGGAGGTCGACGACACCCGCGAGGGCCAGTTCGACGAGGCCGACATCGCCTTCATGCAGGGCTTCGCCAACCTGCTCGGCGGCGCCATCGAGCGCCAGCGCTCGGAGGCCCGGCTCCAGGCCGCCCTCGACCGGCAGGAGCTGCTCACCCGCGAGATGAGCCACCGGGTCAAGAACAGCCTCGCCACCGTGGCGGGCCTGCTCTCGCTCCAGGCCCGCACCACCGAGGACCAGCAGGCCCGCGACGCGCTGGCAGATGCCCGCTCGCGGGTCGAGGCGGTGGCGCAGGTGCATGACCAGCTCTGGCGCCAGCCCGACCTTGCGGCCGTGGAACTGTCGGGCTTCCTCGGTTCCCTGTGCGAGAAGCTGCGCGAGAGCGCACCCGGCCACGCCATCAGCTGCGAGGCCCCCGCCATGCCGATCCCGGCCGACCTCGCGATCCCGCTGGGGCTGTTCGTCAACGAATTGGTCACCAACGCGGTCAAGTACGCCTATCCGGGCGGACACGGCCCGGTGCGGGTGGCAGCCGAGCCTGCCGGCGAGGGCCGGGTCCGCCTCAGCGTCTCGGATGACGGCGTCGGCTTGCCGGAGGGGTTCGATACGGGGGCCGCGCGCCGCAGTCTCGGCATGCGGGTGATCCACGGCCTCGCCCGCCAGCTCGGCGGCGAGCTTGCGGTGTCGGGAACCACGGGGGCCTGCTTCGCCCTGACGCTCGATCTCCACGCGGCGTAGCCGCCGCACGGGATTATTTCGGGGCCTGCGCGGCGCGCCGCTTCCCACGGCCGCGCGTCTTGCACTAGGCTCGCGGCAGCGCTGCCGCTTCGCGACGCCAACGGTGGAGCGGCACGACGGGGACCGAAAAACCGGCCCCGCCACGACCAAGCCCGGACACCAGATCCGGGCGGATCCATAAGGGCAGGAAACGATGGGCGAGACTTTTCGCGGCGGCCTGAGCCGTCGCAGCCTCCTGGCATCCGGCGCCGCCGCGGCCGGACTCGGCGTGATCGGCACAGGGTCCCTGGGCATTCGGCCGGCCTTCGCCGCCATGGACTGGAAGCGCCATGCCGGCACGACCCTGGAGGTCAACCTCATCAAGGGGCCGCGGGGCGACCTCCTCCACCGCAGCGCCGCCGAGTTCACGGCGCTGACCGGGATCAAGGTCTCCTCCGAGGTGATCCCCGAGCAGCAGCAGCGCCAGAAGATCGTCATCGAGCTGACCTCCGGCCGGCCGAGCTTCGACGTGGTGCATCTGAGCTACCACGTGCAGAAGCGCCAGTTCGACAAGGCCGGCTGGCTCGCCGACCTCTCCGGGTTCATGAAGGACCCGAACCTGACCGAGTCCTCCCTGAAGGAGGCCGATTTCAGTTCCGCCGGGCTGCAATACGCCAAAGCCCCAACCCCCAAGACGCCGAACGGCGAGATGCGCTCGCTGCCGATGTCGGTCGACTACTTCATCCTGTACTGGAACAAGGAGCTGTTCCAGAAGAAGAACGTCGCCTACCCCGAGACCTTCGACGACATGATGCGGGCGGCCGAGACCCTGACCGACCCGAAGGCCGGCACCTACGGCTTCGTCGGACGGGGCCTGCGCAACGCCAACATGGCGCTCTGGGGGGCGTTCTTCCTCGCCTATGGCGGCCGCTTCCTCGACGACAAGGGCAACCTGCTGATCGACGGCCCGGAAGCCGTCGAGGCGACGAAGCTCTACCAGCGCCTCTTGACCAAGACCGCGCCCCCCGGCGTCGTCGGCTTCAACTGGATGGAGTCGATGGCGGCCTTCACGCAAGGGCGGGCGGCGATGTGGCTCGACGGCGTCGGCTGGGCGCCGCCGCTCGAAGATCCCAACGCCTCGCGGGTCGTCGGCAAGGTCGGCTATGCCGTGGTGCCGAAGGGGCCGAAGGACCACGCCGCCGCGACCTATGGCGACGGCATCGGCGTCGCGGCGGCCAGCCCCAAGAAGGAGGCGGGCTACCTCTACTGCCAATGGGCGGTCTCGAAGGTGATGGGCGCCCGCCTGCTCCAGGCCGGCGGCGGCGTGCCGTTCCGCGATTCGATCCTCAGCGACGCCGAGGTGCAGCAGGGCGTGAAGATGCCGCGCGAGTGGCTCGATTCGGTGATCGGCTCGGCCAAGATCAGCAAGCTCGGCTTACCCGTCGTGGTGCCGGTGGCGGAGTTCCGCGACATCGTCGGCTCCGCGGTCACCGCCACCCTGTCGGGCGCCGACCCGGCGGCGGAGCTGAAGAAGGCGGCCGAGCAGTACCGGCCGATCCTCGAACGCAGCGAGAAGGCGTGATGGCGCGGGCCGGCCTCGCATCGCCCGCGGACGACCTGTCATCGGCCGACGAGGCCGCGCCCGTCTCCCGCTGGCGCCCGCCGGGCTACTGGCCCTTCGTGGTGCCGGCCCTCGTCGTGGTCGTCGGGGTGATCGTCTTCCCTTGGGCCTTCACCCTGTGGATGAGCCTGCACGAATGGAAGGTCGGCGCGGCGCCGGCCTTCGTCGGCCTGTCGAATTATGCGCGGTTGCCGACCGATCCGCGCTTCCTCGACGCGGTGTGGCAGACCCTGGCCTATACCGCGCTGTCGGTGGTGCTGCCGCTCATCCTCGGCACGGTGGCGGCCTGCGTGTTTCACGCCAAATTCCCGTTGCGCGGCTTCCTGCGCGGCGTGTTCATCCTGCCGATGATGGCGACGCCGGTCGCGATTGCCCTCGTCTGGACCATGATGTTCCACCCCCAGCTCGGGGTGCTGAACTATCTCCTGTCGCTGGTCGGCATCCCGGCCCAGCTCTGGGTCTTCCACCCGGCGACCGTGATCCCGTCGCTGGTGCTGGTCGAGACCTGGCAATGGACGCCGCTCGTCATGCTGATCGTGCTCGGCGGCCTCGCGGCGCTCCCGACCGAGCCTTATGAGAGCGCGCAGATCGACGGCGCCTCGATCTGGCAGATGTTCCGCCACATCACCCTGCCGCTGGTGGCCCCGTTCCTGTTCGTCGCCGCGATGATCCGGATGATCGACGCGGTGAAGAGCTTCGACATCATCTTCGCGATCACGCAAGGCGGGCCCGGCACCGCCTCGGAGACGATCAACATCTACCTCTACAGCGTCGCCTTCGCCTACTACGACGTCGGCTACGGTTCGGCGATCGCCGTGGTGTTCTTCCTGCTCATCATCGCGCTCGCCGCCGCCCTTCTGGTGGTCCGCAAGCGGACGCAGGGAGCGGTGCCGTGAACTGGCGCTGGCTCCTCAAGCAGGCCGCCCTGCTCTTCGCCGTCCTGGTCATCGTCTCGCCGGTGATCCTGTTCTTCGTCTGGATGCTGTCGCTCTCGGTCAAGTACGAGATCGACAATGCCGCCTATCCGCCGGTGCTGATTCCCGAGCGCTTCGCCTGGAAGAACTACACCGACGTCCTCGAATCGAATCGGTTCTCGACCTACTTCGTCAACAGCCTGCTGGTCACCGGCACGGCGACGCTGCTGGCCCTCCTCGTCGGGGTGCCGGCGGGCTACGGCATCGCCCGGATGAAGGCCGCCAAGGCCGCGGTGGTGATCCTGGTGGCGCGCATCACGCCGGGCCTGTCCTACCTGATCCCGCTCTTCCTGCTGTTCCAGTGGCTCGGGCTCCTCGGCACGCTGTGGCCGCAGATCATCATCCACCTCGTCGTCACGGTGCCGATCGTGATCTGGATCATGATCGGCTATTTCGAGACCACGCCGCTCGAACTGGAGGAGGCCGCCGTCATCGACGGCGCCAGCCGCTGGCAGGTGTTTCGCTACGTGGCGCTGCCGATCGCCAAGCCCGGCATCGCCGTGGCGATGATCCTGGCGGTGATCTTCTCCTGGAACAACTTCGTCTTCGGCATCGTGCTCGCCGGGCGCGAGACCCGGACGCTGCCGGTCGCGGTCTACAACATGATCTCGTTCGACCAGTTGAGCTGGGGCCCGCTCGCCGCCGCGGCGCTCATCGTCACCCTGCCGGTGCTGGTGCTGACGGTGTTCGCCCAGCGCCAGATCGTCGCCGGGCTGACGGCGGGCGCGGTCAAGGGAGGGTGAGGCGCGGAGTTGTGCGCCCCCGACAGGCGTGAACGGGCGCCTCCCCTTCGGATCAGGCGAAGGCGCGCCGGATCGCGGCCCGGATCCGGTCGGGCGCCTCGAAGGGCAGGAAGTGGGTGGTGCCCGGCACCGTCTCGACGCTCACCGAGCCGGCGCTCTCCGCCAGCGCGCAGGTACTGCCGGTTTCCGCCCGCAGGATCTCCACCGGGCAGGACAGGCGGGCGAGCGCCGCCCAGGGGTCATGCCCCTGGGCCCTGTAGCTCGACGCCTCCCAGGCCCCGGTGCAGGCGAGGGTCACGCCGTCCTCAGCCTCGTGAAAGCCGTCCGCCACGTAATCGGCGAGCGGCGCCTCCGGCCAGGTGCGGAACGCGCCGCGCCCCCGATAGGCGGCGAGCGCCGCCTCCCGGGACGGGAAGTGGCTGCGCCGCCGCAGGGCGCCCTCGGCGAGGCCGGCATGGCCCTCGCCGCGGCGCTCGGGCGGCTGGATCACCGGATCGAGGAGCACGAGGCGGCGCACCCGCTCCGGCCGCTCGGCGGCGGCGAGCAGTGCGGCGGTGCCGCCCATCGAGTGGCCGATCAGCACCAGGGGCGGTGACGCGAGCCGGTCGAGGAGCGCGATCAGGTCGCCGGTGACGTCCTGCCAGTCGGTGCGTCCCTCGGGCTCCGCCGGCAGGGTGGTGCCGCCATGGCCGCGATGGTCGTAGGCCAGGACGTGCAGGTCCGAGAGCGGCGCGAGCAGGCTGCGATAGGTGCGGGCGTTGAAGCCGTTGGCGTGCAGCAGGAGCGCCGCGAGGGGGTGCTCGGCCGGCCCGAATTCCAGGGCGGCGAGGCGCCCGCCGGACGGGTCGCCGATCTCGATCATCCGCCGCTTGAACCCGGATTCGCTCACGCTCTCATCCCCTTCGGTCGCGCCAGGGCGGTCCCGGCGGCCCCCAGCGCCATCAGGACGGCCGTGCCGAGGAAGACCGCCCGCATGCCGACATGCCCGCCGACGAAGCCGCCCATCAGCGGCCCCACCACCTGCCCGACATATTGCGACGAGGTGGAATAGCCCAGCATCGTTCCGGCCACCCGATCGGGCACCGAATGGCGGATCACGCTGGCGATGCAGGGCAGGAGCCCGCCCAGGGCCAGCCCCATCAGGAAGCGCAAGGCCACGAGCGCCCACTCGCTCGTCACCAGGGCCTGCGGCACCAGGAGCAGCGCCGAGACGGTCAGGCTCCCGGTGATGACGGTCCAGGGACCGATCCGGTCGGCGAGGCGCCCGAGCCGCGGCGCCGACAGGATGCTGCCCAACGCGGTCGCCGACATCGCGAGCCCGGCCACCAGGGTGACGCGGGCCGGATCGGGGGTCAGCTCGGCGACGTAGACGGTGATGATCGGCTCGACCGACATCACCGCCAGCATCAGCAGCATGCCGGTCGCCAGCATGGCCAGCGCCGGGCGCTTGTCCGGGATGCTGGCGAAGCCGCCGCCGCTCCGGGCGGAGCGCGGCGGGCGCGGCGCCTCGCGGATCAGGAACAGGGTTGCCAGGAAGGCGACGAAGATCACCGCGCCGGCGGCGAAGAACGTCGCCCGGATGCCGATCAGCGGCGGCAGCACCCCGCCGAGCAGGGGGCCGACGAGGTTGCCGGCCATGATGCCGGAGGCGAGCGTGCCGAGCGCCCAGGCCGAGCGGTCCTTCGGCGTCTGCGTCGCCACCAGCACGGTCGAGCCCGAGGCGTAGCCGCCGAGCAAACCCGCGAGCAGCCGCAGGCCGACGAGCTGCCAGACGTTGCCGGCGAGCCCGATCAGCGACATGGCCACCGCCATGCCGAGGCTGGCCCGGATCAGCATCAGCTTGCGGCCATAGAGGTCGGCCAGCCGCCCCCAGAGCGGCGCCACCAGGGCGGCGCTGAAGAAGGTCGCCCCGAACGCGACGCCGGACCATTGCACGATCGCGGCCTGGTCCCGGACTCCCAGCTCCTCGACGTAGAGCGGCAGGAACGGAAGCAGCAGCGTCATCGCCACGATGGTGGTGAACGAGCCGAAGACGCAGACCGCGAGGTTGCGTCGCCAATGGGCCTCGTCCGGGTCGCTGTCCCGGGTCATCGTCGCGTTCCTCCCCATCCACCGGAGCAGGACCGTAGACGCCTCACCGGCCGGCGCGAAGCCGCGCCGGCCCCACGCCGTCATGCCCGCACGTCATGCCACCGGCCACCAATCCGGCCAGGCCGCCACACGGTGCACCACCCGCCGGTCCCGCGCCTCCTCGCCGAACGGCGCCAGGACCCAGTCCCACGCGCGCGCCGCCGGCCCCGGATCGACGCCATACAGGAGGTCGAACCGATCCAGCACCCGCCCGTCCCGATCTTCCTCGGTCTCGTTGCGGTCGGTGACGAGGCAGATCCGGGCCGGGAGATCCGCCAGGGCGTCGAGATGGGCGGCCACGATGCGGCGCCCGAACGCCTCCGGGTCCGTCCAGGGCCCGAGCCGGCCCGCCGCCTCGAGCCGGGCGACCGGCAGGATCGGCAATTGCGACAGGAGGTTGGCCGAGACCACGAGGTCGGCCTCCCGGCAGACGGGCGGCAGCATCGCCCCGAATGCCTGTCCTCGGCCCAGCAGCAGGTCCTGGGTGCCGCTCAGGTCGTGGATGAGGCGCGACACGGTGGAATGGCGCCGCGCCCGCCAGCGGCCCCGCCAGGGATGCACCGCATCGACCAGCACCACCCGCCGGAAACACGCGGCCAGATCGTCGATCGGCACGTCGTCGAGGAGGCCGGATCCCAGCACCACGACGGTGTCGCGCCGGGGCAGGTCCCGCATCGCCGCCCGCACCACCTCCTTCGCCGCGGCGAGGTGCGGCGCCCAGGCGGCGCGGCAGCGCCGGGACCGTGCGGCGAGCCGCACGCTGTCGCCGGCATAGCCGAGGCGCCGCGCCGGGAGCGATGCTGGGAGAAGGAGCCAGTGCAGCAAATCGAGGAGCACCTGAGGTCCCTCACGACACCCCCGCCGGGGCGACGCCGCCGCAGCGAGACAGGGCAGTGACCGGGCGTGTCGTGAGGCGCACCTACAGCCCCCCGGCCTCCACCACGAACCGGGCCACCGCCTCGACGCCGTCGCCGTGGCGCAAGGACGCGAAGACATAGGGGCGCGTGCCCCGCATGCGCTTGGTGTCCTCCTCCATCACCCCGAGATCGGCGCCGACGAGGGGCGCGAGATCGGTCTTGTTGATGACGAGCAGGTCCGAGCGGGTGATGCCCGGGCCCCCTTTGCGCGGGATCTTTTCCCCGCCCGCCACGTCGATGACGTAGATCGTCAGGTCGGCGAGTTCCGGCGAGAAGGTGGCGGCCAGGTTGTCGCCGCCGGATTCGAGCAGCACCAGGTCGAGGGCGGGGAAGCGCCGGCGCATCTCCGCCACCGCCGCGAGGTTGATCGAGGCATCCTCGCGGATCGCGGTATGCGGGCAGCCGCCGGTCTCGACGCCCATGATGCGCTCTTCCGGCAAGGCGCCGGCCACGGTGAGGAGGCGCGCATCCTCCTTGGTGTAGATGTCGTTGGTGATGGCGCAGAGGTCGTAGCGCTCGCGCAGGGCCTTGCACAGGCCCTCCATCAAGGCGGTCTTGCCCGACCCGACCGGGCCGCCGATGCCGACCCGCAAGGGACCATGGCTGGAATGGGGGCCGTGGCTGGAGGTCATGGTGTGGTCGATCTCCTGAAGGTCAGTACAGCCGCCCGCCATTCGGCACCGGCCGCTCGGGCGCGATCAGCACCACCGCGCCGTCCGCATCGGGCACGCCGAGGGTCAGCACCTCGGAGCGCACCGGGCCGACCTGGCGCGGCGGCAGGTTGACGACGCAGAGCACCTGCCGGCCGATCAGGGTGTCGGGCGTGTAGTGCACCGTCACCTGGGCGGAGGATTTCTTCAAGCCGATCGCCGGCCCGAGATCGATGACGAGACGGTAGGCCGGACGGCGCGCCTCCGGGATCGGCGCCGCCTCGACGATCGTGCCGACCCGCACGTCGAGCTTCACAAAATCGTCGATGGCGATCGGGGCCGGCGAAGGGGTCTGGTCCATGAGGTCCGGGCTCGGCGGAGAGGATGCCGGACCGTAGCCGAAATCTCCCGCCGGCCGGAACCCCGTGATCCTCCTACTCCTCGATCGCGATCCGCGCCTCCGCCCCGAGGAGCCGCCCGAGGCCGCGCAGGCGGTTCGACAGGCGGTCGCTGGCGAGGTCGCGCAGATCGTGCGGCAGGGTCAGGACGATGGCGCCGTCGCGCATCGCCAGCGGGGTGCGGGGCAGGATGCCCTCCATCGCCACCGAGACCGGGAAGGCGACGCGCAGGAGGGCGCCGAGCAGCCGTGCCTGCTCGAACAGCCGCGGGCCGGCGAGCTGGCGCAGGAGCGGGCTCGCCTTCTCGGGGGCGACGCCCTCGTGCCGGAAGAACACCGCCACGGCCAGATAGGCCCGGCCCGGATGGTCGATGCCCACGAAGGAGGCGTGGGCGATGACGTTGAGGCTCTGCTCGCCGCGGTAATCCGGATGGGTGCGCCAGTTGACGTCGGCCAGAAGGCAGGCGGCGTGGCGCAGCCGGCGCTCGTCGGCGGTCTCCGGCGTCGACAGGCTGGCCATGAAGGCGTCGGTCCAGGCCTGCAATTCAGGGCCGTGGCCGGGGCTGCGGCAGCGCAGGCGGTTCAGCTCGGCGGCGGCGAGCAGCAGGGGGTCGCGGGCGCGGGCGGCGGCGTCGAGCTTCTCGTAGAGCAGGCCCTCGCGCACGCCGGTGGCCGAGATCGCGATCTCCCGCGGGCGCCCGGAGCGGATCACCTCCTCGAGCACCACCGCGCCGTAGGCCAGCAGGGGCCGGCGCGCCTCCGACACGCTCTCGACCGCGGCGAGGGTCGCGGCCTCGGATTGCTCGACGACCTGGAGGAAGGACAGCTCGTCGTTCGGCTCGATGGCGTAGCCGTGCATCACGTGCAGGCGGTAGTCCCGCGCCGCCTGGTGCAGGCGGGCGAGCGCCCGCCAGGTGCCGCCGACGGCATAGAAGGTGCGGCCCTTGAGGGTATCGAGCTGGGGGGCCGCCTTCTTCAGGGCTTCCGCCGCGATCTTGCGGGCCTTCTTGAGCGAGCCGCCGCTGAGGTCCTGGAGCGCGAGGCCGCCGAGGGGCATGGTCACGCCGCTGCCGACCGCCGAGCCGCGCACATCGACGAGTTCGAGGCTGCCGCCGCCGAGATCGCCCACCACGCCGTCCGGCGCGTGGAAGCCCGAGATGACGCCGTAGGCCGACAGCTCCGCCTCGCGCCGGCCGGTGAGCAGCTCGATCGGCTGGCCGCAGGCGGCTTGGGCCGCTTCCAGGAAGGCCGGGCCGTTCTCGGCGTCGCGGGCGGCGGCGGTCGCGAGCACGAAGACCTGGCCGACATGCATCGCGTCGCATAGGACCCGGAACCGGGCCAGAGCCTGGAGGGCGCGGCGCACCGCCTCCTCGTTGAGGCGGCCGGTGGTCAGCACGTTGCGGCCGAGGCCGCACAGGACCTTCTCGTTGTAGAGCGGCGTCGGTGCCCGGCTGATGCCCGAATAGGCGACCAACCGGACTGAGTTCGACCCGATATCGATGATGGCGACGGGAGTGCCGGGCTCGATCCGAGCGAGCGCGGCTTCGTTCAGGGCGGTACGATCCAGGCCCATCCAGGTCCTCATGACGGGAGCAACGCCCGACGAGCGGGCCCCCGGGATCGGCCTGGGCCTCGCGTCAGGTGTGCTGGGCGCGCCGGCTCAGGGCGCGCGGACTCGACTTCTTCGATGCCTTCCCGCGCCCCGACAGGCTCGGGTTGGTCATGAAATACCGATGCGCGTTGAAGGGTTCCTCGCCCTCGGCGGGTTCGATCCGCTCGCTCGCACCGGAGGCCAGTACACGCCAGCTCTGCTGGTTGTCGAGGAGATTCGCCATCATGATCTGGTCGAGCACCTGCTGGTGCACGGTGGGGTTGAGGATCGGCAGCATCGCCTCGACGCGGCGGTCGAGGTTGCGGCTCATCAGATCCGCCGACGAGATGTAGACCCGCGCCTTGGGGTGGGGCAGCCCGACGCCGTTGCCGAAGGCGTAGACCCGGCCGTGCTCCAGGAACCGCCCGACGATCGACTTGACCCGGATGTTCTCCGACAGGCCCGGCACGCCGGGCCGCAGGCAGCAGATGCCGCGCACCACGCAATCGATCGCGACGCCGGCCTCGCTGGCGTCGTAGAGCGCGTCGATGATCTGGGTGTCGACCAGCGAGTTGCACTTGATCCAGATCGCCGCCGGGCGCCCGGCCTTCGCGTGGGCGATTTCCTCGGCGATGTGCTCGAGCAGCCGCGCCTTCAGGGTCAGCGGCGAGACCGCCATCCGCTCCAGCTCCGCCGGCTCGGCATAGCCGGTGATGAAGTTGAAGATCCGCGAGACGTCGCGGCCGATCACCGGGTCGGCGGTGAAGAACGACAGGTCGGTGTAGATCCGGGCGGTGATCGGGTGATAGTTGCCGGTGCCGACATGGCAATAGCTCACCAGGCGGTCGCCCTCGCGGCGCACCACCATCGAGAGCTTGGCGTGGGTCTTCAGCTCGATGAAGCCGAAGACCACTTGCGCACCGGCCTTCTCGAGGTTGCGGGCCCAGCGGATATTGGCCTCCTCGTCGAAGCGCGCCTTCAGCTCGACCAGCGCCGTCACCGACTTGCCGGCCTCGGCGGCTTCCGCCAAAGCGGCGACGATCGGCGAGTTGGAGGAGGTGCGGTAGAGCGTCTGCTTGATCGCCACCACGTTCGGGTCGCGGGCGGCCTGCGACAGGAACTGCACCACCGCGTCGAAGGACTCGTAGGGGTGGTGGACGATGAAGTCCTTCTGGCGGATCGCCGCGAAGCAATCGCCGCCGCTCTCGCGGATGCGCTCGGGGAAGCGCGGGTTGTAGGGCTTGAACTTCAGGTCGGGCCGGTCGATCCCGACGATCTGCGAGAGTTCGTTGAGGGCCAGCATCCCGTCGACCACGAACACCGCGTCGTTGGCGATCTCCAGCTCGTCGGCCACGAAGGTGCGCAGGTCCTCCGGCATGGTCCCGTCGATTTCGAGGCGGATCACCACGCCGCGGCGGCGCTGCTTCAGCGCCGTCTCGAAGTGGCGCACCAGATCCTCGGCCTCCTCCTCGATCTCGAGATCGGAATCGCGCACGACCCGGAAGCCGCCCTGGCCCTTCACCAGGTAGCCCGGAAAAAGTCGGCCGGTGAACAGCACGATCACCTGCTCGATGGCGATGAACCGGGCGGTGCCGGTATGGCCGAGGTCGGGCAGGCGCACGAAGCGGTCGATGATCGAGGGCAGGCGGATCAGCGCCCGCTGCACCCGCGCGTCACGCGGCCGCACCAGGGTCAGCGCGATGGTCGAGCCGAGATTCGGGATGAACGGAAACGGATGGGCCGGGTCGATGGCGAGCGGCGTCAGCACCGGGAAGATGTGCTGGAGGAAGTAATCCTCGAGCCAGGCCGCCTCCTCGGCCGAGAGGCCCATCGCCTCGACGAGGTCGATGCCGTTGAGATGCAGTTCCTGGCGCAGCTCGCTCCACCGCCGCTGCTGGTCGCGGGCGAGGCCGGTGACCTCGGCGTCGATGCGGGCGAGCTGCTCGGCCGGGGAGAGCCCGTCGGCGGAGGGCGCGGTCAGCCCGGCGCGGACCTGGTCGTGCAGGCCGGCGACCCGCACCATGAAGAACTCGTCGAGGTTGTTGGCCGAGATCGACAGGAACCGCAATTGCTCGAGCAGCGGATGACCGGCATTCGACGCCTCTTCCAGCACCCGGCGGTTGAATTGCAGCCAGGACAATTCGCGGTTGACGTAGCGGCCCGGCTCGTGGCGCAGGGTCCGGCCGGCGGCGATCGCCTCGGCCCTGGCCTGGCGAGCGGCCTCCTGGGCGGGGCCGGCCTCGTCGGCAGCCCCCGCGGCCTCGGCCCTGGATTCGATCTTGGGCTCGACCTTGGCCTCGGCGAGGATCTCCGCCTCGTCGCGCCGGGCGCCCTCCACCTTCTCAGGCGTCGCCTCGGTCTCGTCGAGGACCGGGATAGCACTGGCTCCGGCAGTGGTGTCCGACACGATGAGTCCTCCTTACGATTGACGCCGGGTCGAGCTTACAGCCTTCCCCGGTGACAGGACAGTTTGACAGTGACGTGAACGGTTCGGGAGCGGTCCGCTTCGGCGGGCGCGGAGCGCTCCGGGCTCACTCCTCGTCGGGGTCCTCGCCCATATCCTCGTCCATGTCCTCGTCCTCCTGCCCCTCCAGAGCCGCCAGGGTGGCGAGGGCGAGCGGCCGGGTGATGCGCCGGCGCCGGCTCAGGCCTTCCCGGTCGAGGAGGGCCACGACGTCGCGGGCGCGGGCCAGCGACCGGTCGAGCCGCAGGGCCAGGGCGTCGACCACGCTGGTATCGACGACGAGCTGGCGGTCGAGGAAGAGCTTGACCAGCACGACCTTGAGCAGGGCCTCGTCGGGCGGCGCGAGACTGACGCCGGGCGCCAGCCGCAGGCGCGAGCGCAGGTCCGGCGTGGCGAGCCCCCAGGTCTCGACGGGACGGGACGCCGTCGCCACCATGCTCAAGGACCGCTCGCGGGCGAGGTTGAGGAGGTGGAACAGGGCGGCCTCGTCGCGGCCCGCCTCGCGGTCGGCATCCTCGATCACCAGGGCGTCGGCTTCCGCCAGGTCCGGCACCGCCGCCGCCGTCACGGCGGCGACCGGCACGGTGAGCGCGCCCGACCGCTCGGCGAAGATCGCCGCGAGATGGCTCTTGCCGCTGCCCGGCGGGCCGGTGAGCACGAGGACCCGGTCCGGCCAGTCGGGCCAAGCCTCGATGCGGGCATAGGCCGCCTCGTTGGAGGGGCTGACCAGGAAGTCCTCGGAGCCGAAACGGGGGGCGACGGGCAGATCGAGGGCGAGCTGGCGCGGTCGGTCGGGCATGCGGTGTCGCGGGTCTCGTGCGGTCAGGGCTTCGATATGGCGGGCGGGGCGTGATTCGTCACCGTCACCGTGGCGACCTCCGCCTCGGCCGTGAGGATGGGCGTGCCGTCGTGGTAGAGCCGGCTCTCCAGGTAGCGCTGCACCGCGAAGCGCGCGACGACGCCGAGGGCCGCCGCCACCGGCACCGCCAGGAGCAGGCCGAGGAAGCCGAACAGCGAGCCGAAGGCGAGCAGCGCGAACATCAGCCAGACCGGGTGCAGCCGCACCGCATCCCCGACGAGCTTGGGCTGGAGCACGTTGCCCTCCAGGAACTGGCCGACCAGGAACACCCCGACCGTCAGCACCACCGAGACCCAGTCGGGCCAGAACTGCACCAGGGCGACGCCGGTGGAGAGCAGGAAGCCGGTGAGCGAGCCGACATAGGGAATGAAGGTCAGGAGGCCCGACATCAGGCCGATCAGCACGCCGAAATTCAGCCCGACGCACCACAGGCCGACGGCGTAGAACGTGCCGAGGATCAGGCAGACCAGGGTCTGGCCGCGGATGAAGGCGGTGATCGCCCCGTCGATGTCGCGGGCGAGCATCCGGGCGGTGGCGCGGTGGCGCGGCGGCACCCAGCGGTCGAGGGTGGCGATCATCCGGTCCCAGTCGACGAGCAGATAGAACGCCACCACGGGCGTCACCACCAGGAGCGAGACGATGCCGACCACCGCCTGGCTGCCCGACCACAGCGAGCGCAGGAAGCCGAGGATCCAGGTCACCGCCTGGCCCATCAGGTTGCCGACCGAGGATTGCAGCTCCTGGAGCGCGCCGTGGCCCCCGGCCCGCTCGATCAGGGGGCCGGCCCGCTCGGCGATGATCGCCTGGAGCTTGGCGATCATCGCCGGCAGCGAGGCGACCAACGCCGCGATCTGGTTGGCGGCGAGCGGCACCACCAGGATCAGGACCAGGATCAGCCCGAGCAGGAACACCGCCAGGATGATGAGCGTGGCGGTGAGCCGCCCGAGCCCGAGGCGCTCCAGCCGGTCGGCGACGGGATCGAGGGCATAGGCGAGCGCCGCGCCGGCCACGAAGGGCAGCAGCACGTCGCGCAGCTCGTAGAGCAGGAAGATCAGCAGGGCGAGCACCGCCAGGGTGATGGCGGCCCGGCGTTGGATCGGCATCGATGCGAAACCCGTCCTCCCACGCGAATCCGTCGCGACCCGGCGGCTCCGAAATGGAAGGGCGTCGCCGCAGGGTCAAGCCGGGCGACCGATCGGCGTGCTATCGAGCGCCTCCGGCTCGCCACCCCGCGAGCCCCTGCGCCACCGCCGAGGCGACCGACAGCCCGGCCAGAACCGGCATCGCCAAGGCGTCGGCCCCGGGCGCCGCGATGCCGAGCGCCCGGCTCCCGAGGAGCCAGGCCAGGAAGGCGATCTGGCAGGCTGTGTTGAGCTTGCCGACGAGGAGCGGCGGGGTCTCCAGCGGGCGGCCGGCGCGCCGGGCGAGGCCGGCGCCCGTCACCATCAGGGTGTCGCGGGCGGCCAGCACGGCAGGGAACCACGCCGGCACGATCCCGGCCCACGTCAGGCCCACCAGCGCGGCGAGCATCAGGGCCTTGTCGGCGAGCGGATCGAGAATCGCGCCGAGCCGGCTCGCCAGGCCGTAACGGCGGGCGAGGAACCCGTCGAGGCCGTCGGAGAGCCCCGCGACGGCAAAGAGCAGGAAGGCCGTCCCCCACGCCTCGCTGGCGATTCCCCAGACCACGAACGGCGCCAGGGCGAGGCGCGCGGCGGTGATCAGGTTCGGCACGGAGCGGGGCAAGGTTTTCGGCGGCGTCATGGCTCCTCCGGCTGCCCCGACTCGCGGTCGCGGGCAAGAGCGGCTAAGAGCGGTCGCAGCATATGAAGGATCGAGGCGAAGGGTCGAGGGATGACGACGGGCGAGCGCCAGAACGGGATGACCTACGCGGAGGCCGGTGTCGACATCGATGCCGGCAACGCCATGGTCGAGGCGATCAAGCCCCTGGTGCGGGCGACCCGCCGGCCCGGGGCCGATGCGGAGATCGGCGGCTTCGGCGGGTTGTTCGACCTGAAGGCGGCGGGCTTCACCGACCCGATCCTGGTGGCGGCCAATGACGGCGTCGGCACCAAGGTCAAGATCGCGATCGAGACCGGGCGCCATGCCACGATCGGCATCGACCTCGTGGCGATGTGCGTCAACGACATCATCGTGCAGGGCGCCGAGCCGCTGTTCTTCCTCGATTACTACGCCACCGGCAAGCTGGTGCCGGGTGTCGGCGCCGACATCGTCAAGGGCATCGCCGAGGGCTGCCGCCAGGCCGGCTGCGCGCTGATCGGCGGCGAGACCGCCGAGATGCCGGGCCTCTATGACGGGTCCGATTACGACCTCGCCGGGTTCGCGGTCGGCGCGGCGGAGCGCGGCGCGCTGCTGCCGGTCTCCGGCATCGCGCCCGGCGACAGGGTGCTGGGCCTGCCCTCGTCGGGCGTGCACTCGAACGGGTTCTCGCTGGTGCGCCGGATCGTGGCGGCATCTGGCCTCGGCTACGATGCGCCTGCGCCCTTCTCGGACGGCATCAGCCTCGGCGAGGCGCTGCTGGAGCCGACCCGGATCTACGTCAAGCCGCTGCTGGCCGCCCTGAAGGAGACCGGCCACGGCGCCATCAAGGCGCTCGCCCACATCACCGGCGGCGGCTTTCCCGACAACCTGCCCCGGGTGCTCCCCGACGGCGTCGGCATCGCCCTCGACCTCGACGCGATCACCGTGCCGCCGGTCTTCGGCTGGCTCGCCCGCCAGGGCAACGTCGCCGAGGCCGAGATGCTGCGCACCTTCAATTGCGGCATCGGCATGGTGGTGGTGGTCGATCCGGCCCGGGCCGAGGCGGTGGAGCAGGCGCTTCGGGCGGCCGGCGAGGCGCCGGTCCGCCTCGGGCGGATCACCCCGCGGGGCGAGGCGCCGGTGACGTTCTCAGGCAAGCTCGCCCTATGAGCACGCGCGCCCGGATCGCGATCCTCATCTCGGGCCGCGGCTCCAACATGGTGTCGCTGATCGAGGCCGCCCAGGCACCGGACTACCCGGCCGAGATCGTGCTCGTCGCCTCGAACCGGCCGGACGCGCCGGGCCTCGCCCGGGCGGCGCAAGCCGGGCTCGCCACCGTGACGGTCGATCACCGCGCCTTTTCCGACCGGGCCGCCTTCGAGCGGGCGCTCGACGCGGCCTTGCGGGAGCACGGCGCCGAACTCCTGGTGCTCGCCGGCTTCATGCGGGTGCTGACGCCCTGGTTCGTCGAAGCCTGGGCCGGGCGGATGCTCAACATCCACCCCTCCCTGCTGCCGCTGTTCCGCGGCACCCACACCCATGCCCAGGCGCTGGCCGCCGGGGTGCGGGTGCATGGCTGCACGGTGCATTTCGTGGTGCCGGAGCTCGATGCCGGTCCGATCGTCGCCCAGGCCGCCGTGCCGGTGCTGCCGGGGGACGACGAGGACGCCCTGAGCGCCCGGGTGCTGGTGCAGGAGCACCGGATCTATCCCGCGGCGCTTGCCCTGGTGGCGAGCGGGCAGGCCCGCCTCGACGGCGGCCGGGTGGTGTTTTCGGAGGGCAGCGGAGCCGCCGAGGGCGCCTTGCTGGTGCCGGGGCTCGCCTGGTCGCGGTCACGGTGACGCAGCCCCGTCGGAAGGAATCGTAAACCTTTCGAGCCAGGATCGCGGGGCCCGGCGTTATCTGGCACCGGGCCGCTTGCGTTCTTCCGTTACCCGGGCCGTCGGGCCTGCACGAGATCATCCCTCACATGTCCAGAGCGTCGCGCATTCTCGGCTGGCTGATCCTCGCCGCCATCACGGTGGCGACGATCGCGCCGATCGGATACCGGCCGGTCAGCGGCATGCCGGTCTCGATCGAGCGAGCCGGTGCCTTCGCGCTGCTCGCCTTCCTGTTCGCCCTCGGCTATCCGCGCCACCGCTGGCGGGTGCTGGTGCTGGTCGTGGCGGCGGCGGGCGCCCTCGAGGCGTTCCAGCTGCTCGAGGCGACGCGGCACGGCCGCGTCGCGGATTTCCTGGTCAAGGTGTTCGGCTGCGGCTGCGGCACGGCGGCCTCGCTCGCCGCCGACATGGTCTGGCCCCGCCTTCGCACCCGCGGCGAGGCGTGACCGCTGAGCAGACTTGCGTTGGCAAGCCAACGCTTCGTCCGCTTAGGTTATTGGTTGGTCGCAGATTTTTTCGCAACACCGGCCACCACTTCTGCGAAATCTGCTTAATTGATGCTGTAGGCGCGCTCGATGACGACGCCGCAGCTCTCGGCCAGGCTGAATGCCATCTCGCGGGTCAGGCCGAAGATCAGCGGCGTCTCGCCGCGATAGAGCGTGTAGCGGCCGTCGGGCCGCACCGTGATGCGTACCGCCTCATGCATGGCTGCCTCCTCCATGGCCGGCCCATTCTCGTGCGGGCCAGATCAAGGGCGGGGAGTTTAAGCCAATTCGGGACGGCCGCGAAGGGCTCAGGCGCCGGATTGCGGATGGGGCACGATGGTGGATCCCTCCTCCGGCGCGGGGCGGCACGACGGAGCGGGTGAACAGGTCGAGCGCCTTGTCGCTGACCGTGAATGCGTGCGCGCCATCGGCATCGGCGCGACTTGCACACTACCTCATCGGGCTCAGCCGATGCGTGGCGTCCGCCTCACGAAAGACCGTGCCCATCACGGCACAGCTCTCCAGCCTGTTGGCGGCCAATCCAGGACCACGGACAGACCGGCACTTCGCAGCGCCACCCGTCACGCCGCGGAAAGGTCACGGCGAAGACGCTGGCCGTGACCAGAACTTGCGTCACGCGGCGGGAACGATGGCGGGCCGCCAAGACCCGGCGGACGAGCGGCGGGAGGGGGGCGTGCTCGCCGCGACCCGTTGCAGCGCCATCTCGGCGCCGCGGCGCGATTGCTTGAGGGCGACAAGGGCCGACCAGCGCATCGCCACCTCGTGCCGGGCGACGAGCCGGCCGGCGGCATCGTAGCGGCGCCAGCCGCAGCGTCCCTGCCCGGCTTCGTCGGTCTCGTCATAGGTCTCGTAGCGAGCGACCAGGATGCCGGCGGCATCGAACTCGTCGTGGTACCAGCGCACGCCGTCCAGCGGGGCGCCACGACTGCGCGATCCCCGGATCACCAGACGATGCTCGACCGGGATACGGAAGATCGTCTCGAAGACGGGCGGCTGGAACAGCATGACCGTCGATACCCCGCTCTGTATCGTCACCGAAAGGTTTCTCCGCGACAGGGTGCGTTGCAGCATAGCCGGCGTCAAGAGCGCGGCACCGCGGCACGCGAGTCTTGTCGGCGGAGGACGGGTGCTCCTTTGGTCCAAGATGCCCTAGCTTCCGCGGCGGTGTCGCCACGGGCGAGGGGATGAGCGGATGCGGGACGGGAGACAGCAGGGCGGGCCATGGCGGACGCGGCGCCGGCGCCGCGCGGGGCTGATCGTGATGGCCTGGCTCGCGGGGCCGGGGGCGGCCCTGGCCGCGGAGGGCGATTGCGTCGATTACGGCCCGCTCGGCGCCGGCGCGGGGCCGCGCCTCGGCACGATCAAGAGCGGCGAGGCCCGGGTGCCGTTCGTCAAGGGCACCTCCACGCGCAAGGGCTGCCCCGGGCCCGATCCAGCCTGCCGCGAGAAGGCGTTCCTGGTGCCGGGCAACCTCGTGATCCTCGGCAACACCCTGCCGGGCTTCGTCTGCGCGACTTACGTCGGAAAGACCGGCGCGGTCCGCGCCGGCTGGGTGCCGGAGACCGCCGTCGTCCCGCCGCCCACCTCGGCAGCGCCCTCCGTGACGGATTGGACCGGCACCTGGACGGCGCCGGAACAGACCGTGGTGATCCGGCCGGGCAAGGCGCCCGGGACGCTCGGCGTCAAGGGCGACGCCACCTTTGGCGCCCTCGATCCCGACCGCGTGCGCCGCGGCGCGGTGAATATCGGCGAGGTCGCGGGCGAGACGGCTCCGACGGGCGCGGACCTCGCCTTCACCATGGGGGACAAGGGCACCCTGCCCTATTCGGCCGGCGATCCCTCCGATTGCCGCTTGCGCCTGAAGCTGCTGCCGCCCTTCCTGCTCGCCGAGGACAACGCCGCCTGCGGCGGCATGAACGTGACCTTCACCAACGTGTATCGCCGCACCAAGCCCTGAACAGACGACGACCAAGGAGCGATTGCCATGCGCCGCCACCGCCACGCCAAGATCGTCGCCACCGTCGGCCCGGCCAGCAACACGCCGGAGCGGCTGAAGGCCCTCTTCCTCGCCGGGGTCGACACCTTCCGGCTCAACTTCTCCCACGGCACCCACGACGACCACGCCAAGGTCCACGCCGCCATCCGGGCCCTGGAGAAGGAGACCGGCCGGCCGATCGGCATCCTCCAGGACCTGCAAGGGCCAAAGATCCGCATCGGCACCCTGCGGGGCGGCAAGGCCGAGCTGGCCACCGGCGACCGCATCCGCTTCGTGCGCGAGGGAAGAGAGGGCAGCACTGATGCGATCCCGCTGCCGCATCCCGAGATCTTCGCCGCGGTGGCGCCGGGCCAGGACCTGCTCATCGACGACGGCCGGGTCCGGGTGCGAGTGGTGGGTGTCGACGATACCGCGATCGACGCCGACGTGGTGGTGGGCGGGCCGATCTCCGACCGCAAGGGCGTCAACCTGCCGGGCACGGTGCTGGCCCTCTCGCCGCTCACCGAGAAGGACCGGCGCGACCTCGCCTTCGGGCTCGATCTCGGGGTGGACTGGGTCGCCCTGTCCTTCGTCCAGACCCCCTCCGACGTGATGGAGGCGCGCGGGCTGATCGCCGGCCGGGCCGGGCTGATTGCCAAGATCGAGAAGCCTTCGGCGCTCGACCACATCGAGGACATCATCCGCATCGCCGACGGCGTGATGGTGGCCCGCGGCGATCTCGGCGTCGAGCTGCCGCCCGAGGACGTGCCGGGGCGCCAGAAGGAGCTGGTGCGGGCCTGCCGCCGGGCGGTGAAGCCGGTGATCGTGGCGACGCAGATGCTCGAATCGATGGTCTCGGCGCCCTCCCCCACCCGGGCCGAGGCGTCCGACGTGGCGACGGCGGTCTATGACGGCGCCGACGCGGTGATGCTCTCGGCGGAATCAGCCGCGGGCAAATACCCGATCGAGGCGGTCTCGATCATGGACCGGATCATCCGCCGCACCGAGCAGCACCGGCTCTACCGCTCGCTCGTCCGGGCGAGCGAGCCGGAGGTCGAGGACAGCCCGCCCCACGCGGTGGCGGCCGCGGCCGCAACTCTCGCCGACGCGATCGAGGCGGCGGCGATCGTCGCCTTCACGTCGAGCGGCACCACCGCCGCCCGCATCGCCCGCAAGCGCCCGAACGTCCCGATCCTCGCGGCGACCTCCGACACGGCGGTGTCGCGCCGCCTCAGCCTGTACTGGGGCGCCCATTCGGTGCTCGGCCCGGAGATCGATTCCTACGAGGCGATGGTCGCCCGCGCCGCCGAAGTCGCCGAACAGGAAGGCTACGCCCAGGCGCCGGACCTGGTGGTGGCGGTGGCCGGCATCCCGTTCGGCCGGCCGGGAACGACCAACAACCTGCGGGTGGTGGAGCTGGGGCGGAAGGCGAGCGGGGTGTAGCCCCCGCATATCGGCCGGCGATACTCGGACGCTCTGCGTCATCCCGGGGGGCGCCGCGCAGCCCGGGATGACGCAAGGAGGGACGGATCATCAGCCCGAAGCGAGATGCCGGTGACCGGCCTCCGCTCCGCAGCCTCAAACCATTCGGCCAGCGAAAAGTTGTGCACGCGCGATCGGCCTGCTACACCGGGAGCGTCTCGATCACGGGATCCCCGGAGGGCCCTGCCCATGCGGACCCTCGTCGCCCTGATGACCCTGCTCGCCGCCGGTCAGGGCGCGCGCGCCGCGGACGGCGACCGGGAGGCGGCCCGCGCGGCGATCCTGCGCCAGCAGGAGGCGTTCCGGCGTGACGACGCGGCCGCCGCCTATGCCGAGGCGGCGCCCGCCATCCGGTCGATCTTCGGCAGCCCCGAGACCTTCATCGGCATGGTCCGGCAGGGTTACGCCGCCATCTACCGCAACCGCCACTTCGCGTTCGCCACCGACGAGGACCGGCCCGACGGGAGCCGCGCGCAGGGCGTGCACATCCAGGACCAGGACGGCACCGACTGGGAGGCGCTCTATACCCTGGAGCGGGACGCGGACGGGGCGTGGCGGATCGCCGGGTGCCGCCTGCGCAAGGCGCCGGGCGCGCGTGCCTGAGCCGCGGGCTGACGCGCACCGCGGTTTCGTGTAGGCCCTGCGCCAGCTTCAGGACTGATGACCGTGCTCCATGTTTCGACCCGCGGCAGCGCCGCGCCGCTGACCTTCACCGACGCGCTGCTGGCCGGCCTCGCCCGCGACGGCGGCCTGTACATCCCGCAAGCCTGGCCGCAGATCGCGCCGGAGACCATCGCGGGCCTCGCCGGCCGGCCCTATGCGGAGGCCGCCAAGACCGTGCTGTCACCGCTGGTCGACGGCGAGATCGAGACAACCGATTTCGACCGGATGATCGACGAGGCTTATGCCAGCTTCCGGCACCCGGCGGTCTGCCCGCTGACCCAGCTCGGCGACAACCTCTTCCTGCTCGAACTGCATCACGGCCCGACGCTCGCCTTCAAGGACGTGGCGATGCAGCTCCTCGGCCGGCTGATGGACCACACGCTGAAGGCCAAGGGCAGCCGCGCCACCATCGTGGGCGCCACCTCGGGCGATACCGGCAGCGCCGCCGTCGAGGCGTTCCGCGGCCTCGACAACGTCGACGTGTTCATCCTCTATCCCCACGGCCGGGTGTCCGAGGTGCAGCGCCGGCAGATGACCACGGTGGATGCGGGAAACATCCACGCGCTCGCCGTCGAGGGCACCTTCGACGATTGCCAGGCGATCGTGAAGGCGCTGTTCCAGCATCCTCGCTTCGCCGAGGAGGTGCGGCTCTCGGGCGTCAACTCGATCAACTGGGCCCGGGTCGCCGCGCAGGCGGTCTACTACTTCACCAGCGCGGTCGCGCTCGGCAGCCCGCACCGCCCGGTCTCGTTCTCGGTGCCGACGGGCAATTTCGGCGACATCCTGGCCGGCTGGGCCGCGAAGCGCATGGGCCTGCCGGTCGGCCGGCTGATGATCGCCACCAACGCCAACGACATCCTGGCCCGCACCCTGGCGACCGGCTCCTACCAGGTCCGCGGCGTGGCGCCGACCACCTCGCCCTCGATGGACATCCAGGTCTCGTCGAATTTCGAGCGCCTGCTGTTCGAGGCACTCGACCGCGATGCGGTTTCCGTCAACCGGCTGATGGCCGGCCTGAAGCAGTCGGGCGCCTTCGCCCTCGACGACCGCACCCTGGCGCGGATCCGCGCCGAGTTCGACGCGGCTTCGGTGCCCGAGGACGAGGTCGTGGCCGAGATCCGCGACGTCTACCGGGGCACAGGCCAGATCATCGATCCGCACAGCGCCATCGGCGTGCGCGCCGCCCGCACGCTCCTTAAGGAGGATCCGGCAACGCCCGTGGTGGCCTTGGCGACGGCGCATGCGGCGAAGTTCCCGGATGCGGTCGAGGCCGCGACCGGCGTGCGCCCGGCCCTGCCGCCGCACCTCGCCGACCTCATGGCGCGGCGCGAGCGCTTCACGGTGCTGCCCAACGACGAGGCGGCGGTGGAGCGCGCGATCCGCGAGCGCGCCCGCATCCTGACGAGCGCCGCATGAACGGGACCGCCGCATGAACCAGCATTTCGCGACGCTCGGCGCCTCGCCGGACCTCAAGATCACCCGCCTGGCCAATGGCCTCACCGTCGTCACCGAGGCGATGCCGGGGCTCGCCACCGCGACCCTCGGGGTCTGGGTCGGGGCCGGCTCGCGCAACGAGCGGCCGGAGGAGCACGGCCTCAGCCACCTGATCGAGCATATGGCGTTCAAGGGCACCGCGACGCGCTCGGCCAGGGCGATCGCCGAGGACATCGAGAATGTCGGCGGCGACATCAACGCCGCCACCAGCGTCGAGCAGACGAGCTACACCGCGCGCGTGCTCGGCGAGGATGCCGGGGTCGCCCTCGACGTGCTCGGCGACATCCTGACCCGCTCGGTCTTCGAGGCCGGCGAGCTGGCCCGCGAGAAGGGCGTGATCCTCCAGGAATACGCCGCCGTCGAGGATACGCCGGACGACGTCGTCTACGACGCCTTCACGGAGGCGGCCTTCCCCGACCAGCCGATCGGCCGGCCGATCCTCGGGCGCCCGGACACCATCGAGAGCTTCGACAAGGCGGCGATCGAAGCCTATCTCGCCCGGGAATACACCCCGGGGCGCATGGTCCTGGCCGCGGCCGGCGCCGTCGAGCACGACGCGATCGTGGCAGCGGCGGAGGCGCATTTCGGCGCCATGCCGGCGGGCGACGCGCCGGAGGCGGTCCCGGGCCAGTATCGCGGCGGCGAGCGCCGGATGCCGCGCAAGCTCGAACAGGCCAATCTCGTCCTCGGCCTGCCCGGCCGGTCGTTCCGGGACGAGACCTACTACGCCACCCATCTCTTCGCGCAGGTGCTCGGCGGCGGGCTGACCTCACGGCTCTGGCACGAAGTGCGCGAGACCCGCGGCCTCGCCTACGAGATCCACGCCTTCCACTGGCCCTTCAGCGATTGCGGCCTGTTCGGCATCGGCGCCGGCACCGCCGGCCGCGACCTGGCGGACCTCGTCGAGGTGACGCTCGGCTGCCTGCGCGAGGCGGCGGAGACGGTCGATGCCGCCGAACTCGCCCGGGCCAAGGCGCAGCTCAAGGTGGCGTTGCTCTCGGCGCTGGAGACGCCGGGTGGCCGCATCGAGCGCACGGCGCGGCAGCTCCTCGCCTGGGGCCGGGTGATCCCGGCCGCCGAGGTGATCGCCAAGGTCGACGCCGTCACGCCCGACGACGTGCGTGCGGCCGGGCGCGCGCTGATCGCCGGTGCGCCGACCCTCGCGGCAATCGGGCCGGTCAAGACGCTCCAGAGCCTGGAAGCGGTCAGGACGGCCCTCCGGGCGGGGTGATCACGCCGAGGCCAAGCAGATCTCGCCGATTGAGCCTCGCCGGCCGGCCGATCCTCGGGCACGTCGTGGCGAACTGCCCGACTCACGCGCTGACCTTCGCGTTCCCGACCGAGCTGATGCGCCACCCGGAATGCGGGGGGCTGGTCCCGATCGCCGACGTGGCGTCCGGTCCCTGACCCACAAGCACCGATCACGGAGGGATCGGCACCGATCGCCAAGGGATCGGCACCGATTACGGTGCAATCGGCACAACTTGATTTGGCCGCAAAGGGGAGCGATCGAAGCCCGTCGACGGTCGCGCTCGCGGGCGGCAGGGGAGATCCGAGGCCTCCGCCTTGCTCGGAAGCTTGGGCGTCAGTACGGTCCGGCACCTCCCCGAGCCGCCCCGTGGCCGTCCTTTGTCCGGTCGGAAGACGCCGAAGCTTGCGCACGCTCTCACTCGTCCTCGCCTGCCTCGCGGCCCTCGCCGGGTTGCTCATCGCCGCGCCGGAGGCCCGCGCGGTCGAGGCCGTGCGCGTCACCCTCGATTCGCAGGCCATCGACCTCACCCCGGCGATCGAGCGCTACCGCTCGGACGGCGACCTGATCCAGATCTCCACGGCACCGGGCAAGGACGGCATCGTGCGCCGCATCGCCGTGAAGGCGCGCGAGACCGGGGCACGGCCGGACTGGATGGTGTTCGCCCTCACCAACGACACCGACGAGCAGATCGACCGCCTGCTGGTGGCCCCGCATTTCCGCCTCGTCGGCTCCGGCGTGGTCTGGCCCGATCTCGGGGGATCCCGCATCGCCGCCATCACGGCGAGCCAGGGCATCCGGCCCGAGCGCGACGAGAGCCCGGATGCCGACCAGTTCGTCATCACCCTCGATCCCGGGACCACCGTCACCTTCGTGGCGGAGCTGCGCACCCCCAACGTGCCGCAGGTCTATCTCTGGGACCAGGATGCCTACCGCAAGAAGGCGACCGGGCTCACCCTCTACAAGGGCATCATCATCGGCATCGCCGGGTTGCTGGCGCTGTTCCTGACCATCGTGTTCGTGGTCAAAGGCGCGATCATCTTCCCGGCGGCGGCGGCGCTTGCCTGGGCGGTGCTGGCCTATGCCTGCATCGATTTCGGGTTCTTCCAGCGCGTGTTTCCGGTCACCGAGGTCGCCGAGCGGATCTACCGGGCCTCCGCGGAAGCCGTGCTCGGCGCCACCCTGCTGGTGTTCCTGTTCGCCTATCTCAACCTCGCCCGCTGGCACGTGCGCTACAGCCACGTGGCGCTGATCTGGCTCCTGTTCCTCGGCGGCCTCGTGGGCCTCGCCGTGATCGACCCGCCGGTGGCGGCGGGCGTCGCCCGGATCTCGATCGCCACCGTGGCGGGCATCGGCCTGCTGCTCGTCGTCTATCTGGCGATCCACAACGGCTACGACCGGGCGATCCTGCTGATCCCGACCTGGCTGCTGCTGCTCGCCTGGGTGGTGGCGGCGGGCTTCGCCATCACCGGCCAGCTCCATAACGACCTCGTCCAGCCGGCGCTGATCGGAGGCCTCGTCCTGATCGTGATGCTGATCGGCTTCACGGTGCTCCAGCACGCCTTCGCGGGCGGGGGCTTGGGCAATAGCCTCGTCTCCGACACCGAGCGTCGGGCGCTGGCGCTCACCGGCGCCGGCGACGTGGTGTTCGACTGGGACGTGCCGGGCGATCGGGTCTTCGCCGGCCCCGAGATCGAGGGGCAACTCGGCCTGAAGCGCGGGGCGCTGGAGGGGCCGCAGGCGAACTGGCTCTCCCTTCTCCACCCCTTCGACGTCGAGCGCTATTCCGCCGCCCTCGACACGGTGATCGAGGAGCGCCGCGGCCGCATCTCCCAGGATTTCCGCCTGCGCTCGACGGCGGGGCCCTATTACTGGTTCCGGCTCAAGGCGCGGCCGGTGATCGGGACCGACGGCGAGGTGGTGCGGATCGTCGGCACCATCGCGGACGTGACCGAGGCCAAGATCGCCGAGGAACGGCTGCTGCACGACGCGGTGCACGACAACCTGACCGGCCTGCCCAACCGCGAATTGTTCAACGACAGGCTCGATGCCGGCCTGGCGCTCGCGAGCCAGGACCCGCGCCTCAAGCCGACCTTGTTCGTGATCGACATCGATCGGTTCAAGCAGGTCAACGACGCGATCGGGCTCTCGGCGGGTGACTCGATCCTGCTGACGCTGTCGCGCCGCCTCAACCGCCTGCTGCGGCCCCAGGACACCCTGGCCCGGATCGCCGGCGACGAATTCGCCATCATCCTGCTCTCCGAGCGCGACCCCGACCGGATCATCGCCTTCGCCGACAGCATCCGCCGAGCGATCACCACGCCGATCACCTATGCCGATCGGGAAATCTTCCTGACGCCCTCGATCGGCGTCGCCCTGCACGAGGCCGGGGCGGTGGTGAAGCGCGACGACGTGGTGAAGAACGCCGAACTCGCGATGATCAACGGCAAGCGCCAGGGCGGCGACCGGATCGAGGTCTACCGGCCGACGATGCGCTCCGACCGTGGCGAGCGGATGATGCTGGAGAGCGACCTGCGCCGGGCGCTGGAGCGCAACGAGATCAAGGTGCTGTTTCAGCCGATCGTGCGCCTGGAGGACCGCACCGTGGCGGGCTTCGAGACGGTGCTTCGCTGGGACCATCCTCGGCTCGGGCGCGTCGTCCCCCAGGTCTTCCTGCCGATCGCCGAGGAATCCGGCCTGATCGTCAATCTCGGCGTCTTCGCGCTCGAGCGCACCGCCGCCGAACTCGCCGCCTGGCAACAGGCGCTCGTGGTCGAGCCACCGATCTTCGCGTCGGTCAACCTGTCCTCGCGCCAGCTCCTGCGCCACGACCTGCTGCACGACGTGAAGACCGTGCTCGCCCGCACCGGCGTCGTCCCCGGCTCGCTCAAGCTCGAGCTGACCGAGGCGCTGGTGATGGAGAACCCGGAATACGCCGCCCAGATGTTGGCCCGGATCCACGAACTCGGCGCGGGCCTGTGCCTCGACGATTTCGGCACCGGCTATTCGGCGCTGACCTACATGCAGCGCTTTCCCTTCGACACGATCAAGATCGACCAGTCCTTCGTGCGCCAGATGGCGAATGGCCGTTCCGGCATCCTGCGCTCGATCGTCCGAATGGCGCAGGAGCTCGGCCTCGAAATCATCGCCGAGGGCGCCGAATCGGAAGCCGATGCCCTGGCCCTCGCCGAGGTCGGCTGCGACTACGCACAGGGCTTCGCCTTCGGCGAGCCGATGTCGATCCTTCAGGCCCGGCAACTGGTCGGGGCGGCGCCGGAGGCGGCGTAGAGGGGCGAAGTGGCGCGGCGGCAGCGGCGGGCCGAAGGGCAGCCGCGGAAGGCCACTCGGACGAGCATGGAAACGCCGTCACATCGGGTCCAGCGAGGGGCGCATCCGCGGACGCGACGGGGGCAGGCCGTGATCGGCCCGGGCTGGTCGGGCCGACCCCGCGGGAATGGGACGGCTGCCCTAAAGACATGACGAGCGCGGCAGCACAGAAGAGCCGCCGCACTCGGATGGGATGCGAGACACTGTTCCAATAGGCAACGGTCGTTTCCAACGACCGTTGTTTTTATTAGACATGGACGAAGATCGCCTCCGACGAACAGAGACGAGGGCTTCACGTGTCACCGGCGATGCGCGAAAGCACGTTCCGCCCGAAACTTTCCGTCTACCGTTTGGTGGCTTGCAGGATCAATAACACTCGACACAACCGTTATAAAGGTGGACGGTGCTGCTTGAGTGGACATAGCGGGTCGGCAAGCGCTGCACCCGATACACGTTCACATTGCGGATCAGCGCGACGTTCCGATGGTGAATGCGGTTGACGGTGTGCAGCCTGACGATCGGACGGATCCGAGTGATGTGATAGATCGACCGTGTCCTGTACACGAAATTCGTACGATAGATGTCGCGATACCGCGTATAGGTTGAATACTTGTTAATAGTCCGAACGCGGTAACTAGGCGTGACCGGATAATAAGTTACGGTGTCCGGAACACACTCGAAGCAGTCCGCCTGTGCCGTGGACGGCGTCACGACAAATGCAGCCACTGCGATCATAACGGCATATATTGCAGAGATATACCTTGCCATGGTCAAACCCCCTGAGCTTTAGCGTCAGCACCGGTCGTTTACCAAAAATTAACGGCCAACCCAAGCCGTATCGGTATTCTGCGTAGTTTGCCGATACTGCCATATAGTAATATCATGATCTAACAAGATTTGCTTTTGCTTGATACGGCAAGACGTGCGGCACGGAGCCGCCAATCACGCCGCCGCGACCCACGACTGGACCAGCGCCATATTTGAAGACAATAAATGTCTTCGTAAATTTTTTTGTTTTTCGTATTTGGATTGCCTTGACATCCAAAATGAAATTCCGGTCATTGCGCCTTTGCATATGCTTTTTTCCAAGATATCCGCCAAATGAAGCCAATCGGCGACGCATGGCGCAAGCAATAATGCCTCCTCTTGATTTATGTGATTTGACAATGAACCGATCATCTTGGGTCGGAAAGTCAGGCGAGCGCCCGAAATCTGCCGCAAGCAGGCGACACGATCCGGGCTCGCCCGCGAAGCAGGGCAGAGCGGGACGAGACCGCCGCGAGGCATACGACGCATCCCGACGAGATCTCTCGGCGGCCGCCACGCGAGATCGCGACGCAAACGTGGTTCGCCGTGAGAGGGAACGGCACCGGCGCCACGCTCCGCAGAGCGGCATGGCAGAACTCGGCTTGTCGCCTTGTCTTTGCATCATCTCCCGCAGAAGCGGTGACCGCTTCGGCGAGTGATGCTCAGGGTCGGCTCAGCCCTGCCGGCTCCGCACACAGCGCCCCCAACGCCTCCACCAGCCGGTCCGGGTTCAGCGGCTTCCTCAGCATCGGCAGGTCCGGCCACATCAGCCGCATCGCGCGGGGCAAGACCCCGCCGGTGCAGATCAGGACCGGCACACCCTTGGCGATCAGGGATTCGGCAGTGGGCGTCGCCTCGCCGTCGGCGAGGTTGAGATCGAGGATCGCCACGTCGATCGTCTCGATGTCGATGAGGGCGAGGGCCTCGCGGTTGGTGCGGGCCGGGCCGACGGCGTGGCCGTTCGCGCCGGTCACGATCTCGGTCAGTTCCAGGGCGACCAGCGCCTCGTCCTCGACGATCAGCACCCGTCGTCCGTCCAGCATCGCGATCTCCGTGGTGCCGGAGCGGGCGAATCGGCGTCCGCTCCGGGTATCATCGGGCAGAGTGTGTCGGCGGTTTCATCCGGTCAATCATGCGAATGCGTCGGTGTCATTTAAACGCTCCTTAACCATGACGACAGCATCGTCAGCCTGGCCGTGATCGGATGCGGCGCGCCCCGGGAGGGCGTGGTCCGGGCGGTGCGAGGCGCGGAGAAGCGGCAATGGGCGAGGCGATGTTCGACATCTCGGGCCAGGAGCGGAGCGGCCCGGATTTGAGTGGGCGGAGCGGCCCGGATCTTCTGGGGCGGAGCGGCCCGGATCTGAGTGGCCGGAGCGTGATGGACATGAACGCGCGGAGCGGCCCGGATTTCGATCTGGTGCGGCGCCTGCTCCTTCCGCCGGGCTGGATCGGCGCGCGCCCCTACCGGCTGCCGCCGCCCGACGAGATGGAGATCGAGGAGATCGACGACCTCGTCGCGAAGCTCGAGGCGGAAAACAAGCTGATGAAGGCCGTCCTGCGCTCCGAGCGTGAGGCCGCCGCAGAACTGCGCGCACAGGTTGCGGCCTTGACGACCCAGCAGGCGCAGGAGGAGACGATGCAGCACGACCTGCGCACCGACCGCGACCGCTGGGCGTCCCTGGTCGAACGCCTGCTGTTCGCGCCGCGCTGACGGCGTGGCGCATCCCTCGTCCCGTCACACCGCCAGATCAGTTGCACGGAGACGGCCATGAGCCCCCGTTGCTCGCTCGTCGTCAACGGCAAGACCGTCCGTGTGGCGACCGGCGACACGCCCCTCGACGCCGCACTGCCCCGGACGGTGGCCGCCGGACGCGATGGCGTCATCCAGGATTCCGTTCTGCCGGAGGTGCTGCCGCGCCTGCGCAACACCAGCCGTGCCCGGCCCCGCCTCGGCGACGGCGCCGCCACGCGGCCAGGCCCGGCCCCCTCGCCGCTCGCCGTCCTGCGCACCGCCAAGCGCGCCGGCGCGCTGCTCGCCGCCACCCCGCTCTCGGGGGCGGTGATGGAGGTGGTGGTCACGGTCACCCGCGCCCTCGACATCATCCCCGGCCAGGCCGTGGAACTCGCCTTTGCAGGGCTGCCCGCCCGGCCCTACTGCCCGACCCAGCGCATCGACGGCAACACCGAACTCAACGAACTCGTCTTCCACCTGCGCCGCGACCGCAGTGCTCTCGGCCGCGCCCTCGGCGAGGCGGTGCAGCCCGGCCACGCGGTGCGGATCAAGGGGCCCGTCGGCGGCACACCGTACCGACCCGGCCCGGGTCGCCTCGTGCTGGTCTCGGCCGAGACCGGCTTCGCGCCGATCTGGGCCATCGCCCGGGCGGCGCGCCACCTCGAGACCGGGCGCGAGATGGTGGTGGTGGCCGGCGCCGCCGATGCCGACGACCTCTACATGCGCCCCGGCCTCGACTGGCTGCGCGGAACCGGCGTGCAGCAGATCACGCTCGCGGCGAGCCGCGACCGCCGCGGCCAAGCCGACGTGCGCCACGGCCCCGTCACCGCCCACCTGCCGACCCTGCGCGGCAGCGACACCGTCCACGTCGCCGGCCCACCGGACATCGTGCGGGCAATCGAGCGGCTCTGCGACAGCGTCGGCGCGTCCTGCGCCGCCCTGCCCTTCCTGCCCGCCCGCAGCCGGGCCCGGAGCCTCGTCACCCCGGGGGATACGGAGGCGCAGTTCGGGCTGTGAGGCGCCCCACCGGGCCGGTCGAGACCATTACGGCGGCGCCCGGTCGGCGATCAGGGCGAGAAGCCTCCCGGCCTCGTCGCGCGACCGGATCACGAGCGTCGGGACGCGCGGGCCGTGAGCCTCCAGGTTGCGGGCGATCGCCGGCGCGGTGTCCCGCTCGAAGTTCCAGACGTCGCTCAGGAACTCGCGGTCGGGCCGTCGCTCGGGGCAACCCGGTGCCATGTCCGGCCGCGTCCGGCCACGATGCGCGACGCCGCGGCGGAACACTCCGACGAGGCAGGTCAGCCGCGGCAGGCGCAGCCAGATCACCAGATCGGTCCGCGGCAGGCGCAGGTCCAGGCTGGACGGAAAGCTGCCATCCATGATCCAGCGGTCTTGTGCCACGGCCGCGGCGATCAGCGCGCGCATCTCGTCGCGGGGCCGGGCCACCCAGCCGGGGAGCCAGCAGAACTCCCGGTCCATCGAGAGATGTGGCAGGTCGAGCCGCTGGGCGAGCGCAGCGGACAAGGTCGACTTTCCGGCCCCCGAGCCCCCGACGACCAGCACGCGCCGGGCGGAGCGGAGCCGGTCACCCGCCTCCTGCACCCCGACGCAAGACGGCATCGCACATCTCAGCCCCGACCCCAGCCGGCATCCCCCTACGGCACGCCGGCCAAGCCGCCGATCGTGACGGGTCTCAGGTCAACGACGCGACCGGCACCGGAGAGGCGTGCGGCCGGCCGGCCAGCATGGCGTCGATCAGCGCCAGCACCTCCGGCCGCCCGACATTCGCCGCCTGCTCGAACGGCGTCCAGGTCTGGTGGAAGTCGAGGGCGGCGAAGACCGCGCGGTAGCGGGTCAGTTCGGCGTGGGTCAGCGGGACGCCGCGCACGAACGCCTTGTGGGCCGAGATCGTCAGCGCCTCGCGGGAATTCTGCGGGTTCAGCTCGAACTTGAAGGCGTCGCCGCAGAATACGATGCCGCGGGCGCGGTCGTGCAGCACGGCGTGGCCGTCGAAATGGCCGGCCGTGCGGTGGAGCACCAGCCCCGGCAGGGGCTCCAACTCGTCGTCGTAGGGCCAGGAGACCTGGAGCGCCGGGCTCCAGGTGAAGTCGGCCGCCGGCAGGCACAGTTCGGGGTCGAAGCGGTCCTGGAGCTGGGGCAGCGCGCCGTAGCTGTGAGGATGCGACGCCGACAGGACCGCGATGCCGCCGAGCGCGGCGATATGGTCGAGCGCCGCCTCGCTGAAGACCGGACAGCCCTCGAAGCCCAGATTGCCGTGGGGCGTGACGATCAGGTAGGCGCTCGGTCCGATGCCGGTGACCGGCTCGTTCCAGAACTTCCACACGCCCGCCTCAACCTCCTCCCAGTGGCAGGGGAAGGAGGCTTGGGCCTCCGCGACGGTGCGGAAACGCCAGCCGTCCTGCGGCACCACGTGGCGGGCGTCGAGGCAGAGCGGGCAGCTCGGCGGGGCCGCGAAGTGGCGCTGCCAGAAGCCGCAATTGTCGCAGACGAAGGCGGGGAGAGCGAGGGCGCCCGCGAAGGGCAGGTAACCGGGCACGCGCGAGACCTGATCGAGGGCGAGAGGTGCCGGCGCATATAGGTGCGGCGGCACGACCGTCGATGGAGGCGCGGCGCCGCTCCCCGAGGCCGTCAGGTCGGGCGCCGCGATGACGGGGCCGCGGGCTTCCGTCAAGTGTCGGCCAGCACCCGGGCGCAGACCGCATCCAGCTTGGCCATGAGGGCCGGGTCGCGGTGGCTCGGCGCGGTCATGATGGCGCCGTCGAGGGCGCGGTGGGACCCCGCCGGGCAGGGCTCGCGCTCGGCCGGGAAGTCGCGGGCGAGGCGGCTCACCAGGCGGGCGGCCTTCGCGGCGTTGGCACGCGCCACCGCCACCACGGCGGCGACATCGACCGCATCGTGCTCCAGGTGCCAGCAATCGAAGTCGGTCACCATCGCGATCGTGGCATAGGTGATCTCGGCCTCGCGGGCGAGCTTGGCCTCCGGCATGTTGGTCATGCCGATCACGTCGTAGCCCTGCGCCTTGTAGTTAAGCGACTCGGCGTAGGAGGAGAATTGCGGCCCCTCCATGCAGACATAGATGCCACCGGTCTTCACCGCGATCTCTTCGGCCTCCGCCGCGGCCCGGATGCGGCCCTGCAATCCCGGACCGACCGGGTGGGCCATCGAGACATGGGCGACGCAGCCATTGCCGAAGAACGACGAGGGCCGGCCGACCGTCCGGTCGACGAACTGGTCGACGAGCACGAACAGGCCCGGATAGAGTTCCTGCCGGAACGAGCCGCAGGCCGAGAGTGCCACGATGTCGGTGACGCCCGCACGCTTCATCACGTCGATATTGGCGCGGTAGTCGATGCCCGACGGCGACAGCCGGTGGCCGCGGCCATGGCGCGCCAGGAACACCACCTGGGTCTCGCCGATGCGGCCGATGCGCAAGGCATCCGACGGCTCGCCCCAGGGCGAGGCGATCCGCTCCTCGCGCACCTCCTCCAGCCCAGGCAAGTCGTAGACGCCCGACCCGCCGATCACTCCGAGCACGGCCTTGACCATCAGGATTCTCCTGCACAACGAAAGAGGCCCCTTGCGGGGCCTCTGGATGGGTTCGGAACCGGCAGTTAGCTGGTCTTGTGCAGCTCGGGTTGCAGCCCGTGCGTCTCGCCGCCGACGTCGGACCAGACCTTCTTCTTCACGTAGTAGAGCAGGCCGGACAGGACGATCAGGAACAGCAGCGCCCGCAGGCCCAGCGACTTGCGCGCCACGAGATGCGGCTCCGCCGTCCACATCAGGAAGGCGGTGACGTCGCGCGAGTACTGGTCGACGGTCTCCGGCACGACCGGCTTGCCGTCCGCGCCCTTGGCATAGGTCACCTGACCGTCGCTGAGGGGCTTGGGCATCGCGATGACGTGGCCCGGATAGAACTCGTTGTAGTGGCCGCCCTCCGGCACGGTCACACCCTTCGGCACTTCCTCCTTGTAGCCGTTGAGGAGGGCGTGGAGGTAGTCGGGGCCCTGCTCGGTGTAGCCGATGAAGGGCAGCCAATCGATGATGAACCAGAGGCCGCCGCGGGCGAAGGTGCGGGCCTTGGCCATCAGCGACAGGTCCGGCGGCGCCTTGCCGCCATTGGCGGCGGCGGCGGCCTGCTCGTTCGGGAACGGCGCCGGGAACTTGTCCGCCGGGCGGCCGGGCCGCTCGAACATGTCGCCGGAATCGTTCGGTCCGTCCTTGACCTTGTACTCGGCCGCCAGCGCCTTGACCTGGGCGGCGGAGAAGTCGGGCCCGCCCTCCTCTTCCAGGTTGCGGAAGCGGATGTAGTTCAGGCTGTGGCAGTTCGAGCAGACTTCGCGGTAGACCTGGAAGCCGCGCTGGAGCTGCGCCTGGTCGAAGGTGCCGAACATTCCCGAGAAGGTCCACTTCTCGCGGTGCGGCAGCGGCCCGTGGTCCTCCGCCGAGGCGGCGCCGGCCGACAGGAACGCGGCGAAAGCGGCCGCCAAGAGAGCCTGTGTCCCGAGAGCACGTGTTCTGATCATTCCCCTCGATGCCCCTTGCGGCGTCGTTAGTGCGTCATCACGATCGGAGAGCGGGCGGATGCGCGCAGCACCCGCCCGCCCGAGGCATCCATCAGCCCTTGGTCGGGGGCGCGGCGGTGGCGCCCGCCGGCATGCCGGAGGAGCCGACCTGCTTGCCCGGACCGGTGACGCTCTCGAGGATCGAGCCCGGCAGGGGCTTCGGGGTCTCGAAGAGGCCGACCAGCGGCATCACGATCAGGAAGTGGGCGAAGTAGTAGAAGGTGGCGATGCGCGAGGCCAGCACGTAGCCGCCCTCCGGGGGCTTCGAGCCGAGCCAGCCGAGCAGGAAGCAGCAGAAGATGAAGACCCAGAAGAACTGGCGGTAGATCGGCCGGTAGTTGGCCGAGCGGACCCGCGAGGTGTCGAGCCACGGCGCCAGCGCCAGGATGATCACCGCGCCGAACATCAGGATCACGCCGCCGAGCTTGTCCGGCACCGCGCGCAGGATGGCGTAGAAGGGCAGGAAGTACCACTCGGGCACGATGTGCGCCGGCGTCACGGCGGGGTTCGCCGGGATGTAGTTGTCGGCGTGGCCGAGGTAATTCGGCTGGAGGAAGATCCAGTAGGCGAAGAAGACGAAGAACACCACCACCGCGAACACGTCCTTGATGGTCGCGTAGGGGGTGAAGGGCACGGCGTCCTTGCCGGTCTTGATCGGGATGCCGGTCGGGTTGTTCTGGCCGGTGACGTGCAGCGCCCAGACGTGCAGGACGACGACGCCGGCGATCATGAACGGCAGCAGGTAGTGCAGCGAGAAGAAGCGGTTGATGGTCGGGTTGCCGACCGAGTAGCCGCCCCAGAGCAGGCTCTGGATCGTGTCGCCGACGATCGGGATCGCCGCCAGGATGTTGGTGATGACGGTGGCGCCCCAGAACGACATCTGGCCCCACGGCAGGGTGTAGCCGAGGAACGCGGTCGCCATCATCAAGAGGTAGATGATGACGCCGAGGATGTAGAGCACCTCGCGCGGGGCCTTGTAGGACCCGTAATAGAGGTTGCGGAACATGTGCGCGTACACCGCGATGAAGAACATCGAGGCGCCGTTGGCGTGCATGTAGCGCAGCAGCCAGCCGTAATTCACGTCGCGCATGATGTGCTCGACGGAGTTGAACGCCTCGGTGGCCGAGGGCTGGTAGTGCATCGCCAGCCAGACGCCGGTGATGATCTGCGAGCCCAGCATCGCCATCAGGATGGCGCCGAACGTCCAGAAGTAGTTCAGGTTGCGCGGAACCGGGAAGGCGATGAACGAGGAATGGATCAGGCCGGCGATTGGCAGCCGGGCCTCGAACCACTTCGCGAAGCGGCTCTTGGGAACGTAGGTGGTGGCGTGTGCGCTCATGGGGCAGCCCGCGTCTGGCGTTACTTCACGATCGGCGTCGAATCAGGCGGTGGCGCCTTCGCCGATGCGGACCTTGGTGTCGCCCTGGAAGGCATAGGGCGGGATCGGCAGGTTGATCGGCGCCGGTCCGCGGGTCACGCGGCCCACCGCATCGAACTGCGAGCCGTGGCAGGGGCAGCCCCAGCCCTCGTGGCCATTGGCATTGGCGATCGGCACGCAGCCGAGATGGGTGCAGTTGCCGTAGGCCACGAGCCAGCGCTCGTGGCCCGCCTTGACGCGACCCGCGAACGGGGCCGGGTCGATCAGGCTCGCCGGGGCGACCGCCTTCATGTCGGCGACCTCCTTCTCGGTGAGGTGGCGCACGAAGATCAGCTTGCCGCGCCAGAACACGTTGACGATCTGGCCGTCGGCGATCGGCGTCAGGTCGACGTCGATGGGAGCGCCGGCCGCGATCGTCTCGGCGTCGGGAGCCATCGAGGCGACGAAGGGCCAGGCCAGAGCCGCGGCCCCGACCACGGCGCCCGCGCCGGTGGCGAGGAACAGAAAGTCCCGGCGGGTCGACCCGTGGGGATGCGCAGCGTCGGAGGGGGCGACGGTGGTGGCCAAGTTCCGGCTCTCCCGAAAATCGTTAACGGCGCGGGCCGCCGCTTGCGCGGCGCCCAGATCTTCTTCTTCACAAGGCGTCGAGGCCCGCGGGAAGGGTCGGCGGGGTTTCGATCCCCGATCCTGGCGGACCGAAGCATCTCCCCACTCGTGGCGGCAATGCGACCGGGCGTCGCCGCGCGGCTAGCTCTGTTGCACGGTCAAGCCTCGGAATAAAGGGCGAAAAGGGGGCTGGATCCGGAGGAATTCCAGATTCCCGGGCAGTGTGTTCCTGGAGGCCGGGACGGCCCTTCCGGGCCGGGTCTTGCATGTCGGGACGGCCCTTCCGGGCCGGCCCGTGTGGGTTCCTGGACCCGGGACGGCCCTTCCGGGCCGGCCCGATCGGCAAGAGCCTACTCGGCCGGGGCGCCGACGCGACCCGGCGCCGCGGGTGCGCCGGTCTGACTCAGGCGCAGGACCGTGACCATTCCGACGATGCCCGCGCAGGCGATCAGCAGCAGGCCGCCGGTGAAGCTGCCGGTCCAGTCCTTGATCGCGCCGACGGCGTAGGGGGCGACGAAGCCCGACAGGTTGCCGATCGAGTTCACCACCGCGATGGCGCCGGCAGCGGCGGCACCCGACAGGGTTTCGGTCGGTAGGGTCCAGGTGATCGGCAGCGCGCCGAAGATGCCGAGGGCTGCGCCCGAGAACAGCACCACCTTCAGGATCGGGTCGCCGACGAGGGCCGCCCCGATGGTACAGACCGACGCGCAGGCGAGCGCCGCGGCGAGGTGGTAGCGCCGTTCCTTCCTGGCGTCCGAGCGCCGGCCCCACCACAGCATGCCGACCGTGCCGACGGCATACGGGATGATCATCACGAAGCCGGTCTGGGCGTTGGTGAGACCGAACGCCTTGAAGATCTGCGGCAGGAAGAAGCCGAAGGCGTAGAGCAGCGCGACCGCGCCGAAATACACCACCGCGATGGCGAGCACGCGCGGGTTGAGGATCTCCTGGGTCAGCGGCACGTGCCCCTGGTGCGGGTTGCGGGCGGCTTCAGCGGCCAGCGTCCGCTCCAGCCATTCGCGCTCGTCGGGAGCGAGCCATCGCGCCTCGGCCGGCCGGTCGGTGAGGTAGAGGTAGGTCATCACCGACAGGACGATCGCCGGCAGCGCCTCGATCACGTAGAGCCACTGCCAGCCCTTGAAGCCGAGCACGCCGTCGAGTTCGAGCAGCAGGCCGGAGATCGGCGAGCCGATGACGCTGGACAGCGGGATCGCTACCATGAACAGCGAAACGATGCGGGCCCGGTAGGCTGCCGGGAACCACAGCGTCAGGTAGAAGATGATGCCCGGGAAGAAGCCGGCCTCGGCCGCGCCGAGCAGCAGGCGCATGATGTAGAAGCTGGTTTCGCCGCCGATGAAGGCCATGCCGCCGGAGATCAGGCCCCAGCTCAGCATGATGCGGGCAATCCAGCGCCGCGCCCCGAACTTCTCCAGCGCCAGGTTCGACGGCACCTCGAAGATGAAATAGGTGATGAAGAACAGGCCGGCGCCGAGGCCGTAGGCAGTGGCCGAGATATTCAGGTCCCGGTTCATGCTCAGCGAGGCAAACCCGACATTGACACGGTCGAGATAGGCCACGAAGTAGCAGACGATCAGGAACGGGATCAGGCGCCAGCTGACGCGCCTGATGGTACGGGCTTCGATGTCGGTCGTCACGGCGTTGTCCTCCCGGCCGATTGTTGTTGGGTCACAGTGGGGTGAGGCCGGGTCGCCAAGATTCCGGCTCTGGCGCCCGGGATGACCGGATTGCTCCCGATTGGCAAGGAGCGACGATACGCGGAGGCAGGGGAATCGCTTCAGCTT
>NZ_LABX01000149.1 GCF_001043915.1 Methylobacterium aquaticum | reverse complement strand
TTCGGCGCCGCGATCCTGCGCGAGCCGCCCGCGCATCCCCTGGCCGCCGCCCGCCGCAAGGCCGTCACCCTGCGCTTCGCGCATGCAGCCGCGGGGTTGCTCCATGCGCTCGCCGATCCGGGCTCGATCCGTGAGGGGGCGTTGTAGGGGCGCCGTACAGGCCGGATTTCGAGCGTTCGAAGGAGAATTCGAGCCCGGGCTGGCCATCGAGCGTATGCTGTGCTGTGTTGCGTAACAGACAGCGCCGCAACCCTGCCGAACCGAGCAAGGCTCGATTGATACCAACGGTCGTTGAAAACGACCTTTGGTTCCGTTCATCCCTCTGGAAGACTTAAAACTGATAGATGGTCAGGGAACCCTTCTTCGAGGCTAGCTTCGTTCACACCTCAGGATGACGTGCAGGAATAGGATATTCGATAATTTCTGTCAGACTTCATCGGCGCGATCCATGCGAACAGGCTCTGGCTGTGCGGATGAGATCGATTGATCCGATGATATTGTTTAAAGTCCTTGACAGAAGACTTGTTTTATGCATCGATCCGTCGCGAATGGTCGATGCCGGGCCGGACCTTCGGCGCGTGTGCGAAAGCCGACGGGCCGGCCTAGCCCGATCTGTCAGCCTCCGATGGCGCCCGAGGCGCCGACGACGGCCACCAGCAGCCCACATGCCAGGACACCGATCATCGCATAGGTGATGGTCTTCAGCATCGACGGTCCTCGCTTGGCCGGGTTGAGCGTCGTCTGCGGTAAGCAAGGAGCACGCCGAGGCATGCCCGGCCGCAGACGGGTCGATCGTCAACGGCGGACCCAGCGGAAAGTTCATCGCACCGCACAAATCGCGCATGCCCGATTCAGGCGGGGGCGTCGGAGTGGGCCTTGGCGCAACCCGTCGCCGGGGGCCGGCCGGTTGCCATCATGGTCGGACGCGACGGGGCACGAGCGGCAGGGCGCACGCTCGAACCCTCGTTCCCGCCGACCAGGGATCACTCAGGGGTGAGGGATCGCTCAGACGGGAGGGATCGCCCGGCGACCCGTCTGGATGCCGGGACGGATCACTCTCCGGACCACAACCCGCGCCTACCACCATCCCCGGCGGATCGCCCCGGTCTCGCCGAAATAGTCCGGGGCGGGCTGCACGATCGCAGGCTCCCCGACGTCGTTCGCGGCAGCGGCCGGTCGGCGAGGGGTCGGACGGGGCGCGGCCTGCTGCTGCGCGAGATCGCGGGTGCGGCCCGCGGCTGTTCCGGTGGGCTTGCCGGTGGGCTTGGATCCTGCGACCTTCGGCTTCTGGCCGGGCTCGGGTGGCAGCGCCTCGGTCGAGAGGCCGAGCGCCACCTTCACCCTGGCATTGACGCCGTAGAGGTCCGGCAGGCTGCGCAAGCCGCCGTTCGGATCGGCTTCCAGGGTGAAATAGGCGAGGTGCACCGGCAGCTTCTCGGGCAGCATCACGGTGCGCTCGCCCTTGCCGATCAGCGTCTTCAGCCGCTCGGTCGGCCAGCGCGGCCCGAGCACCACCTGCGCGAAGCGGAACGGATCGTCGACGCGCACGCAGCCATGGCTCAGGGCCCGCTCGGAGCGGGAGAACAGGCTGCGGTTCGGCGTGTCATGCAGATAGACCGCGTGGTCGTTGGGGAACATGAACTTGATGAAGCCGAGCGCGTTGCGCTCGCCCGGCGGCTGCCGGATGGCGATGCTGTTGCCGCGCTTCACGACCTGGTAGCCGAGGCGGGCGGCATAGTTCGGGTCGCGGGCGAGGCCCGGCAGGAACTGGCTCTTCAGGATCGAGGGCGGCACGGTCCAGGACGGGTTGACCACCGCGTAGGTCATCTCGCCGGAGAAGATCGGGGTCGGCGATTCCACCTTTCCGACGATCGTCCGGGACTCGTCGAGGACACGGCCGTCCCGGATCACCCGCACCTTGAATTCAGGGATGTTGACGAAGATGTGGGTGCGCCCGAGATCGGCCGGAAGCCAGCGCCAGCGCTCCATATTGGCGAGGAGGTCGGCTTCCTGCTTGTCGGGCGCGGGGCCGGCGAGGGCCGCCACGGTGGCCTGATCGAGGATGCCGCTGGCCTTCAGGCCGCGCTCGCGCTGGAAGCTCGCCACCGCCGTCGCCACGCCCTCGTCGTAGGCGGTGGCATCCGCCGCGCCGCTGATTCCGAACCGGGCGCGGATCAGCGGCACCCGGGCGTCATGCATGCCGGTCTTCAGCGCCGGCCCCTTCGGCAGGCGGACCATCGGCACGGCGCGGTTCGGCTGCTGGGCGCGCAAGGAGGCGAGCTTCGCCTTGAGGCCGAGATAGCCGGCTTGCGCCGGATTGTAGCCCTGGAGCAGGGCACCGGCATCGGATCCCGCCGGGGTGAGGCGGGTCAGCACCGCGTCGGCGGCCGGCAGGTCGAGCTTCGGGGTGATGAAGCGCGACAGGCGCGACGGCTCGATCCGTCCGCCCCGGGCATCGCGGGCATAGAGCACCGCGGCGGCCGAGAGCTTCAGGTCGGCCTCGGCCCGGTCGGCTGGCCTGGCATGGGGCGGGTCGAGGAGCGGGATCGGATAGGCGAGGGGGTCGAGCCCGTCCTCGCCCGCCGCCTGGAGCCGGGCGATCACCGCCTTGGCGGCGTCGGTCCAGCCGCTGTCGGTGAGCCAGACCGCCTTGAAGGCGCCGAGCGCATAGAAGGCTTGGATCGCCTCGCCGACCCGGCCTTCAGCCTGATCCGCCGCCTGAACGCCAAACAGCGCGAGGCGATCCAAGCCTTCTATGCGCTCGGCGCC
>NZ_LABX01000148.1 GCF_001043915.1 Methylobacterium aquaticum | reverse complement strand
CCACCGGCAGCGTCTCCGGCACCGCGAAGTAGAAGCGGTCGCAGAACTCGCGATAGTCCGGCCATTTCCGGTCGGCGCGGAAATCCGCGACGCTCGACTTGATCTCGATGATCGTCAGCTTGCCGCAACCGCCGAGCGCGATCAGGTCGGCACGCCGGCCGTTGGCCAAGGTGAACTCCGGGATCGTGACGTGGCCGAGCTCAGCAAAGAGGCGCCGCACGCCGCGCTGCACGCCGAGCGCGGTCGGCGATTGGCGGCGGTCGACGGGGAGCGAGAGGGCAAGGGCGGCGGACAAGGCTGTGGAGGGCGGCGTCTGAAGGGTTGCCACGGGACCGAACAAGGAGACCGAATCGGGAACGCCATCGGACCAGCTTCGCGCGGTGTTGTCACCTGCGGCGCGTGTCGCACCTGCGCCGGTCCGTTTCGCGATCCCCCGAAACCGGCCCGCGCGACGGAGGAAGCGGTTGATCTCACGGGCCTGCTCGCCGATGGTCGGCCCCGCCTGCGAGCCGCGCGAGACGGCGAGAAGCGACGGCGGAGGTGCCGGAAGCAAGGGCGCCGGGAGGGAGACGGGACGCATGGTGGGGCAGCGCGCCGCGGAGGGGCGTAAAG
>NZ_LABX01000147.1 GCF_001043915.1 Methylobacterium aquaticum | reverse complement strand
CCAGACTGCGCTACGCCCCGACTGGCTCTAGGCCGTTGGTTCTCTAGCGATTTGCGAGATCATGCGCAAGCCGCCATGAGAGCCAAGATGCGAACAAAGCGTGTTCGTCGGGGCTGTGTCGGGACAGCAATCTCCGACGAAATCCCCGACGGATGTTCACTGGCTGTTCGCGTGTTATAAGGGTGCGGAGGCGCGCGGAAAGGGGTCTGTCATGGGAGTTCTCGGCTACGCCGCACTCGGCATCGCCAGCGTCCTGATCGGTCATTTCGTAGGGTGGTGGCCTACCCGCTGATGGCGCGTCCTCCTCTCCCTCCGATCCTGCTCGGCGAAGCGCGCAAGGCTCGGCTCTCACTTTTGATCCACTGCCCGATCTGCAAGCACAAAGCCGAGATCCCGGCGATGGAGATGCCACTCCCTCACGACCTCGACATGAACGCCGTCGGTCATCGGATGCGCTGCACAGGCTGCGGTCGCCGCGGTGGGGTCGACGTCATTCCCGACGGCGCTGGCTGGGTGCGCTACCTGCGCGCGACTGGACAGAGGGACCGCTGGCCGTGGTGGGCTGGGATGGTGCGAGACGAAAGCGACTGTTGAATGCACTTGTGAATAGACAGAGGGTATGTTCTTCTTTTGGTCTCGTATTCGTTGTTTGTTCCCTTCAATCCTACATAATATTATTTTGGTCATTGCAACCAGTGAGTTCATACTATTGAATAACGATCCTCTAGGGAGGGCGACGTGGCTACTGTTTATTCATACACTTTTGGGTCTCAGCTAGCTAATCAAAACGGCGGACAAGCCATACCAGCAAGCGGCACTTTTACTGTAAATTACGACACGAAGACCGTTTACAACGTAAACGTAACTGCAAATGGAAAGCAGTTTACAAACGGTATCATCGTCAATAATTTGAACTCCGACGGATCAAGCGGTTATAATGTTCAGTTAAGCAACACCCAATTCTCTAATGACAGCAATTATGTAAACGCATATTTCAACTCCCCCGCTGATACCGCCTTTTCTAATGTAAGATACCTGAGATCTTTCACCGATAATAGTGTGTTTCCATCTACAACTACATACACTCAGGCTGGGGCTAACTCAGTCGCCGCTAACCCGGTCGCCGTTTGCTTCGTCATCGGAACCCTGATCCGCACGGTCCGCGGGGAGGTCGCTGTCGAGACCCTCCAGGTCGGTGACGAGGCGGTGACCGTGTCCGGCGCGCTGCGGCCGATCACCTGGATCGGACATCGCGACCTAGACGGCGCCGGCAAGGCCCTGCCCCGCGACCAGCAGCCGATCCGGATCCGCGCCGGCGCCTTCGGGCCGGGTCTCCCGGCTCGCGACCTCTCGCTCTCCCCCGGGCACCCCGTCCTCGTCGGTGCCGATGCGGACGGCATGGGGGGCCACCTCGTGCCGGCGATGTGCCTGATCAACGGCACCAGCATCGCCCGCGAGCCGGTGGCCTCGGTCACCTACTGGCACGTCGAACTCGACGCCCACGACATCCTGCTCGCCGAGGGCCTGCCCGCCGAGAGCTACCTCGACTGGGGCGACCGGCCGTTCTTCACGGAAGGCTCCGACCACGCCCTGCACAATCCCGACTTCGTCGTGCCGGGCCTGTCCGCCCGCTGCCGGCCGGTCGCGGTCGACGGTCCGGTGGTCGAGGCTGAGCGGGCGCGCCTGTCGGGCGTGTTCGCGGCGGCGCTCGGCGAAGCCTGCGCCTGGGACGAGGCCGAGCGCTTCGCCTGGATCACCGCCTGACGATGGGATTGGGCTGGGCACGAAAAATCCCCGCTCGGCGGGTGCCGGCGGGGCTGAAGGCGGGGTCTCGGGTCTTGGAAGAT
>NZ_LABX01000146.1 GCF_001043915.1 Methylobacterium aquaticum | reverse complement strand
TGTCCCCGCAACCAACCACACGACAAACCCCGCTCAGGCTCGGCCGGCGGGGTTTGTCGTGTTCAGGCCAGAGAAAGCCGCACGCGCCGGTTCTGCTTGCCCTTCTTCTCGATCGCCGTGACGGTGGCGACGCCGATCTCGCCCGTCCGTGCGACATGGGTGCCACCGCAGGGTTGGAGATCGAGGCCGTCGATCGCCACCAGCCGCACCCGGCCGGTGCCGATCGGCGGCTTCACCGACATCGTCTTCACCAGGCCCGGATTGGCCAACAACGCCTCGTCGCTGATCCAGCGCGTCGTCACGGCGGCATCCTGCGCGATCATCTCCCGCAGTCGCGCCGTCACCGCTTCCTTGTCGAGGCCGGCATCCGGGATGTCGAAGTCGAGCCGGCCCTCACCCTCGCCGATCGCGCCGCCGGTGACCGGGTAGGGGAGGGCCACCGAGAGCAGATGCAGGGCCGTGTGCACCCGCATGCGGGCAAGGCGCAGCGGCCAGTCGAGAACGAGGCGGACGCGCTCGCCGAGGACTGGGAGGGCGGCGTTCGGCGCGATGCGATGCAGGACCGTGTGCTTGTCGGGACCGTAGACGGTGTCGAGGACGGCGATCTCGCTGCCGTCCTCACGCAAGACCGTGCCGCGGTCTCCGGGCTGCCCACCGCCTTGCGCGTAGAACAGCGTCCGGTCGAGGATGAGACCGGCCTCCTCCGCCGCCACGATGCGGGCCTCGGCCTCGCGCAGGTAAGCGTCGTCGCGGAAGAGGAGCTCGGTCGACATGGGCGCCTTCGGGCTGCGATTCGGGGAGCATGACACTGCCCCGCCGCGACGCCGCCGTCGAGATTGAAGGTTGATTAACCATCTCGGTTAGCGAAGCGGCAGGGTTGATCGTGCTTAACCTCGGGTCAGAACGAAGACCGAGCCCGCGATGATCGCCACCCCGACCTTCCCGGACCTGTCGGCACTCGTGGTCGACGAAAGCCTGTATATCCGCCGCATCGTGCGCGACATGCTGATGTGCGTCGGCATCAAGCGCCTGCTCGAAGCGCCGGACGGCGCCGAGGCCCTCGGGGTGCTGGCCGAGAGCAAGCCCGATCTCGTCGTGCTCGACTGGGATCTGGCGATCCTGTCGGGCGAGGAGTTCATCCGCCTCGCCCGCACGCCCGCCACCTCCCCGGCCCCGACCGTCCCGATCATCCTGATGCTGGCCCAGCCGCGCCGCAACGTGGTCGACCGGGCGATCAACCTCGGCGTCAACGAGATCATCGCCAAGCCGTTCTCGCCCAAGACCCTGTGGTCGCGCCTCGACGAGGTGATCAACCGGCCCCGCCCGTTCTCGCAGGTCAAGAGCCTGTTGCGGCCCCAACCCCGCCTTGCGGCCGCGGCCGTGGTCAAGGGCATGCTGTGAGGGACACGCGATCTGGCTCTGACAGTGTCGGATCGCGGTTCGGATTTCATCCGCGAGTCTAAAGTCTTACCGTCGGCGCCGCGATCACGCTTCCGCCAGGCTCGACTTTTGTCCAAGATCCCGTCCGAACCGATCCGGCCCGCGACCGGTCGGACAGGGAGTGAAGCATGCTCAAGCGCCTCGCCGCCGTCGCCGCCACGTTGGTGGCCCTCTCCGGCCCGGCCGCCGCCCAGGACGTCGTGCGTCTCGGCAACCTGAAATTCGCCCATTACGGCGCCATCTCCTACATGAAGGAGATCGCCGCCAAGTATAACCTCAAGATCGACGAGAAGCAGTTCGCCAAGGGCGCCGACATCTATCCGGCGATGGCGGTCGACCAGATCGACATCGCGGCCTCCGGCGCCGACGGCGCGGTGGCGGCGCGCGGCAACGGCGTGAAGCTGCTGGTGGTGGCGGGCTTCGCCAATGGCGGCGTGCGGATCCTCGGCCGGCCGGATCTCGGCGCCAAGACGCTGGCCGACGTGAAGGGCAAGAAGGTCGCGGTGGTGCGCGGCGGCACCCAGGACCTGATGCTGCTGGCCGAGCTGGAGAAGAACGGCCTGACCTGGTCGGAGCGACCGGGCAAGGATGTGCAGCTCGTCTACTTCAACAACTACGCCGACCTGAACCAGGCTCTGGCGCAGAAATACGTCGACGTGATCTGCCAGAGCGAGCCGCAATCGACGCAGGCCATCTCGAACGGCTGGGGCTACGAGATCGTCAAGCCCTACGACACCCCGGTTGGCGTGCCCTACCGCCCGCTCGTCATGACCGAGAAGATGTATACCGAGAAGCCGGAGGTCGCCGCCCGCGTCCTCAAGCTGTTCGTCGAGGCGACCAAGACCTTCATCGAGAAGCCGGACCTCGCCGAGAAGTACGTGCGCGAGCAGGTCTTCAAGGGCCAGCTGAGCAGCAAGGATTTTCGCGACTCGATGGAGAACGCGGACTATACCTACGACATGCCGGCCGGTCACATGCAGATCACGGCTGATCTGATGCATAAATACGGCCTCGGCAAGATGGTCAACCCGCCGAAGAGCGACGCCGAATGGGTCAAGCTCGACCTGCTCGAGAAGGCGAAGGCCGAGTTGGGCGCCAAGAGCGATCCCGCCGAGAGCAATTCCGCCAAGAGCGATCCGAAGACCAACACGAAGACGAACTGAGCCGTCGTGGTGTCCCGCCTCTCCGCCTTCCGCGGCGCGCTGCTGCCGGTCGGGCTCCTGATCCTCTGGGAAATCGCCAGCCGGGCCGGCCTGTTCTCCGCCGTGGTGCTGCCGCCGCCGAGCGCGGTGGCGGCGCGCTGGTTCGCCAGCCTCGTCCCGGCCTTGCCCTACGATCCCGCCAGCCAGAGCTACGCCGCCTGGCTGGTCTCCGGCGAGCTGCCGCATGACGCGGTGGCGAGCCTCGGCCGGGTGATCGCCGGCTTCGCCATCGGCGTCGGCCTGGCGCTGCCGGTCGGCCTGCTGATGGGCACGAGCGACCGGCTCTACGGCCTCGTCAATCCGCTGTTGCAGATCCTGCGGCCGATCCCGCCGATCGCCTATATCCCGCTCGCCATCGTGTGGTTCGGCCTCGGCAACCCGCCGGCCCTGTTCCTGATCGCGCTGGGCACCTTCTTCCCGGTCCTGGTCAACACGGTCGCGGGCGTGCGGCAGGTCGATTCGATCTATATCCGGGCGGCCCGCAACCTGGGCGCCAATTCCTGGACGATGTTCCGGCGGGTGATCCTGCCGGCGGCCAGCCCCTTCGTGCTTGCCGGCATGCGGATCGGCATCGGCACCGCCTTCATCGTGGTGATCGTCGCCGAGATGATCGCGGTCTCGGACGGGCTCGGCTACCGGATCCTCGAGGCGCGCGAATACATGTGGTCGGACAAGATCATCGGCGGCATGCTGACGATCGGTCTCCTCGGCCTCGTCATCGACGGGGCGATGTCGCGCCTCAACGACCATCTGCTGCGCTGGCATCGCGGCCTGGAGCGCTGACCATGACCGCGACCGCAACGCTCCGCAAGACCGAGCCCGCCGCCCGGTCGGCACCGGGCGCCGCCGAGATCACGATCGAGAGCGCCTCGAAGGTGTTCGGCACCGGCGAGGGCGCCGTGGTGGCGCTCGACGGCGTCACCGCGGCGATCCCGGGCGGGCAGTTCGTCTGCCTGCTCGGGCCCTCCGGCTGTGGCAAGTCCACCTTGCTCAACGCGATCGCGGGGTTCTCGCCCCTCACCGCGGGCGAGATCCGCATGAACGGGCACAGGATCGTCGATCCGGGCCCCGACCGCGGCATGGTCTTCCAGGAATACGCGCTGTTTCCCTGGATGACGGTGGAGCAGAACATCCGCTTCGGGCTCGACATCAAGGGCGTGGCGCGGAGCCAAGCCGATACGATCGTCGCCCGCATCGCCCAGAAGCTCGGCCTGTCCGACTTCCTCGGCCGCTTCCCGAAGGATCTGTCGGGCGGCATGCGCCAGCGCGTCGCCATCGCCCGCATCCTGGCCCTCGACCCGCCGGTGATGCTGATGGACGAGCCGTTCGGCGCCCTCGACGCGCTGACCCGGCGCACGCTCCAGGACGAATTGCTGCGGATCTGGGCCGAGGACCGCAAGACCATCGTGTTCGTGACCCACTCGATTGAGGAGGCGATCTACCTCGCCGACCGCATCGTCGTGCTCACCTACCGCCCGGGCCGGATGAAGCGCGACCTGATCGTGCCCCTCGCCCGCCCGCGCGACACCGCTTCGGCCGAGTTCAATGCGCTGAAGCGCGAACTCGCCGGGCTGGTGATGGAAGAGCAGCAGCGCTTCACGCAGGCCGAACGGACCGGATCGGCGGTCGATTGAGGAGCCCCGCCGGCTGTCGATCGTGCGCGATGCGAGAACCCGCGCGCGCATCTTCACGGTGGAGACGGGGCGGGGCGCGGCACGATCACGGCTTTGCGTTCCGCCCGGAGCCACGTAAGCTTCCCATCATGTGATGGACTTGTCGCCCTGCGAGGGTGCGACCGTGAAGGATATCGGCATCGCCGATGAGGGATGAGACGGCCATCTCCGTGCCGGCGCGCGCCGCGGAGTATGCCGAGACAGCGCGTGCGACCGCGCCTCCGCCTCGCGTGGCGGAGGATGACGGACACCGTCGAGCGGAGCGGCGCGCCTATGCGGCGCTCGATCTCGGCACCAACAATTGCCGGCTCCTGATCGCCGAGCCGGCCCCCTACGGGTTCCGGGTGATCGACGCCTTCTCGCGCATCGTGCGCCTCGGCGAGGGCCTGGGCAGCACCGATCGCTTGAGCGAGGACGCCATCGAGCGCACCGTCGACGCGCTCGCGGTCTGCCTCGGAAAAATGCGCTCCCGCGGCGTGGTGCGGGCGAAGTCGATCGCCACCGCGGCGTGCCGGCTCGCGGTGAACGGCCCGGCCTTCGTCGATCGCGTCCACCGGGAGGTCGGACTCGACCTCGAAGTGGTGGACCGGCGCACCGAAGCCTATCTCGCCGTCACCGGCTGCGCGGCGCTCGCCGACCGGCACGCCGAATCGGTGGTGATCTTCGATATCGGCGGCGGCTCGACCGAGATCGTCTGGCTCGACGGCTCCGCCGCGCTCGCCCGCAGCGCCGACCCGACCTTGCGCATCCGCGCCTGGGATTCCCTCCCCGTGGGGGTCGTCACCCTGGCCGAGCGCTATGGCGGGGCCGACGTGACCCGCCCGGTCTTCGAGGGCATGGTCGAGGAGGTCGCCGACCGCCTGACCAAGTTCGCGCTGATCGCCGGGGCTGCGGCGCATGCGCCGAACTTCCACCTGCTCGGAACCTCCGGCACGGTGACGACGCTCGCCGCCACCCACCTGCGCCTGCCGCGCTACGACCGGCGGCGGATCGACGGGTTGTGGATGCGCGACCGCGAGGTGACCGACGCGATCGACGGCCTTCTCGCCACGCGGCTGTCGGACCGGGCGCAGAACCCGTGCATCGGCCGCGACCGGGCCGACCTGGTGCTCGCCGGCTGCGCCATCCTGGAGGCGATCCGCCGCGCCTTCCCGTCCGAGCGCCTGCGCATCGCCGATCGCGGCCTGCGCGAGGGGCTTCTGATGAACATGATGCGCGAGGACGGAGTCTGGCGCCGGGGCGTGCGGCCGGGCTGACGCGGCGTCCATGCTTGTCGGCGCGGTTCCTCGGGAACGGCGGGCGCCTGCTGTGGAGGGGCGGGGTTGCGCCCGCGCGCCCGGGGCGTCATCTGCTGTGCAGAGTTTCTCGATCATCGAAGGTCACGGCATATGAGCGATCGTCGCGGCGGCGGCCTCCGGGGCGACCTGAAGCAGCGGGTCAAGACCGGGCGCGGGCGCACGGTCTCCTCCAAGCTCTGGCTCGAACGCCAGCTCAACGACCCCTACGTGGCCCGCGCCAAGCGCGAAGGCTACCGCTCGCGGGCGGCGTTCAAGCTGATGGAGATCGATGACCGCTTCCGGCTGCTGCGGCCGGGCCAGCGGGTGGTCGATCTCGGGGCGGCGCCGGGCGGCTGGTCGCAGGTCGCCGCCGCCAAGGTCGGCAGCCATCCGGGCGCAGCCATGCCGCGGGGCCGGGTGGTCGGCATCGACCTCCTGGAGATCGAGCCGATGCCCGGCGTCGACTTCGTCACCCTCGATTTCCTCGATCCGACCGCGCCGGGGCTCCTCACCGAGATGCTGGGCGGGCCGGCCGATGTCGTGATGTCCGACATGGCCGCCAACGCCACCGGTCACAAGAAGACCGACCACCTGCGCATCATGGGGCTGGCCGAGACGGCTCTGGCGTTTGCCCGCGAGATCCTGGCGCCGGGCGGGATCTACCTCGCCAAGGTGTTGCAGGGCGGCACCGAGGGCGGCCTGCTCGCCGACCTGAAGCGCGATTTTGCGAACGTGCGCCACGTCAAGCCGGCGGCGAGCCGGGCGGATTCGAGCGAGCTTTACGTGCTGGCGACCGGGTATCGCGGCGCCAAGGCGACGGACGGGCCGTCTCGCGAGGCCGATGACGGTGACGAGGACGACGACGGGGGCTGGCGGCCGTGACGCCGGCGGCGGCAATCGATCGCGCCCGGGCGCTCCTTCTCGCGGAGGGGTTTTCGGAGATCGGGCAGGGGACGCGGGGAGAGAGTTTTTACTTCGGGCTGCCCGGTGGCGAGGGGCAATTGCGGGTGGCGAACCATGCCCGGACGCCGAAGCAGCGGCTCAAGCATCCGGAGGTGGTGGCGAGCCTCGTCGTGACCGGACCGTTGTCGGAGGCGGCGTTGCGGGAACGCCTGGACGCGACCCTGCGGGATTTTCGGGCGCGGCAGGGGCAGCCGACGATGGCGATCAGGCCATCCTGACGCCTGCGAGGCGAATGCGTTGTCTCTCTCCCGTTAAAAGGTGAGGATGTAATTCTTCGCGGATCAACTCGACTCCGTGAGCGGCTGCTTTTCCTGTACGTCGATTGTCCACTTCACGCTTGGATATACGTAGAACAGGCGTTTCCGACATCGGGGATCTCCGGCATCAGGCCCGAGAGAGCCCATCGTAGAGCGTCAGGCGGGCTGCAACTCGACCACCATGGGTCTGCTGTCGGCCGTAACCGACGTTGAAACTAGAGAGGTTGAACGTCCGCTGCCGGCGCTTCCGGACCTACGGGCGGCCGCGGGGTATCGTCGCCTCCACTTCGCCGCCGCGCGAAGTCGATGAAGGCCTTGAATGCAGCGGTCGGGTTGCGTCGGCTCGGATAGTAGAGGCTCAAAGGTGAGAGCGGAGGCGTCCAGTCCTCAAGCACGCGCACGAGGAGGCCTGCCTCGATGTCGTCTCGTACATCGGATTCCATGGCCAGAGCCAAGCCCACGGATGCCAGGACGGCGGTGCGCGCGAGACTTGCCTCGTCGAGAGTTATCGCGCCCTGGACGTCGATATCGATCGACTGTCCATCCTTCTCGAACGGCCAACGGTGGATTGCACCGTTGGGGAGCCGGACGCGGAGGCAGGAATGCTCGGCGAGATCCTGCGGAATCATGGGCGTGCCACGCATTTCCAGGTATCTTGGTGTGGCGACCACGACATTGCGTCGCCTGTCTCCCAAGGGAAGCGCGATCATGTCGGCCGGCACAAGGTCGGCTCTACGGACGCCGAGATCGTATCCGCCCGCGACAATGTCCACCAAGCGACCCTCTGTGACGATGTCGACGTGAACTTGAGGGTATGCGCGTAAGAACGGTATGATGAGTGACGAAAATATCTCCCTTGCCGCGGTCGGAAAGGTGTTGATGCGCAGGGTGCCCGACGGCTTGGACTGTTGAGATCGCGCAGCATCCATCGCATCGTGGATGTTCTGCATGGCAGGTGCGATTTGCGCGACAAATTGCTGGCCAGCCTCGGTGAGTGAGACGCTTCGTGTTGTCCGGTTGAACAGCCGCACGCCGAGTGTGCGCTCCAGCTTCGCGACCGCATTGCTGAGCGCAGTGGTCGAGACGCCGAGTTCCAACGCCGCGGACCGGAATTTTCCCCGGCGGGCGATCACGAGAACGGCTTCCAACTCCGTGAGGCTGCTCTGCACGATTGTCCCGGTTCTCGTGATGGAACGTTCCGGATTGTCCTGATTATCGCACCACCTGTCCATCGTTACTTTGGCTGGCACACGCCCTTGTAACCGCCACGGTCTCCGACCGCGGTCAGTAGGACAAGACAATGTCGCTCGAACTTCCCAATCCAATTGCCGCCTACGTGGCTGCGAACGCTCGCTTCGACGTCGACGCCATGCTCGAACCTTTCGCTGCGGGCGCCATCCTTCATGATAACGGCACTATCTTTCAAGGAAAAGCCGAAATCAGGACTTTGTTTGAAGAGGGAGTGGTCGCCGTGAATGCGATTTTCACGCCGGATGCCGTTCGACACGAGGATGGTCAAGTCGTCGTTGAAGGCCCCGCGCATGGAGACTTCAAGGGCAGTCCGATCCGCTTCACCTATCGCTTCACGCTCGAAAACGACGCCATCGAAGCCCTGGAGATCACGGCGTGACCATCAAGATTGACCCGACCGAGTTTGCGGGCAAGCGCGTGCTCATCAGCGGCGGTACAAAGGGTCTGGGCCGCGCTACCGTCGCACGTTTCCTGGCCGGCGGTGCCCGAGTGATCACGTCGGCGCGCGGAACCCCTGACCCCATCGATGCCGTCGAGTTCGTTCAGGCGGACCTGACAACGGCTGAAGGCGGGGAGGCCCTGGCCAAGGCGGCACTGGAGCGTCTGGGCGGCATCGACATCCTCGCCCACGTGATCGGCGGCTCGACCGCGCCAGGCGGTGGCTTTGTTGCCCTCACGGACGATCACTGGCTTTCCGAACTGAACCTGAACCTCCTGGCCACGGTCCGCCTTGATCGCCTCCTGATCCCGCAGATGATCGAGCGGGGCGCTGGCGCTGTCGTGCATGTCACGTCCATCCAGTCGATCCTGCCTCTCCCCGAAGCGACCACCGCTTACGCCGCCGCCAAGGCCGCGCTGAGGACTTACAGCAAGTCCATCTCCAAAGAAGCGGGGCCGAAGGGTGTACGGGTGAACGTCGTCTCCCCGGGCTGGATCATGACCGACTCGTCCGTCGATCTGCTCCGGCGTCTGCAGGCTGCCAATGGCGGTACGGTCGAGGAGGCACGGCAGGTCGTCCTCGACAGCCTGGGCGGGATTTCGATCGGGCGTGCCGCCGAGCCTCACGAGGTCGCCGACATCATCGCCTACCTGGCCTCGGATCGCGCCGCCTCGATCCACGGCGCTGAGATTGTTATCGACGGCGGCACAATCCCGACCGTCTGATCACAGGCTCGTCCACGCCTGGTCGAGGTGGCACAGCGTGGACGACGGATGCTAGAGCGCTTCACGATCGCGTTGCAATCGCGAAGCTTCTCTATCTGTTTGATTGTGCCGCATTTTCTACGACGAATCGGTATCCACTTCGTCGGAAAATGCTTTAATGTCTCGATCATCTCTCGGGTCAACAATGACCGCCCGCTGCGGGCGTAGACCTGAAATCCGACCGAGAGACACCTTGACCATCCGCGTCTCGCCCCGAATGCGGCGTGATGCGTTTTCCGTGAAAAGCCCCGCTCACCCCGCCCGCTTCGCCGCATCCGCCAGAAACTCCGCCACCGCCTCGACGAAGGGCTGCCCATACGCATCCCGCTTGCGCTCGCCAACGCCGTGCACCGAGCGCAGGGCCCAGAGGTCGACGGGCTTGGCGCGCGCCATCTCGATCAGGGTGCGATCGGGAAAGATCATGTAGGCGGCGACACCCTCCTGGCGGGCCAGCGTCGCGCGCAGGCCCCGCAGGTGCTGGAACAGGGCCTCGTCGGCCTCCGACAGGCCCAAGCTGTCGTCGCGATCGGTGGCGCCGCGGCGACGCTCCTTCGGGGCTTTCGGCTCGGGATCGGGGCGTAAGCGTACCGGCTCGCGGCCGAACAGGATCGCCTCGCCCTTGTCGGTCAGCGAGAGACCGCCATAGCCGTCGCCGTTCTCCGCCACGGCGCCCGCGGCGAAGAGCTGGCGCAGGATCGCCCGCCAGGCCGCCACCGGCTTGTCGGCGCCGACCCCGAAGGTCTTGAGCTGGGCGTGGCCGTTGCGGCGGATCTGCTCGCTCTCCTTGCCGTGGACGAGGTCGCAGATATAGGCCGCGCCGAAGCGCTGGCCGGTGCGGACCACCGCCGAGAGCACCTTCTGGGCCGCCACCGTGCCGTCGATCAGCGAGACGCCGCCGCGGCACAGGTCGCAGCGACCGCACGGCTGGCTCTCTTCGCCGAAATAGCCGAGCAGCGACTGGCGCCGGCAGGTCGCGCCCTCGCAGAGCGCGATCATCGCCTCGAGCTTGCGCCGCTCGACCCGGCGGCGGTCGTCCGGCACCTCCTTCTCGTCGATCTGGCGCCGGCGCAGCGCCATGTCGTCGAGGCCGTAGAGGGTGAGCGTGTCGGCCGGCAGCCCGTCGCGACCGGCCCGCCCGATCTCCTGATAGTAGCTCTCGATCGTCGAGGGCATGTCGGCGTGGCAGACATAGCGCACGTCCGGCTTGTTGATGCCCATGCCGAAGGCGATGGTCGCCACCACGACCACCCCGTCCTCCTGCAGGAAGGTGTCCTGGTTGCGCATCCGCACGGTCTGTTCCAGGCCGGCATGGTAGGCGAGCGCGTTGAAGCCGTCCTGTTGCAGGATCTCGGCGATCTGTTCGGTGCGTTTTCGCGAGGAGCAGTAGATGATGCCGCTCTCGGCCTTGCGCGGGCGCAGGAAACGCGAGAGCTGGCGCGTCGGGTGCTCCTTCGGCGCGAAGGTCAGGCGGATGTTGGGCCGGTCGAAGGAATGGACGAAGAGTTCGGGTTTGCGCCCGCGGGGAAACAGCCGCTCGGAGATGTCGGCCCGGGTCGCGGCATCGGCGGTGGCGGTGAGCGCCACGGTCTGTACGTCGCCGAGCGCCTCGCGGGCCCGCGCCAGGTCGCGGTATTCGGGCCGGAAGTCGTGGCCCCATTGCGAGACGCAATGCGCCTCGTCGACGGCGAGCCGCCGCACCCTGGCCCCTTGCAGCGCCTCGATCAGCCCCTCCATCAGGAGCCGCTCGGGCGAGACGAAGAGCAGGCGCAAGCTCCCCTGGCGGATGCCGCGCCAGGTCTCGCGGGCGCTCGATTCCGATACGGTGGAATTGAGCGTGCCGGCGGCGACGCCGAAAGCCTCCATCTGCTTCACCTGGTCGTGCATCAGCGCGATCAGCGGCGACACGACCACGGTCAGCGACTGCTCCACCAGGGCCGGAAGCTGGTAGGTCATCGACTTGCCCGAGCCCGTCGGCATCACCGCGAAGACGTCGCGCCCGTCGAGCACGGCGCCGATCACCTCGGCCTGGCCGGGACGGAAATCCTCGTAGCCGAAGGTCTTTCGAAGGGCGGCGCGGGCCTCGTCGAGGCGGTCTGTCATGGGGTTCGATCGCTCTGCGCGGCCTTGCGACGGAGCGCGAGGCGTGTAGACATATTGGCGACGGTGTCTACACAGGATCGCGTCCCATGTCGCTCAACATCCGCAGCCAGGAGGTGAATCAGCTGGCTGACAAATTGGCGACGATGGCCGGCGTGAGCAAGACGGAAGCGGTCCGCATGGCGCTGGCTGCCGAGATCGCCCGCCGCGAGGAATCCGTCCCGCTCGTCGAGCGCATCAAGCCGATTCAGGACTACATCGCGTCGTTCCCGCGCACCGGGCTGAAGGCGGACAAGGCCTTCTTCGACGACCTGAACGGCGAACCGTGATGTTCGTCGATGCCTCGGCGATCGTCGCGATCCTGCTCAAGGAGACCGGGGCGACCGATCTGACCAACCAGATCGACGCGGCGTCGGATCCGGTCACCTCGACCCTTGCGGTCTTCGAGGCGGTGACGGCGATCAGCCGCGAGGCCGGCCTGTCCGTCGAGGATGCCGAGCGGCAGGTGAGGGGGTTCATGACGATCAGCCGCATCGTGCTCGTGCCCGTCGCGGAGGCCGAGGTCAACGGTGCCCTGGTGGCTTACGCTCGCTATGGCAAGGGGCGTGGACATCCCGCGCGGCTCAATCTCGGCGACTGCTTCTCCTATGCCTGCGCGGCCGTCCGCGGCCTGCCGCTGCTGTTCGTCGGCAACGATTTCAGCCGCACGACGCTGCCACCGACCATCTGAGGCTGTTCAGGCGCGGATGCTTCCCTCCGCCACCTGCACCACATCCGCCCGCCCGCCCAATTCCCCGAACAGCACTGGATCGGCCCCGGTCATCCAGACCTGTCCCGGCAGGGCCTCCAGCGCATCGAACAGGCCGGCGCGGCGGCGCGGATCGAGATGGGCCGCGACCTCGTCGAGGAGGACCAGGGGTGCAAGCCCGCTCATTCCGGTGACGAGGCGGGCATGGGCCAGGACCAGCCCGATCAGCAGGGCCTTCTGCTCGCCGGTCGAGGCGGTGGCGGCGGGCACGTCCTTGGGTCCGTGGCGCACCACGAGGTCCGAAGCCTGGGGGCCGGCGAGCGTCCGGCCGGCGGCGCGGTCGCGAAACCGGTTCTGGCGCAGGGTGGCGCGGTAGCGGTCCTCGGCATCGACCGCGGGCCAGACCGCCACCAGGTCGTCGATGTCGCCCTCCAGCCGCACCCCGGCCCAGGGGAAGGGCGACGCCGCGTCGCGGGTCGCCAGGATCAGGCTGTCGAGGCGTTCGACGGTCTCGCGCCGGGCCAGCGCCACCGCGACGGCGAGTTCGGCCACCTCGCGCTCGACGGCGTCGAGCCAGGGCCCGTCATCGGGCCGTTCCTCCAGCAGGCGGTTGCGCGAGCGCAAAGCCCGCTCCATCGCGTTGACCCGGGCGCCGTGCCCGGCATCGACCGCCAGCACCAGCCGATCGAGGAAGCGGCGCCGGTCGCCGGCCGGGCCGCGGAACAGGGCGTCGAGATCGGGGGTGAGCCAGACCACCCGCACCTGCTCGGCGAACGCGGTGGGGGAGGGCGCGGTGGCGCCGTCGATGCGGCAGAGCCGGCCGCCGCGCTCGTCGCGGCTCCGGGGAGGCTCCCAGGCCGTGCCGATGCGGTGGTCACCGCTCGGACCCTCCAGGCTCAGCGACACCGCGAAGCCGCCGGCCCCGCCTTCGCGCGCCATCACCGAGAAGTCGGCCCGGCGCAAGCCCCGCCCCGGGGCGAACAGCGACAGGGCCTCCAGAATGTTGGTCTTGCCGGCCCCGTTCTCCCCCACCAGCGCGACGAAGCGGCGCCCGACCGCGAGGTCGAGATCGGCGTGGTTGCGGAAGTCGCGGGCGATCAGCCGGGTGACGCGCAAGGGATCGGGATTCGTCATCCGAGCCTTGTGGCCCGGGCGCCGGATTCAGGCCAGTCCGCGAACGGGGATACCCCCGCCCTCACACCCGCATCGGCATCAGCACGTACAGCGCCGGCGCGCCCTCGCGGTCCTGGATCACCGTCGGGGAGCCCGGATCGGCGAGGCGGAACAGGGCGGTGTCGCCGTCGAGCTGCGCCGTGATATCGAGGAGATAGCGGGCGTTGAAGCCGATATCGAGGGGGCCGGATTCGTAATCGACGTCGAGTTCCTCGGTCGCCGAGCCCGAATCCGGGTTGTTGACCGAGAGCGACAGGCGCCCGTCGGTCATGGCGAGCTTCACGGCCCGGCCGCGCTCGGACGAGATGGTCGAGACGCGGTCGACCGCCTTGGCGAACTGGTCGCGCTCCACCGTCAGGCGCTTGTCGTTGCCGGTCGGGATGACGCGCTGGTAGTCCGGGAAGGTGCCGTCGATCAGCTTCGAGATCAGGGTGACGCCCGACGAGAAGCTGAACCGCACCTTGGCCGAGGAAATCTCGACCCCGACGGTCTCGCCGCCATCCTCGACGAGCTTCTGGATCTCGGCCACGGCCTTGCGCGGGACGATGATGCCCGGCATGCCGGCGCTGCCCTCCGGCGCCTCCATCTGGACGCGGGCGAGGCGGTGGCCGTCCGTGGCGACGGCGCGCAGCTTCAGCGAGCCGTCCGCCTCGATGGTGTGGAAGAAGATGCCGTTGAGGTAGTAGCGCGTCTCCTCGGTCGAGATCGCGAACTGGGTCTTGTCGATCAGGCGCTTGAGATCGGCGGCCGGCAGCGCGAAGCGGTGCGGCAGCTCGCCGGCGGCGAGATCGGGAAAATCGGCCTCCGGCAGGGCGCCGAGGGTGAAGCGCGAGCGGCCCGAGCGGATCAGCATCTGGCCGGTCTCGCCGCTGGTCTCGAGGGAGACCTGGGCGCCGTCCGGCAGCTTGCGGACGATGTCGTAGATGACGTGGGCCGGCACCGTGATGGCGCCGCCATCGACCACGTCGGCGGGAATCGTCTCGGTCACCTCGATGTCGAGGTCGGTGGCCTTGAGCTGGAGGCCGTCCGGCCCTGAGCGCAGCAGCACGTTCGACAGGATCGGGATCGTGTTGCGCCGCTCGACGACGCGGTGCACGTGGCCGAGCGACCGAAGGAGGGCCGCGCGCTCGACGGTGACTTTCATCAGGGTGATCCGTGTCTCTTAACGACCGACCGAGCGAGGCCGGCAAAAGCAACCGTTGACCCGTGCAGGCACGGGAGCGGAACTTTGGCGAAGGCGCACCCCGAAGGCAAGCCGGCGGCGGAGGGCGCCGCCGCGCGCCCTCCGCCGCCTGTGCAGGATTCCGGGGAGAAGCCCCCAGGGGATCGGTCCTCCGGGGGGATCAGTCTTCCGGGGGATCAGTCCTGGAGCATCCGCTTCAGCAGCTCGACCTCGTCGCAGAGCGCCGTGTCCTCGCCGATCGCCTTCTCGATCTTGCGCACCGCGTGCAGGACCGTGGTGTGGTCGCGCCCGCCGAAGCGCCGGCCGATCTCCGGCAGGGAGCGGAGCGTCAGCACCTTCGAGAGGTACATGGCGATCTGGCGCGGCTTGACCACCGCGGCGGTGCGGCGCTCGGACAGGATGTCGGAGCGCGAGACGTTGTAGCGGCTCGCCACCAGCTTCTGGATGTCCTCGATCTTGACCCGCTTCGGCTCGCGGTTCTTCACGAGGTCGCGGATCGCCGTCTCGGCGGTGTCGAGGGTGACGGGGGCGCCGGTGAGCGTGGCGTGGGCCAGCAGCCGGTTGACCGCGCCTTCGAGGTCGCGGCCGTTGGCGGTGATCGCCTTGGCGACATATTCGGCCACCGCCGGGCCGACCTCGAAGGTCGGATGCGACGCCCGCACCGCCTCGAGGCGCGATTGCAGGATCGAGGCGCGCAGGCCCTCGTCCAGGGTGCCGATCTCGACCACGAGACCGCCGGCGAGGCGCGAGCGCACCCGCTCGTCGAGGGATTCGAGTTCGGTCGGCGGCCGGTCGGCCGCCACCACCACCTGGCGCCCGGCATCGATGAGCGCGTTCAGGGTGTGGCCGAACTCGGCCTGGATCGAGCGGCCCTGGATGAACTGCACGTCGTCGAGGATCAGGACGTCGATCGCCCGCAGTTTCTCCTTGAAGGCCAGCGCGCTCTGGGTCTTCAGGGCGTTGACGAAGCCGTACATGAAGCGGTCGGCGGTGAGGTAGATCACCCGACGCCCGGCATTCTTCACCGCATGGCCGATGCCGTGGAGGAGGTGGGTTTTGCCCAAACCCACGCCGGCATGGAAGTAGAGCGGGTTGTAGAGGGCCGGCCCGCCATCGTGCCGGGCAACCCGCTCGGCGGCGGCATGCGCCAGCGCGTTCGAGCGGCCGACGACGAAGCTCTCGAAGGTCAGGCGCGCATCGAGCGGGGCACCGCCGAGTTCACCGTCGGGGACGGGCCCGCGGGGCGCGCGCTCGGGCTCGGGCATCTCCACGACCGGGCTCGCGGCGGGGCGCGGGCTCGGGGCCGGCTTCGTCAGCGTGGCGGCGCCCGGCCTGGCCGGCGCCATGGCACCGCGGACCCCGACCTCCAGGCTCTCGATGCCGTCGGCCTCGCTGCGAAAGGTAGCCAGCACCCGGTCGAGATAATGCGACTCGATCCAGCTCTTGAGGAACCGGGTCGGCACCGTCAGGCGTGCGACGCCGCCAGAGACCTCTTGCAGCTCCAGCCGGGCGAACCAGCTCGCGAACACGTCCTCGCCAAGCTCCGCCCGGAGGCGGCGCTTCACCCGCTGCCAGGCTCCCGTGATTTCTGCCGCCGCGATCTCGCCGCTGCTGCGACCGTCGTCGCCGGTGCCGCCACGGCCGGAGCCGACTCCTTCCGCCAAGCTGCCGTCCACACGCATGACTGGTCCCTTCTCGGCCCGGTGGCGGCTGCCCGCTCCCAGTCCGTACGCAGATACGCTTGCCGTCCCATCCCCGGACGAGGGGCGAGGGCGACCGGGTCGCAGGCTCGGGAAGTCAACTCCCTCCCGGTCTTTGTCCCCTTGGTTCATCCCGTTCTATCAACAACTGGTCTCGTTTCTCTTAAAGGCCCACGGCTCCAAATCCGCGAGGCGCCACCGAGGGTTGGCGGCACGACGCAGCCGTCCCGCGGGCACTTGCGCCGCGAAAGGGAGCCAGTCGGTCGATCGAGAGCGGGACGAGACCCGCGCGAGCGGCGGGCATGAGGAAAACTAGGCTGTCCGGGGGAAGCTTCGCAACAGGAACGATCGGCGGCAGGGTAAATGGACCGTTACACCCCGATATCGCCCACGCCCGGTCCACAGCCTGTCCGGCGGCAACAGTCTGGAATCGTGACCGATTCGTGGAAGTGCGCGTGCAGCCTTCGGAAGACCCGTGCTGGCTCAACGGCTTGTCGAGAGCGGGGAGGGCGCCGGGGACAGGCCGGTGGAAACCGCCGCCGTGTCTTCCGTGCACTTGACAGGCGCCTCCGCCGTTCCAGCCCAGGGGATCACCGTCAGCTCGGGCCAGGCTGTCCGCATCCGCTCGGTCTTGGCGGCGTAGGCCGGCCCATTGGCGATGGCGGGGTTGGAGCGCAGGACCATCCCGAACAGGTCCGCGAGGCCGAACGGCGCGGCGATCGAGAGCGTGTCGTCCGGTTCGAGCCGGACCCCGACCGCGTGGACCACGGCCGCGTAGCGCGACAAGGCCGCGTCGGCGCTCGGAAGGGGAGGGGGCGCCGAAGCGGCGCTCGAACCAGAGATGGACCCGGGCCTGGTTGCGGATCTCGACCGGGCCGACGCAGCCCGCGAGCACGGGGGCGGCCCGGCGCAGCACCGCGTCCTCGGCCTCCCAGGACGGGTCGGCGTCGTCGAAGCAGATCAGGTCGTAGTCGCGGATGCCATGCCCGCGCGGCCGTTCGGTCAGGGTGTTCCAGACTGTCTGATCGAGGCAGTCGGCGACGAGGCGCCATGGCTCAACGTCAAAGTCCGCTTTCTGCACGCAGCGGCCATTCACACGGTCAAGCTGGTTGGCTTTTGACCTAAGGGTCGTGGGTTGTGCCAGCCGCGCTTCGGTGCGATAGCCCGCACGAGGGTGCGCGGTCCGTCGGTCGGACCGGCAGGACGAGCGCTGGTCGGGCCGCCAGCGCCGGAGACCCGTACCCGTGCCATCCTCCTCGCATGCCGTTCCGCGGCCTCGCCGCCGTCCCCTGTCGGCCCTGCGCGACATGCTCGTCAGCGAGGCCGGCGGCGGGCTCGTCCTGATGGCGAGCGCGGCGCTCGCGCTCGTGGTGGCGAACTCCCCGCTGGCGGACACCTATTTTTCCGCGCTCAAAGCCTATCTCGGTCCGCTCTCGGTGCTGCACTGGATCAACGACGCGCTGATGGCGGTGTTCTTCCTGCTCGTCGGACTGGAGATCAAGCGGGAGGTGCTCGACGGGCGCCTGCGCACCTGGCCCGACCGAGTGCTGCCGGGATTGGCCGCTCTGGGCGGGATGGCCGCCCCGGCCTTTGTCTACGTCGCCGTGAACTGGTCTTCGCCCGAGACGCTGCGGGGCTGGGCGATCCCGGCGGCCACCGACATCGCCTTCGCGCTCGGCGTTTTGGCGCTCCTGGGATCGCGGGTCCCGGTCTCGCTCAAGGTGTTCCTGACGGCGCTCGCCATCATCGACGATCTCGGCGCGGTGCTGATCATCGCGGTATTCTACACCGCCGACCTGTCGCTCCCGATGCTGGGCGGGGCCGCGGTGACGTTCGCGGTGCTGTACGGGCTGAACAAGGCCGGCGTGGCCAGGCTCTGGCCCTACCTGCTGCTCGGTGTCGTGCTCTGGGTCTTCGTGCTGAAATCGGGTGTGCACGCGACGGTGGCCGGGGTGCTGCTCGCCATGACGATCCCGTTGAGACTGAGCGTGGGCAAGCCGGACGACCCCACCTCGCCGCTGCACATCCTCGAACACGCGATCCATCCCTGGTCGGCCTACCTGATCCTGCCGGTCTTCGGTTTCGCCAACGCGGGCGTGTCGCTCGTCGGGCTCACCCCGCACATGCTGCTCGACCCGGTGACGCTCGGGGTGGCGCTCGGCCTGTTCGTCGGCAAGCAGGTTGGCGTGTTCGGCCTCGTGCTGGCCGCGGTGCGGCTCGGGCTGGCGCAGCGTCCGGCCCATGCGACATGGGCGCAGGTCTACGGGGTCTCCCTGCTGTGCGGGGTCGGTTTCACCATGAGCCTGTTCATTGGGCTGCTCGCCTTCGCGGACGCGCCGGCCCTGGAGGCCGAGGTCAAGATCGGCGTTCTCGTCGGCTCGGTCGCCTGCATGCTCGCCGGGGCGCTCGTCCTCCTGGTCGCCGCCCCGCGGGACCATCGTGCGCGGCGGGCGCTTGCCTGAGCCGGGACGCCGCGAGACCGGTCCGGGGGCCCGGGGGACGCCTGCGCCAAGGTGACAAGGAGAAGGGTAGCCGGTGAGAGCGAGGATACGGGCCTGGATCGAGTTCCTGGGCGACCAGTTCTGGCTGCGGCCGGCGCTGGTCGTGCTCGCCTGCATCGGCCTGGCGCAGGCGGCGATCTGGCTGGAGACCGCCCGCGTCGCCGGCTACGACCCGTCCTCCCCGGACGCCAGCTGGGGCTGGGCCGGCGGTGCCGAGGGGGCCCGGGCCCTTCTCAGCGCGGTGGCGTCGTCCACCATCGGCGTGGCGGGCACCACCTTCTCCATCACCATCGCGGCGCTGACCTTGGCGTCGAACCAGATGGGGCCGCGGCTCCTGCGCAACTTCGTGCGCGACGCCCGCAACCAGCTCGTGCTCGGCGCCTTCCTCGGCACCTTCGCCTACGCGCTGATGGTGCTGCGCACGGTACGCACCGTCCAGGAGGAGACCTTCGTCCCGCACCTCGCCATCTCGGGCGCCGTGCTGCTGGCGCTGGTCTGCCTCGGAACGCTGGTCTGGTTCGTCCACCACGTCGCCACCAGCATCAACGTCGAGACGGTGGTCGACGCCGTCCACCGTGACCTCTGCAAGGCGGTCGAGGCGCGGACCCGCGACCAGGCCGATATCCAGCCGCCGGCGGAGGCACCGCGCGGCACCCCGGTCGCGCCGGCGGATGGCGGATACCTGCAAGCTGTCGATACGGAGGGCCTCGCCGACTGGGCGCACGAGCACCGCGTCGTCCTCGCCCTGAGGGTGAGGCCGGGCGACTTCGTGCCGAAGGGATTCCCGGTCGTCGTTCCGTCCGCGGGCGTCGAGGGCACCGCCGAGGCGGTGGCCCGCTCGCTCACCTTCGGGCGCCGCCCGGCGGCGCTGCAGGATCTGGAATACTCGGTGCGGCAGCTCGTCGAGATCGCGGTGCGGGCGCTGTCGCCCGGCATCAACGACCCGATGACGGCGGGGAGCGTGCTCGACCATCTGGGGGACGCCCTGTGCCGGATCGCCCCACGCCACCTGCCCACGGGCGCCGTCGCGCGCGAGGGCCGCGTCGTGCTCGTCCATCCGGTGACGGATTACGACGGTTTGTGCGATGCGATGTTCCACATGATCCGCCAGAACGCCGGCGGGTCGGTGCATGTGCTCGCCCGGATGCTCGACGTGCTGGCCCGCGTCGCGGAGGTCGAGCGGCTGACCTCGCGCCTGGCGGAACTCGGACGCCACGCCGACCTCGTGCTCGCCGCCGCGCGGCGGGACATCGCCGATCCGAGCGACCTCTCCGATCTGGAGGAGCGGCATGCCCGTTTCGTCCGGGTGCGCAGGGGGGGCGCCCCGGGCTGATCCGCGCGACAACGACGAAGCCCGCTTCGGCCGTCGCCGGGCGGGTCGTCGAAGGGCGAAGGGCCGACCCCGGCGCCGCAAGGGAAGGAGGGGGCGCTATCGCAAGGCGAGCGCGTCGAACCAGCCATGGGCGGCGCCGTAGCGGATGATCTCGGCCCGGGTCTTCAGCCCGAGCTTCTCGGCGGCCCGCGCCTTGTAGGTCTCGACCGACTTCACGCTGACGTCGATGCGCCGCGCGATCTCCTTGTTGCTGAACCCTTGCGCGATCAGCCGCAGGGTCTCGGTCTCGCGCGGGCTCAGCGGCTCGCGCCCCTCCGCCGTGCCCGGGCGCCCGTCAGCCCCGGACGGCTCCGCCAGGGCGTGGCCGGCGATCGAGGGGTCGAGGTAGACGCCGCCTGAGGCCACGGCCCGGACGGCGCGGAGCAGGTCGTCCGCCGCCGAACGCTTGAGGAGGTAGCCGCGCGCGCCGGCCCTCATCAGCGGCTGCACGTAGGCGGCATCCTCGTGGACCGTCAGCACCAGCACCCGGGTGGCCGGGCACTCGCCCGTCACCCGCTCGGTCAGTTCGAGGCCGTTCAGGCCGGGCATCGAGACGTCGATCACGGCGATGTCGGGCGCGACGGCACGGATCATCGGCAGCGCCTCGCCGCCGTCGGTGGCCTCGCCGACCAGCTCGATCTCGGGGTCGGCGTTGAGGAGCGCCCGGATGCCCGCGAGGACCACGGGATGGTCGTCGGCCAGGACGACGCGGATACGGTCCATGTGATGGCTTCTCCCGTGCGTCAGGCGGCCGGCGCCACCGGGATGCGGACGAACAGCGTCGTGCCGACGCCTGAGGACGTTTCCAGGGTGAGCGTGCCGCCCAGGAGGGTCAAACGCTCGCGGATGCCCGACAGGCCCAGCCGCGGCCCGGCCGGCCTGCGCCTGTCGGACGGGGAGGGGCCGGAGGCGGGCTCGCAGCCGACGCCGTCATCCTCGATGATCACCTGGACCTCGTCCGGGCGGTGGTCGAGGCAGACGCTGACGGTGGCCGCGCGCGCGTGCTTCAGGACGTTGGTGAGCGCCTCCTGCACGATCCGGTAGATCGCGCTCTCGACGGCCGCCGGCAGGCGCGACGCCTCGCCGATGAATTCCAGGTCGGCCCGGATGCCGTGGCGCTGGCCCCACTCGCCCAGGAGCGTCGCCAGCGCCTCGCGCAGGCCGAGGTCGTCGAGGGCGGTCGGGCGCAGGTCGATGGCGGCGCGGTGGATGTCGCGCCCGACCTCGCCGGCGAGGCGTTGCAGCCACTCGATCTGCCGTCCGGCCTCGGTCGAGATCCCGTCCGCGGCGAGCAGCCGTTCCAGCCCCTTGAGGCCGAGCGACAGGCCGGTCACCGTCTGCCCGACCTGGTCGTGCAGCTCGCGGGCGATCCGGCGCTGCTCGTTCTCCTGCGCTTCGCCAAGGCGGCGCAGCAGGTCGAGGCGCTCGGCCTCGGCACGCTTGCGCGGCCCGACATCCGAGACGACGCCATAGACGAGGTTGGCGGGTTCGTCCTTCCGGAGCCGGGGCGCCCGCCCGCTCAGGCGCACCCACCGCGGCTCCGGGCTCCCTTGCGAGACCCGGAACTCCACGTCGAGGGGCACACCCTCGGCGAGGCTTCGCCGCAGTTCCGCTACCAGCCTCTCGCGGTCCAGGGCATCGACCGCCAGGAGCGCGATGTCGGCATCCGCCGTCATCTCGCGCCCCTCCGGCACCTCGGCCTCCCAGCCCAGGAGCTCGGCGGCGCGCCGGGACGCCGTCACGGTCTCCTCGACCGTATCCCATCGCAAGGTGCCGAGTTCCGCGGCCTCGGCGGCGACCGCGCCCTGCTCCTCGCTCGACCGCAGGGCGAGGGCGAAGCGCGCCTGCTCGCCTGCCCGGCGCTGCGCCATGTCGCGGCCGACCAGGCCGACCAGCGCGAGGCCGAGGCCGATGCTGAGCACGCTTCCCCCGGCCAGCACGAGGTAGGAGCGCGAGACCGGCGCATTCAGCGTGGCGACCGGCAGGCCGAAATGCACCGACCAGCCGCCCGTCTCCGTCAGCGTGCGGTAGACGACTTCGACGTCCGGCCCCTCCAGCGTCGAGCCGGTGTAGAAGCCCTGTGGCGCCCGCCGGATGGCGGCCTGGAGGGCGGCGTTGGCCGGGTGGCCGAGTTCCTCCGCCTCGGCCCGGGTGCGGGCGATGGTGTTGCCCTGCGCGTCGACGATGGTCCCGACCCAGCCCTCCGGCGCGCCCGCATCGCGGAGGATCGAGCTGACCGCGTTCGTCGCGAGGCCGACCGAGAGGACGTGGCGGAGCGCTCCGTTCCGGACGACCGGGACCCGCAGCGCGACGAGCCGCTTGCCCGAGATCCGCCCGACCGGCCCGATCCCGCCGACCACCGGCCGTCTCGTCCGCACCACCGCGTCGAAGCTCACGCGGTCTGCGGTGGGGCCGAGCTCATCGTCGAGGGAGCGGAGCAGGTTGACGACCTGGGCCCCGTCGGGCCCGGCGAGTTCGACGGTCTCCCAGAGCGGATGCTCCTGCCTCAACCGCTCGGCCTCGGCATAGAAGGCGGCGAGGTCCGGCCGGTCCAGGCTGGCCGAGGCGGCCTCGGCTTGGAGGACCGCGACCTGGGTTGCGATGTCGGAGGCGACGCGTTCGGCGACGCGGGCCGCGCTCGCCACCGCGGCGCTCCGGGTCAGTCCGCGCTGCTGCTGCGCCATGAGCGTCGCCACCCAGCCGCTGAGCAGCAGCACCGGGATGGCGGCTGCCACCGCGAGCGCGACGACGGTGCGTCCGTTTCCACGATGGATCTCGGGGCGGCCGGCGTCGCCGTCGTCAAGCCTTGAGGTCATGCAGGAACAATCGGGTGGGCTGGATCGCGGCGGTGGTCCCGGTCGATGAGGCCGGCCTCTCCCTCCGCGCGTCCGGACCATCGGTCGAGACCGCCGCATCCCGCAAGGGCGCTCCGGCCGAGGGCGCGTCGACCATGCCGGCGTCGTCGGTCGGTGCGCCCGGACCGGTCAGCGCCAGCCCGTCGCCAAGCAGGCGCCGGCCCGACGCGATGACCTGGAGGATCTGGCGGTCGCCCCCTGCGGCCTCCGCGTTCCGCTGCAGGTGCCGCAGCCGTTGGATGAGGTCCGGCGGTGCCGCCGCAGGGTCCTCCAGGCTTGCCTCGACCAGGGTGGTCACCACCCGTTCCAGCCGCCCGAAGGTCCAGCCCTCGACACAGTGGCGTCGCTTCCGTCCCATCGCCCCTCCGTCGTCTTCCGGACCGGCCCCGAAGGCCCGCAGCCCTCGGTCGAGGGAAAAGGTCCGCGGTCTCAGCAGACTTGCGTGGGCGGGCCACGCTTCGCCCGCGTAGGTTTTTGTGTTGTCGCAGATTTTTGCCGCCGAACCGGTGACCGCTTCGGCGAAATCCGCCTAGACCGGGGTCGGGTTGGCCGCCGCGTCCCGGATTGCGTGGCCCTGGGGAGCGATGGTCGGATGAGTGACCCGCTCGGCGAAATCCCACGTCGATCCGTCGTAGCCCTCGTACCAGGCCCGGCGCTCGCGGGAGTCCGCCGGGTGGGGGCAGGCATCCCGCGGGCGCCCCAGGGCCCGAGCGCGGGAGCCCTGCTTGATGATGTCCATGATCATCGCCACTCTTTCCGCTGTCTCAATGTTGATGAAGCGGTTCCGAGTAGCGCCCGGATCATGGCGGACGACAAGAGGTTTCGCCAAACTTCGCCGTTCTGACCGACACCTGTCAGGTTTCTCCCGACAGCACCGGCATACGGGAACGCTTGAGCGTGGCTCCGCGGGCACGGAGCCACGCGCGACGGATCAGGTGTTGCGGTTGTACTTGAACTCGGGCGCGTTCTTCAGGGCGTCCTTGTCGGTGTCGACCATCGCCTTGAGCTTGCCGTCCGCCTTGTGCAGGAAGATCGACGAGGGGTCGACCACCACGTAGCGCTCGCCCATGCCGAGGAAGCCGCCGACGCTGACGACGACCCCGGTGACCGTCTTGCCGTTGTCGATGACGAGATCCTCGATCTCCCCGACGGTCTCGTTCTTGTTGTTGTAGAGGTTCTTGCCGACGAGCCTGGACGAGGTCACCTCGGCCGGCTTGGCGGTGACGAACTTGATCTTGGCGGTCGCGGTGTCGGCCATGGTCATACCGCCCATGGTGCCGCTCATGGTGCCGGCCGGGGCCGGCATCGCGCCGCCGGCCGGCGGCGTCTTCATCGGGGTGGTCTGAGCGTCGGCGGGCGGCTGCGCCGCCTTGTCCTGGGCGAGCGCGGGGCCGGCGAGCAGGGCGGCGGCGAGGGTGGTTGCGAGAAGCGTCTTCATGGGTTCACCTCGGTGATGGCGGAAGGGATGTCCCGGCGGGACGGGACCGCCAGGATCCGGGATCGGGCCCGGCGGACGGAGGAACTCAGTAGCCGCAGCTGCACGCGGGCTGGCCGTAGCCGTATCCGTAGCCCACCGGGGCGTAGCGGTAGCCGTATCCGTAGCCGCCGTAATAGGCGGGCCTGACGGCGGCCGCGGCGAGGCCGAGACCGAGGCCGGCCGCCAGTCCGAGGCCGCGATGGCCGCGGCGGTACCCGTAGCCGTAGCGTCCGTAGGGGCGCCCGTAGCCGTACCGCGCCCGCGAGAGGCCGTAGCGGCGGTATCCGCCGGAGCGCCGGTAGTGAGGGCGGAAGCCGATCGAACGGTGACCATGGAAACCGTGGCGGAAACCGCCGTGATGTCCGGCGAAGCCGCCGTGGTGGAAGCCGTGGCTGCGCCCGAAGGGCCGGGCCTCGCTCGCTGACGAGAACAGCATCAGGCTCGATGCGGCCGCGAGGGCCAGTGCGAGACGTTTCATCGGTTTCAACTCCGCGATGGTGGTGGCTGACCCTTGCGGGCCACGACCGTGACGGGTTCGACGAGGGTGGCCTGTGGCCTGGCCCGCGGGTCGCAGGGTCCTCTGCGCCGAACCCTGCGGCGACTGGGCTCGGTGCCCCGGTCCTCCCGCTCACCGAGTGATCTGTGGCGCCAGGGATGGAGCCGCAGTCGGAGAAGACCGCAATCCCGTCGGGACAAACCTGACACGCCCCAGGGCGCGCCTTCGAAGGCCGCTTGCGCCAGCCAGGTTGGTTTACGAAAGCTTAGGCTCGAGCCTCCGACCTTGCCGCGCACCGGCACGGGCGGCGGTTCCCGGTCCGCCTCAGCCACCGAGACGGGAGAGCGACATGAAGAAGGCCATCGTTCGGACGGCGCGGTTTGCCTGGGGCGCTTGGGCGAGTCCGGGCAATGGGGAGGGAACGGGCGAGGCATCGGGCCCACCCTTCCCGACGGACGGATCGATCGAGGATTGGGCACGCCTCGGCGGCGGCCTGGCGTCGCCCCATCCCGATGTCCTGTACAGCCATGGCGGCACCGTCACGGATGACCGCGGCACCGGATATCCCGGTCATGTCGTGCCGCCATCACCATGACGCCGGCTCGGGCTCATCGGTCCTTCAGGCCCCGTCGACCTGTCGACGATGGCGGCGCTGGCCGAGCGAGCTGCCGCGGCCCGGCAACGACAACCAGCATGGCGCCACCGCGTGGCTCCTTTGGGCTGCGGGCGGGATCGCGCTGTGCCTGGTCTTGGCCCTTGGCGTAGCCGCCGTCGTCGGGTCCTGAACCCGACGGTCCGCGCGCGCCGGTGGCGATGCGCAAACTCGCAGGCCCCGAAGCGGACCGTGTTATATTCCGCGCGAGGGTGAGAATCCCGGTCCCATGGCCCGGGCAGGCGCCGGGATTCCTTCCGCGTAGCGGTATACCAACGGCCCAAGATGCTGACGCATCGACCGGCATCGTCACCCGGATCCTCCAGGACGTCCTGGCGCTGGTGCGGTGCCGGTCGCGCAACTCCTCCCACGCGCTCGCCGCGCACCCTTCGGCCGAGCCGGAGATCCAGGCGGTGATCGGCCGCGTCGCCGCCCGCCGGGCCGCGATCCTCGCGGTGACCGGCCGGGCGGACGCTGCCCTCGATCGTGCCTGGGCACGGGCGGCGCAGCCGGGCGCTGAGGCCCTGTCGGTCGCCGCCAGCAACACCCCGTCCCTGCCGGCGGCCGAGGTCCGGCGCCTCCTCGACGAGGAGACGGACGTGGTGGTGGTCGATGCCAGCCGCTTCGAGGAATTCTCGACCATGAGCATCCCGGGCGGGCGCAGCCTGCCGGGGGGCGAGCTAGTCTACCGCATCCGCGCGACCTCGCCGCCCTGCCAGGCGATGGCCCGGTTGTCCTGACGTCACCGGACGGGCGGGTCGCGGCGGCCAATCTCGCTGACGCCCGGAGAGCGACGGCGCGTCCGGTGCTGCTCCTCGCCGGTGGGACCCAAGCCTGGACGGATGCCGGCCGGCCGCTCGAGACCGACGGGCGCTTCGTGTCGGCGCCGGCCGACGTCTACAAGCGGCCCTACGAGGGCACCGACAACGCCCGGGCCGCCATGCAGCGCTACATCGACTGGGAGTTGCAGCTCGTGGCCCAGCTCGCCAATGACGAGATTGCCCGCTTCCACGTCGCCCGCGCGCCCGCCGCGCCGAGGGCCTAAGCAGATTGCGCCGAAGTGGACACCCGTTGGTCGCGGACAAGGCGGCACAACCACAGCTCCGGAGCCGCACCCGTTGGCGACGTGATCGGGGGCTGCACGAGCGTCCTGCGCGATGCGCGGCATCGTGTCGATGGCCGGGCCTCAGCGCGGCGTCGGCCGCCAATCCGGCGGCGCCATCTCGAACCCCTCGAACCGGAATCCCGGCGCCACGGTGCAGCTCACCAGGGTCCAGGCGCCGAGGCTGGTGGCGGTCTGCCAGTGGTGGGCCGGCACCACGATCTGCGGCCGGTGGCCCCGGGCGAGGTCGGGGCCGAGATGGCGCGCCTCGGCGTCGTGGCCGTTGGGGCTGGTGGTGATGACCATCGGCGCCCCGGCATGCCACAGCCAGACCTCCGTCGCGTCGACCCGGTGCCATTCCGAGGTCTCGCCGATGTCGAGCAGGTAATAGATCGCCGTCGAGGCCGGGCGCCCGTCGATCTCGTGGGAATCGCGAAAGGTCTCGCGGTAATGCCCGCCCTCGGGGTGGGGCTTGAGGTCGAGCAGACGCACGACCTCCGCGGCGGTGAGGTTTTGCATGGTCGTCAGAACCGGTTCTTCCACTCACGAAGCGCCGTGAACACCGCCGCCGGGTCGGCGCCGGGCTCCATCCCGACGGCGCGTGCGAGGGTCGGCTCGGTGGCACGCAGGAAGGGGTTGGTGGCCTTCTCCTCACCGAGCGTCGTCGGCACCAGGAAGCGCCCCTCCGCCTTGGCCGTCTCGGCCAGGGCCGCCCGGTCGGCGAGGTTGCGGTTCTCCGGCTCGGCGGCGCGCGCGAAGCGGGCATTCGCCAGCACGTAGTCGTGGCCGGAATAGATCACGGTCTCGTCGGGCAGGGGCAGGAAGCGCGACAGCGAGCGCCACAGCACCGAGGGCGGGCCCTCGAGCACCCGGCCGCAGCCGAGGGTGAACAGCGTGTCGCCGGCAAACGCCACGCCGGCCTCCTCGAACCAGTAGGTGACGTGGTCGTCGCAATGGCCGGGCGTCTCCCACACGACGGCGGCGAGGGAGCCCACCGTCACGACGTCGCCCTCGCCGACCGTCGCATCCACCTGCGGCACGGCGCTGCCGGCCCGCGCCGGGGCGGTCACCCGGGCCCCGGTCCGGGCCTTCACCGCCGGGATGCCCTCGACATGGTCGCCGTGGCGGTGGGTGACCAGGATGTCGGTCAGGCGCCAGCCGGTCTCGTCGAGGGCGCGCAGGACGGCGGCGGCTTCCGGCACGTCGATCGCCGCGCAGGCCCCCGTCCCGGGGTCGCGCATCAGCACGCCGATATTGTCGCTCCGGCACAGGAAGGTGCGGATCTCGGGTCGGATCTCGGGCATCGCGGCGCCTCCTCGGACGACGATCATGGCAGGATTCGCATGCTGCGAGATAGGGCGCATCGGCGCCCGCGCGACCGGGTCCGAGGCGAATAGCGGGCGCCTCGGCCGCCTTGCGGGTTGACGCCTTGCCGCCCTTCGCGCCACTCCCCATTCCTGGTCCTGGATCCCTCGGATCCCGGATTCCCGGCCCCCCTGGCATCAGCGCGCCGCGCCCGCCGCCCCGCACGTCCCGAGAACCGATGAGCCTCGACGTCACCGACCTGCGTGCCTTCTACGCCAGCCCCCTGGGGGCGGTGGCGCAAAGGCTCGTCGGCCGCACGGTCCACCGCATGCTCGGCTCGGTGTCGGGGCTCCGGGTCATGGGCCTCGGCTATGCGGTGCCGTATCTCGGCCCGGTGCGGCACGCCGCCGAACGCACGCTCGCCTTCATGCCGGCGACGCAGGGGGTGACCAACTGGCCGGTCTCCGGCCGCTCCGCCTCCTGCCTCGTCGATCCGACCATGATGCCGCTGCCTGATTCGGCCCTCGACCGGGTCCTGCTGATCCACGCCATCGAGGCGGTGGAGAGCCCGGCCGAGCTGATGCAGGAGGTCTGGCGCGTGCTCACCCCCGGCGGACGGCTGATCGTCGCGGTGCCGAACCGCCGCGGCCTGTGGGCGCGGCGGGACGCCACACCGTTCGGCCACGGCCAGCCCTATAGCCGCTCCCAGCTCGGCCGCCTGATGCGCGACACGCTCTTCTCCCCCGAGGACTGGGCCGAGACCCTCTACGTGCCCCCGGTGGAGGGCTGGCTGACCCTCCAGACCGCGAGCGCCTGGGAGCGGGTCGGCACCGGCCTGTCCCTGCCCTTCGCCGGCCTGCACGTGGTCGAGGCGACGAAGCAGCTCCATCGCCCGGTGGCGGTCCAGGCCCGCAGGGCGGCACGGCTCGGCGCCCGGGTGCTGCCGGTGCCGGTACCGGTGCCGGCCCCGGTGCCGGGGGGCGCGTGATGCCGTTCCCGGGCGCCGAAGCCGCCGTGCAGAGCTTCCTGCTCGCCTTCTCGGCCCTGTTCTCGATCGTCAACCCGCCCGGATCGGCCCTGATCTTCGCGCAGGTCACCGCCGGGCGGACACACGCCGAGCGCACCTGGCTCGCCCGCCGCATCGGCGCCTATGCGGCCGCCGTGATGCTGGTCTCGCTCTGGGCCGGGGCCTCGGTGCTCAGCTTCTTCGGCATCTCGCTCGCGGCGTTGCGCATCGCCGGCGGCCTCGTGGTGGCGGCGCAGGCCTGGAGCCTGCTCGCCACGCCCGAGCAGCGCGAGGCCCGCAAGACCGCCCAGGCCGAGCCGATCCAGGCGAGCGAGGACGATCCCGAGCCCGCCGCCCTGGCGGAGATCGCCTTCTTCCCCCTGACGCTGCCCTTCACCACCGGGCCCGGCACCATCGCGGTGGCGATCGCGCTCGGCGCCGGCCGGCCGGAGAGCGGCATCGACCGGATCGCCTATCTCGCCGGGGCGTCGGTCGCCGCCCTCGCCATCGCCCTCCTGGTGCTCCTCGCCTATGCCTCGGCCGACCGGCTGGTGGCGCGCCTCGGCCATGCCCGGGCCCGGGTGCTCGGGCGGCTCGCCGCGTTCCTGCTGCTCTGCGTCGGCACCCAGATCATGCTGACCGGCGTCACCGACGTGCTGGGCCCCCTCATCGCGAACGCCAGGCCAGGGTTCGGCCGGTGAGCGCCATCTGGGCGTCCACCGCCCGCAGGATCCGGGCCTTGGCCGAGTAGTGGATCATGTGGCCCTGGCCCGGCAGCAGGGTGAGGGTGCTGCCCGCCACCTCTGCATGCAGGCGGCATGATTGCTCGGTCGGGTCGACGACCGCGTCGGTATCCCCCGACAGGATCGCCACCGGCAGCCGCAGGCCGGCATAGCGCGGCTGCAACAGGGCGACGGCGGTGTTCATGCTGGCGGTGTCCTCGGCGCTCGCCCGGCCCTGCGTGGCGGAGAGCGAGAGTGCCACGGGGAAGCGCGCGGTGAACCGCGCCGGGACCGGCTGCGGCTTGAACACGTGGCGGAAGACCTGCGGCGCCAGCATCTGCCCGACCGCCTCCGGCATCATGGCGCGGGCCGCGTCGCCGACGCCGGGCACCGCGAGGGGCGCGATCAGCGCCACGTCGGCCCGCCGGCCCGGATAGTAATAGCCGGAGAGCAGCACCAGCCCGCGCAGGTCGAGGCCCAGGTCCCGGTCGTCCTGGATCGCCAGCGCCAGCGCCACGATGGTGCCCCAGGAATGGCCGACCACCACCGGCCGCTCGACCTTCAGGGCAGCCATCACGTGCCCGATGAGGCGCGCCTGGGCCGCCGCGGTCCAGACCCAGTGCCGCGGCCGCTCGGTATGGCCGAAGCCGGGCCGGTCGATCGCGATCACCCGGTAGGTCTTGGCGAGCTGCTCGACCAGCCCGCAGATGACGAAGTCCTCCGCCATGGTGCCGTTGCCGTGGATCAGCACCACCGGCCGGCCCTTGCCGCGGACGATCGCGTGCACCCGCACCCCGTCGACCTCGACGAAGCGGCCCGGCGGCGTGTGCGCCGGCCCGTCCTTCTTGAGCGCCTCGGCGCCGCGCTGCATCAGGGCGCCGGTCCGGCGCGCCGCGGCGGCGTTCGCCTTCGCGGTGGCGCGCAGGATCCGCACGGCGCCGCTCGCGGCGCGGCGGGTGGTACGCCCTGGAACGAACCGAAAGGCCATGGGATCTCCGGCGCGATGCTGCACTGCGGCATAAGATGGGGCCTTCCCGGTCCCGCGCATATCCCCCCACCCCGCCTTGGGACACGATCCCTTGGCAGCATCGCCGGGCCCCTGTAGGACCCGCGGCGGGGGGTCGGGGCCCGTTCCCTCGCAGGCCCGGACGGGAGCGAGGCGAGCCCGGCCGGATGTCGGCGCCGATGCGCCGGGACGCCTTCCATCGGGTGAAGGCAGCGTTGCAAGGAGCGTGACCCATGCGTCTCGTCGTCGTCGGTGCCTCCGGGCGCATGGGGCGGATGCTGATCCAGGCCGTGGCCGGCACCGAGGGCTGCACGCTCTCGGGGGCGATCGAGCGCGAGGGCTCACCGGCGCTCGGCCAGGATGCGGGCCTGCTCGCCGGGCTGTCGCCGCTCGGCGTGCCGGTCACCGACCAGCCGCTGCCGGCCTTCGCGGAGGCCGACGGGGTGCTCGATTTCACCGCGCCGGCCGCCACGGTGTTCTTCGCCGAACTGGCCGCCCAGGCCCGCATCGTCCACGTGGTCGGCACCACCGGCCTGTCGCCGGACGATCACGCCAAGCTGAAGGCGGCGGCGTTCCACGCCCGCATCGTCCAGTCGGGCAACATGTCGCTGGGTGTGAACCTGCTGGCGGGCCTGGTGCGCAAGGTCGCCGCCACTCTGGGCGACGAGTACGACATCGAGATCCTGGAGATGCACCACCGCCACAAGGTCGATGCCCCCTCCGGCACCGCCTTGCTGCTCGGCGAGGCCGCGGCCGAGGGCCGGGGCGTGACGCTCGGCCAGCGCAAGGTCGCGGTGCGCGACGGCCATACCGGCCCGCGCGAGCCCGGCAGCATCGGCTTTGCCACCCTGCGGGGCGGCAGTGTCGTCGGCGAGCACAGCGTGATCTTCGCCGGCGCCGGCGAGCGCATCGAACTCACCCACCTCGCCAGCGACCGCGGCCTCTTCGCCGCCGGCGCCGTCAAGGCCGCCCTCTGGGCACAGTCCCGTGAGCCCGGCCTCTACGGCATGGACGACGTGCTGGGCCTCTGACACCAACGGTCGAAGATGCTGACGCATCGGACCGTTGGCCCATCTCGAATTTTCGACATCAAGCCAGAGGCTTGGCGAAAATGCGAGAACGGAACCAACGGTCGTTTCAATGACCGTTGGTATGACACCCACTTTCTCACGACAACGGAGCGACACGCATCATGGAGCGTCTTCTCGTCCTCGCGCGCCACGGCCAGAGCGAGTGGAACCTGGAGAACCTGTTCACCGGCTGGAAGGACCCCGGGCTCACCGAGCGCGGCGTCGAGGAGGCGCGGGCGGCCGGGCGGCGGCTGAAGGCGAAGGGCGTGCAGTTCGACGTCGCCTTCACCTCTAACCTCACCCGGGCCCAGCGCACCTGCGCGCTGATCCTGGAGGAACTCGGCCAGTCCGGCCTGCCGACCCACGCCGATGACGCCCTCAACGAGCGCGATTACGGCGACCTCTCGGGCCTCAACAAGGACGATGCCCGCGCCCGGTGGGGCGAGGAGCAGGTCCATATCTGGCGCCGCTCCTACGACGTGCCCCCGCCCGGTGGCGAGAGCCTGAAGGACACCGTCGCCCGGGTGCTGCCCTACACGATGCGGGAGATCCTGCCCCGGGTGATGCGCGGCGAGCGCGTGCTGGTCGCAGCCCACGGCAACTCGCTCCGCGCCCTGATCATGGTGCTCGACGGTCTCACCACCGAGACGATTCCCGGCCTCGAACTCCATACCGGCGTGCCGCTGGTCTATCGCCTCAACGACGACACCACCGTCGCCTCGAAGGACGTCCTCGACCGCGACTGAGCGGGGTGACGGCTCGCGCCCGGCGGCGCGAGCCGTCCTGGCCCCGTCGCCGGGCGGCCCGGGACGGGGGAGGCCGAGACGGTTGCCCGGTCCTTTAGTGGTGCTGGTGCCCCCCGGCCTCCGGCGCCGAGGCGCCGATGGCGCCGACCGCGAAGCGCACCGGCACCGTCCCGGCGCGGGCGAAGGTGAGGGTGCCGTCGAGCGTGTCGCCGGCCTTCACCGGGCCGCTCAGGTCCATGAACATCAGGTGGTAGCCGCCCGGCTTGAGCACCACGGTCTCGCCGGGCTTGATGACGAGGCCGCCTTCCACCGGCGCCATCTTCGCCACGCCCTTGTCCATCGCCATCTGGTGCACCTCGGCCCGGGCCGCCAGCGGGATCGAGGCCGCGACCAGCCGGTCGGGCTCCGTGCCGGTATTGGTCACCTGAAGGTAGCCGCCCGCCACCTTGGCGCCGCCCGGGGTGGCGCGGATCCAGGGCGCCTGGATGGTGAGGTCGCCGGCCTTGACCGACGCGGAGGCGGGAGCCGCCGGCGCGGCGGCCGCCGCCACGATGCGGACGCCCGGCGCCGGGGATTTCAGGTCGCGGGCCGACTGGCCGGCCGCCGGCACCTGGCTCCAATCGGCAACGGCGCCGTCGCAATCCTGGCGCACCGGGAAGTAGACCGTGCCGCCCGGCGCGACCGCGTCGGTCAGGCGCGCCTGGAACACGAACTCGTCGTACTGGTCGTCGGGCAGGGCGCCACCGGTCCAGGTGATCGTCTTCACCCCCTCCGCGACCGTGCCGTGATAGGACGGATAGGCGCGGGCATAGGCGCCCTTGACGGTGGAGAGCTGCCAGCCGGCCTTCGGCATCGGCTTGGCGGCGATCACGCCCTCGGGGATCGTGACGGTGATGCCGGTGGTCGCCTTGCCGTCGCAGCCATGGCCGATCTGGACCACGCCGCGATAGGTCTGGTTCGGGCTTGCCTGCGTGACGGCGAGCACCGCGTGGGCGAAGGCCGGGGCCGCAGCCAGGGAGAGCGCGGCGGCGAGGCCGGCGCGAAGCGGGAGAAACATGGAATCGGGTCCTGATGTCGCGTGAGGGAATGGGCCGCAGGGCGGCCCGACGGGCGATCACGCGATGGGGGGACCGCGGGCGGAGGCCGGCCCGGCAGGCGGCTTGCGGCCCGGGGCGGCGGCCTCGACGGACCAGGACAGGACGATGGCGGCCCGGGGCGGCCAGGCATCCGCCGCCGCCGGGGCCGGCGGGGCGAGGGGGCCATGACAGGCGACCGTGCAGCAGGCATGGGCGTGTCCGAGCGGCGCGCTCCCCGCCGGGCCTTGGTGCGACGGGCAGAGGATCCCGGCACCCGCCGCGGCCGGGACCGGATCGAGGCCGGTCAGGAAGACCTGGAACACCAGCCCGTAGAGCGACAGCACGGCCGCGAGGGCGCGCCAGCGCGCCGTCCCGTCCCGTCGGTGCCTCAGATCGCTCATGGGCCCCGACATAGCCGAGCCGGGCCGGTTCCACCATGCCCGTCGCGGCCGGCGGACCTCACGGTGCGGCGCCCGCGTTGCGCAATTGCCGCAGTCCACAGCCGAGCCGTGCGCTCCACGGCGAAGCCCGCCCGGTGCCACAATCTGGCCTGCTCCTCATAGTGTCTTAACCGCATCCCGGCACCGTCACGGGCCATAGAATGGGGCGCAACACGGCAGCAACGTCCGATCTGCCGTCGGCATCGTCCCGCGTCACAGGTTCGAGAGCAGATTTCCCATGCTGACACGCGTTTCCCTCACCGGTTCGCTCGGCCTGGCTCTCCTGGCCGCCGCCGCCTTCCCGGCCCTGGCGCAGGACCGGGGCGGCGGGCTGGCCCAGGCCGAGTGGGCGCAGAACTACGATTCCGCCGCCACGATGCGGGTGCAGCGCTCCAACACCCCGATCCTCTCGCCCCAGACCCTGGCGGCCACCGAGCAGATGGTCGAGCGCTACCGCGACATCGTGGCCCGGGGCGGCTGGCAGCCCGTCTCGGGTGCCGAGCGCCTGCGCGTCGGCTCGAAGAGCCCGGCGGTGACCGCCCTGCGCCAGCGCCTGATCGTCTCCGGCGATCTCGACCCGGCGGCGGGCTCCTCCCCGGTCTACGATTCCTACGTCGAGGCCGGCGTGCGCCGCTTCCAGGCCCGCCACGGCCTGAACCAGACCGGCGCGATGAACATCACCACCGTTCAGGCGATGAACGTGTCGGCGGATGTGCGCCTGCGGCAGCTCGAGCTGAACGCGGTGCGCCTGCGCTCCTATTCGGGCAATCTCGGCGAGCGCTACGTCATCGTCAACATCCCGGCGGCCCTGGTCGAGACGGTCGACGGCGACCACGTCGCCACCCGCCACGCCGCCGGTGTCGGCAAGATCGACCGCCAGTCGCCGATCATGAACGCCAAGATCCAGGAGGTGAACTTCAACCCCTACTGGACGGTGCCGGCCTCGATCATCAAGAAGGACCTGATCCCGAAGATGCAGAAGGATCCGTCCTACCTGACGGACAACAAGATCCGCATCTTCAACGGCGACCGCGAGATCCCGCCGTCCCAGGTCAACTGGCATTCCGACGAGGCGACCCGCTACCGCTTCCGCCAGGATCCGGGCGTCGACCTGAACTCGATGGGCTTCGTGCGGATCAACATCCCGAACCCGCACGGCGTGTACATGCACGACACGCCCGCCAAGGGCATCTTCGGCGACGATTTCCGCTTCGTCTCCTCGGGCTGCGTGCGCGTCCAGAACGTGCGCGAATACGTGTCCTGGATCCTCCAGGGCACGCCGAACGCCAACCCGGACACGATCGAGGCGATCATCCAGGGCGGCCAGCGCGTCGACGCCAAGCCGCTGGCGCCGATCCCGGTCTACTGGACCTACATCACCGCCTGGTCGACCCCGGACGGCCTCGTGCAGTTCCGCGACGACATCTACAAGCGCGACGGCGCCGGCGCTCCCACCGCCTCGATGGCCGCCGCCGCCGCCGGCCCGCGCAACTTCAATCCCGACGCACCCGACGACGACCAGACCAACTGATCGCCGTTCGACAACCTGACTCGACGACGGCCCGGGCTTGCGCCTGGGCCGTTTTCGCGTGAGTGACCCCTCATGACCCCCGATCCCGAATCCCGCCTCGACGCGCTGGAAGCCCGCATCGCCCACCAGGACGCGACGATCGAGGACCTGAACCGCATCGTCACCGAGCAGTGGAGCGCGATCGACGTGCTGACGCGGCACGTCGCCGCCCTGCGCGAGCGGGTGCGCGAGATGGCCGAGCGCCCAGCCGAGGCCGGGGACGAGCCGCCGCCGCCGCACTATTGAGGTCAGCGGCCCCCTGATTCTGATTTTCAATGAATATGTGTCAAAATGCTTTTCTGCAATTTTTAAATTTATATTAAATTCCGTGGCCGGGTATGTTAATAATTGAGTATTTTGAATATTATAACAAAAAACATTTTGGGAAATTCATTTTATGTACTAGTCGGACAGGTCGCTATTCACGGCGGGAGTCGATCAAACTTAGAGGATCGAGGTTGAGAATCGTTCCTCCGCCACTGTTTTGTCTAGAGCACTGCCCGATCACGTTGCAATCAGGCAGTGCTCTAGATCTTTGATTTTGCCGCATTTTCTTCGACGAACCGGTATCTCACTCGCCGGAGAATGTCCGAAGCAGACTTGCGTTGGCGGGCCAACGCTTCGTCCGCTTAGAGTCTTGGTTGATCGCAGATTTTTGCCGCCGAACCGGTGACCACTTCGGCGAAATCTGCTTAGAACGTTCCGAACTTGAAGTTCAGGCCGGCGCGCACGAGGCTGCCCTCGGTGCGGAAGCGGCTGAAGTAGCCCACGCCCGGGCTGAGCGGCGCGCCGGTCGAGGCGACCAACAGGTTGCGGCTACCGAGGTCGTAGCGCAGGTACTCGACCTTCAGCGTCACGGCGTTCGACTTGAAGAAGTTCAGGAACGAGTCGGTGGGCATGGCGTATTCGACGCCGCCGCCATAGGCGTAGCCGGTCTCGATGCGTGAGCGGCTGCCGAAATAGGTGACCGGCGCGTTGGTCTGGAAGGCGACGGTCTGGGTCACGTCGCCATAGGCGAAGCCGCCGGTGCCATAGACGAGGAACCGGTCGAAGGCATAGCCGATCCGGCCCCGCACCGTACCGAGGAAGCTGAGATCCGCCCGGTAGGTGTTGGTCAACTGGTTCGGGTTGATCGCCGGCAGGAAGATCGACTCGGTGCGGCGGCGGTTCAGGTCGGTGTAGGCCGCGTCGGCCTCGAGGCCGACGACGATGCCGGAGCCGGGCGTGAACTGGTAGTTGTAGCCGACCTGGCCGCCGGCGGTGAAGCCGTCCTGCGCCAGGGGGACGGTGGCGCGGCGCAGACCGTTGTTGACGTTGGCCTGGAGCGCCCCGATGCCAACGGTGCTCACCCGGTCGGCCTCGGTGTAGGCGTAGCCGGCGTTGATGCCGAAATACGCCCCGGTCCAGGTGAAGACCGGCACCGGCGTGAAGACCGGCGGCGGCGCGGCGCGGCGGGGAAGGTCGGCGGCGGACGCGGCGCCGACCGACAGGGCGACGGCAGTGCCGGCGGTGAGCAACGACTTGAACATGAAGCGCGGTTTCCCTCTCGTGCAATCAAAAGGCGGACGATCTGTGAGGCCGCGTCGCTGCGCTGCCTAGGGCTGCCAGGCCACGACCCCGCGCTTCTGCCGCAAGTGCGGCCGGTTTCGCTTCCGTTTCTCGCGCCGAGTGCTCTGGCCGACACAAGTTTTCGCGCCGGCAAGATTGCAGGTAAAATTTCTGTGATTTAGGATTAAGACAACATCCTTATTGGAGGTTCGGATTTCGATCCGGCGGAGCCGGCCCCGCGCGGCGCGACGAGCTTGTCGTGATCCTTCGGCCGGGCCGGTCCGTGATCGCCGGGGCTGCGCCGGCTCATGCGGGACATCCAGCGGGCCACGAATTTTCGTCAACGGCGCTTTCAAATTTTTTGAGTTTCTTTTTCGGTGTTTCAAATCCACCCTGCATGCGGATCGGCCCCGGCTGACCGGTCGCCGGCACCGCTCGACCCGATGCGAGGTCCGGGACCTCGATACGCAGGCGGTGGGAGATGTCGCTCACGGACAAATGTCCGGCGCTGCGGCCTTGGACTCCCCCGTCGCCCGCGTGTAGAAGCTGGCCGATCCCGATCCTTTACTTCCGCACCGGCGCTCCGTCCGGGCGGCTCCCGAAGAACCTCGAGGCCATCATGAGCGTGGGTACCGCTGCCAATTCCCGGTCCAACTCGTTCTTCTCGGCGTCGCTGGCCGATGCCGATCCCGAGATCGCCCGCGCGGTCGCGCAGGAGCTGGGCCGCCAGCAGCACGAGATCGAGCTGATCGCCTCCGAGAACATCGTCTCGCGCGCCGTGCTCGAGGCGCAGGGCTCGGTTCTGACCAACAAGTACGCCGAGGGCTATCCGGGCCGGCGCTATTATGGCGGCTGCGAGTTCGTCGACATCGCCGAGAACCTCGCCATCGAGCGCGCCAAGCGGCTGTTTGCTTGCGACTTCGCCAACGTGCAGCCGAATTCCGGCAGCCAGGCGAACCAGGCCGTGTTCATGGCCACGATGCAGCCGGGCGACACCTTCCTCGGCCTCGACCTCGCGGCCGGCGGCCACCTCACCCACGGCGCGCCCCCGAACGTCTCGGGCAAGTGGTTCAAGCCGGTCTCCTACACGGTGCGCCGCGACGACCAGCGCATCGACATGGAGCAGGTCGAGCGCCTGGCCCAGGAGCACAAGCCGAAGGTGATCATCGCCGGTGGCTCGGGCTATCCGCGTCACTGGGACTTCGCCAAGTTCCGCGAGATCGCCGACAGCGTCGGGGCGGTGTTCTTCGTCGACATGGCCCACTTCGCCGGCCTCGTCGCCGGTGGCGTGCACCCGTCGCCGTTCCCGCACGCCCACGTCGTCACCACCACGACCCACAAGACCCTCCGCGGCCCGCGCGGCGGCATGATCCTGACCAACGACGAGGCTTTGGCCAAGAAGCTGAACTCGGCGGTCTTCCCGGGCCTCCAGGGCGGTCCGCTGATGCACGTCATCGCCGGCAAGGCGGTGGCCTTCGGCGAGGCGCTGACGCCGGAGTTCAAGCTCTACGCCCGGCAGGTGGTCGAGAACGCCCGCGCGCTTGCCGACACCATCATCTCGGGCGGCTACGACATCACCTCGGGCGGCACCGACAACCACCTGATGCTGGTCGACCTGCGGGCCAAGGAACTGACCGGCAAGGCGGCCGAGGCTGCGCTGACCCGCGCCGGCATCACCTGCAACAAGAACGGCGTGCCGTTCGATCCGCAGAAGCCGACCGTGACCTCGGGCATCCGCCTCGGCACCCCGGCGGCGACCTCCCGCGGCTTCGGCGTCGCCGAGTTCAAGAAGGTCGGCGAGCTGATCGTGCAGGTTCTCGACGGCTTGCACCGGGCCGGCGAGGCCGGAGATCCGAGCGCCGAGGAGGCGGCGAAGCAGGAGGTCCACGCCCTGACCGACCGCTTCCCGATCTACGCCTGATCGCTCCCCCGGTCTCCCGGCTTCCCCTTCCGCCAGGAGCACACTAGAACACGCGCCTCCGGGGCCGGTCCCACGCGGACCGGCCCCTTTTCGTGACAGAGGAACGGGCGACCGATGCGGTGCCCCTATTGCGGTGGCCTCGACACCCAGGTGAAGGATTCCCGCCCGAGCGACGACAGCTCGGCGATCCGGCGCCGACGCATCTGCCCGGATTGCGGTGGCCGCTTCACCACCTTCGAGCGGGTGCAGCTGCGCGAACTGATCGTCGTCAAGCGCTCGGGCCGCAAGGTGCCGTTCGACCGCGACAAGCTCCAGCGCTCCGTCGAGACGGCGCTCCGCAAGCGCCCGGTGGAGGCGGAGCGGATCGAGCGCCTGGTGAGCGGCATCACCCGCCGGCTCGAGAGCACCGGCGAGGCCGAGGTGACCAGCGAGGCGATCGGCGAGGCGGTGATGGAGGGCCTCAAAGGTCTCGACGACGTCGCCTATGTGCGCTTCGCCTCCGTCTACAAGAATTTTCGCGAGGCGCGCGACTTCGAGGAACTGCTGGGCCACCTCGCCGCCGGTGCGGCCCAGGCCGCCGCCGACGAGGCTCCCCCGCCCGAGGGGCCCGTTCCGGTCGATCCGGCGCCGCCGCCCCGGCGGGCGCGGAGCCGCGCGTCGTGAGCGCGCGAGAGTCCTTCCGGCACGATTCTGTCCGCGAGGAGGCTGACCGGCGCTTCATGCGCCTCGCCCTCGCCCTCGGCCGGCGCCATCTCGGCCGGGCCTGGCCGAACCCGTCGGTGGGCGCGGTGCTGGTCGGCGGTCCGCCGGGGGCCGAGCGGATCCTCGCCCAGGGCGTGACGCAACCCGGCGGCCGGCCGCATGCCGAGCGGGTCGCCCTGGCGGCGGCCGGGGAGGCGGCGCGCGGTGCCACCCTCTACGTCACGCTCGAACCCTGCTCGCATCACGGCCGCACCAGCCCTTGCGCCGATGCCACCATCGCGGCAGGCGTCGCCCGGGTGGTGAGCGCGATGGACGATCCCGATCCCCGGGTCGCCGGGCGCGGCCATGCCCGGCTCGCCGAGGCCGGCATCGCCGTCTCGGTCGGGCTGTTGGGGGCGGAGGCGGCCCGCGACCAGCGCGGGCACGTGACCCGGATCACGCAGGGCCGGCCGGCGGTCTTCCTCAAGCTCGCCCGCACGGCGGACGGGTACGCGGCGGGCGGGGAGGGCCGGCTGATGATCAGCGGGCCGCGGGCCAATGCCGAGATCCACCTCCAGCGGGCCCATTGCGACGCGATCATGGTCGGCGTCGGCACGGTGCTGGCGGACGATCCCCAGCTCACCGTGCGCCTGCCCGGGATGGCGGCGTGCTCGCCCTTGCGGATCGTCCTCGATCCCGCCTTGCGCACGCCGCCCACCGCCGGCCTCGTCCGCACCGCCGCCGAGGTCCCGACCCTGATCCTCGCCGGTCCCGGCGCCCCCGCCGAGGCGGAAGCGGCGCTCACGGCTGCCGGCGCGCAAGTGGAGCGGGTCCCGGTCACGCCGGCGGGGCGCATCGACCTGCCGCAGGCCCTGCGCTTCCTCGGTGATCTCGGCCTGACCCGAATCTGCTCGGAGGGCGGGCCGACACTGGCCGATGCGCTTGCCCGCGACAACCTCGTGGACGAGTGCCTGCTCGTCACGGGCGATTGCCGCCTCGGTCAGCCCGGCCTGCCGGCGGTCGGCCCGAACCTCGCCGCGCGCCTCGCCTCCGCGGAGTTCGCGGTCGCCGAGGAGGTCCGGATCGGCACCGATCTCTTCACCTGCCACATACGGAGCCCGTAGATGTTCACCGGCCTCGTTTCGGATGTCGGCCGCGTTGCCGCGGTGTCCGGCGATTCCAAGCTGAAGCGCCTCGCCATCGACTGCGCCTATGACCCTGCCGGCATCCCGATCGGCGCCTCGATCGCCTGCGCGGGCCCCTGCCTCACCGCCGTGACGGTGACGCCGCGCGAGGGCGGCTGCACCTTCGAGGTCGATGCCGCCGCCGAGACCCTGGCCCGCACCACGGTCGGGACCTGGGTCCCGGGGACCCGGGTGAACCTCGAGCGCTCGCTGAAGATCGGCGACGAACTCGGCGGCCACCTCGTCACCGGCCATGTCGACGGCCTGGCCGAGATCGTCGCCCGCGAGCCGGTGACCGGTCAGGCCGGCGACGTCTGGGCGCCGAGCGAGCGCTTCGTGCTCCGGGCGCCCGCATCTCTCTCGCGGTTCATCGCCGAGAAGGGCTCGGTCTGCCTCGACGGCACGTCGCTGACGGTCAACGGTGTGGAGGGCGACACCTTCACGGTGCTGCTGATCCCCCACACGCTCGCCGTGACCACCTGGGGCGAGCGCCGGGTCGGGGACCGGCTCAATCTCGAGGTCGACCTGATCGCCCGCTACGCGGCGCGGCTGACGGAGGCGCGGGCGGCGGTCGGGCTGAGCTGATCCGGGTGATCGCGCGGCGGCGGGAGATGGACGCATCGTTGAAGGAGCGGTTCGCACGACGGGGGCCAATCCGGGCCATCGATCTCGTCCCCTCCGGTTCACCTGGCATCCTTCTTCTGCGGCGTCATCCGGATCTCGCGACCGTTACGACGCTCTCGGCGGCTCTGTCGCTGTGCCGCCGGGGCGCCTCGATGCTGCGAGCCAAGCGCACGCTTTAAGCGATGGTGCGGGACGGCCCGCTCCTCCCTGCGGGTCATCCCAGCGGCTGTCGGAAGAGACGCGCCGCGCCCTGATCGAGGCTGGCTGATCCCATGTCTGACGCTGCGCGAGAACGGGCCGCGTGAGGCTCGAAAAAAATTCGCCGAGGCGGGAACCGGGCCTCGGCGTCCGCGTTCCACCCGCGCGAGGCCCGAACGGGCTCGCAGCTTGGGCGCCGGACACGGGTGTCCGGCGGTCCGGAACATCACACGATCCACGTCATCACGTTGCTCCAAGGAGGATGTGGTCATGAGGACCTTCGACGTCGCACCGCTCTACCGTTCCACCGTCGGCTTCGACCGGCTGTTCTCGATGCTGGACCAGGCCGCCCGGATCGAGCCCTCGACCCAGTGGCCGCCCTACGACATCGAGAAGGTGGGCGAGGACGCCTACCGCATCACCATGGCGGTGGCCGGCTTCTCGCAGGACGAGATCGAGCTGACCCAGCACGACACGACGCTGCTGGTCACCGGCCAGAAGAAGGACAAGGACGGTGGGCGCGATTACCTGCACCGCGGCATCGCGGCGCGCGCCTTCCGCCAGACCTTCAGCCTCGCCGACCACGTGAAGGTCACGGGCGCCAGCCTGGAGAACGGCCTGCTCGCAGTCGATCTCAAGCGCGAGGTGCCGGAGGCGCTGAAGCCGCGCCGCATCGCCATTGGTGGCAGGCAGGCCGCCGTCGGGCAGGACAACGCGCCCGCCCAGGTCGAACATCGCGCCGACCACCAGTCCAAGGCGGCCTGATCCTCAACGGGGCGGTCCGACTCTGGGCCACCTGAACCCTGTGCCATCACCGACGAACGGAAACCCCGGAGGCTTGCGCCCCCGGGGCCTGAGCGCCTTGCCGTGTCTCGTCATGCACCATCAGGGAGGATGAACCATGTCGATGGAGACGCATCTCACCCCTTCCGGTCTCCCCGACGCCGGCTCCGTCCATGCCGGCCCGATGAACCCGCCTGTCGTCCAGGCCGCCTCGGTCGAGGCGTGGCAGGCCCTCGTCGCACCCGGCGACGTGTTCCGGCACCCGCGGGAGGTGCTGTCGCACCCGCACCTGTCGCGGACGGAGAAGCGCGCGATCCTGGCCTCCTGGGCCTCGGATGCCTGCGCCCTGGAGAACGTGCCGGGCCTGCGCTGCCTCACCGGCTGCCGGGCCGAGCCGGTCCCGGTCGACGCCGTCCTCGGCGCCCTCGCCGAACTCGATCCCGGCTCGTCGCAGCACGAATCCTCGTCGGATGCCGTCGCACCCGCGACGAGGCGGCCCCCGAGGAGGCGTTCGCGCGGGATGCGGAACCTGCACGTCTTCCTCCGCCCGGGCCGCCGGGACGACGACGATGACCTGCCGCCGTGCCCGGCCGCGGCGATGCCGGTGCCGCGCCCCCGGACGCCTCCGAACGCCGCGGCGCGTGTGCTTTGCGTCCCGGCGTAGAGGGATGATGCCCAGGACGGGCCTCCGGCCGGAGCCAGGGCGTGTTCGATGATCTCGCCCCGCGGGAATCCCGATGGGTCGGGTCGGCGAGACGGACGAGATCGCCAGGGCGGCTTTGTTCCGTGCCGCGGACGATGCGAGCGTCGTCACCGGCATCGAGCGATTCGTCGATGGCGGCCAGGCGCAGGTCCGCCCGGGCGGACCTGCGTCGCCGATCGCCTCGTCGTGGTTCGGTCCCGCTTGGCCCGGAAGGCGGCGCTGCAGGTCCGGGATGCGCCCGTCCGGGATCGGATCAGTACGTTCCGAACTTGTAGTTCACCCCGGCGCGGACCACCGCGAACTCGTCGCTGCGCCGGTTATTGACGTTGAGCGTGTCGTAGACCGGCAGCACGCCGCCGTAGAGCGTCGTCGCACCGACCAGGGCGAGGTTCCCACGGCGACGATCGAGGTTCACGTACAGGCCTTCGACCTTCAGCGTGACGGCATTCGACTTGAAGAAGTTCAGGAAGGAGTCGGTCGGAAGGGCGTATTCGACGCCGCCGCCGACTGTCCAGCCGGTGCGGAAGCCGTCGCGGTTGCCGACGACCGGCGTCGTGAACGCGACATTGCCGATCCGGTCGTCGCCGGCGCCATAGGCGAAGCCGCCGGTGGCGTAGACGAGGGTGCGGTCCCAGGCGTAGCCGAGACGGCCGCGCACGGTTCCGAAGAAGTCGAGCCCCCGCAGGCTGCCGTTGATCGGAGTGAAGGTCGGATCGATGATTGCGGCCGGGCCGCTATAGCTGATCGTGGACCGTCGCACACGACCGAAATCGAGATACTGGGCGTCGGCCTCGACACCGACGACGACGCCGGAACCCGGCGTGAACTGGTAATTGTAGCCGATCTGAGCGCCGCCGCTGAAGCCGTCGCGGCCGCGGTCGCCGAACAGCACCTGCCGCCCCTCGAGGGACGTGGCCGGCGTGAACACGGCGACGGGCGAGATCACGCCGCGCGGAAACACCACTGGATTTCCGCCCGGCAGGCCGGCAGCCGGCGCGCGGTCGACGAAGCCGTCGCGGCGGTCGCCGGTGTCGAAGGCGTAGCCGGCATTCAGGCCGGCGTAGAATCCCGTCCAGGTGAAGACTGGCACCGGCGTGAAGACCGGAGGCGCGGCGCGGCGCGGCAGATCCGCCGCGCTCGCCGCACTGGTCAGTACGACACCAAGAGCGGAAGTCATTAATGCTTTATTAACCATTTGATTCTTGCCCCTCGTCTTGGATCTATAGAATAGCACCTGGGCCGGCGCGCGATATTGCACGCCGGACACACTTGCGGCGACTTCGAAGCAAGATCGGGGAGACTTTGTTGGACTGCGATATGCGAAGTATATTTTTGAGTCTAAATATTTTAAGAATGACGTTCTGCGTCCGCTTGCCGCAGAGCCGTTGGCGGGGAGTCCAGACGAAATAGTAATCGTTGCGCCAATTGGGGTGCGCGACGTGCTCTGGACATTGGATCGGTGCAACTTGCGGCGCGATGCGCGTTCAGAAGACACCGTCCGGAACGCGCATCAGACGCCCGCGCGGTGGAGCTTCAGGCTCCACACGCCTGAGCGAAGCCGACTTCCGCCTCGCGCCGGGCGATCCCGGCAGGATCGCCCGGCACGAGGCGGAAGTCGCATGACGGGCTCACGCCGTCCGCCGAGGGCCGCAGATCAGCGCGCGGCGCAAAATCCCCGGCCGTGTCAGCTATGCGCCAGGATCGCCAGCAGCAGCAGCGCGATGATGTTGGTGATCTTGATCGCCGGATTCACCGCCGGGCCGGCGGTGTCCTTGTAGGGGTCGCCGACGGTGTCGCCGGTCACCGCGGCCTTGTGGGCGTCCGAGCCCTTGCCGCCGTGGTGGCCGTCCTCGATGTATTTCTTGGCGTTGTCCCAGGCGCCGCCGCCGGAGGTCATCGAGACCGCGACGTAGAGGCCGGTGAGGATCACGCCGAGCAGCATCGCGCCCACCGCGGCGAAAGCCTGGCCCTTGCCGGCGATGACCTGGATCGCGAAGAACAGCACCACCGGGGACAGGACCGGCAGCAGCGACGGGACCACCATCTCCTTGATCGCCGCCTTGGTCAGCATGTCGACGGCGCGGCCGTAATCGGGCCGCTCGGTCCCCTGCATGATGCCGGGCTTCTCACGGAACTGGCGGCGGACCTCCTCGACCACGGCGCCGGCGGCGCGGCCCACCGCCGTCATGGCGATGCCGCCGAACAGGTACGGGATCAGGCCGCCGAGCAGCAGGCCGACGACCACGTAGGGATTCGACAGCGAGAAATCGACCGTGACGCCCTGGAAGAACCGGTACTGCGTCGCCGAGGCGTTCTTGATGAAGTAGTTCAGGTCCGAGGTATAGGCGGCGAACAGCACCAGGGCGCCGAGGCCGGCCGAGCCGATGGCGTAGCCCTTCGTCACCGCCTTGGTGGTGTTGCCCACGGCATCGAGCGCGTCGGTGGACTTGCGCACTTCCTTGGGCAGCCCCGCCATCTCGGCGATGCCCCCGGCATTGTCGGTCACGGGGCCGAAGGCGTCGAGGGCGACGACGACGCCGGCGAGCGCCAGCATGGCGGTGACCGCGATGGCGATGCCGAACAGGCCGGCCAGCGTGTAGGTGACGATGATCCCGGCCACGATCACGAGGGCCGGGAGCGCGGTCGATTCGAGCGAGATTGCCAGGCCCTGGATCACGTTGGTGCCGTGGCCGGTGACCGACGAATGGGCGATCGACTTGACCGGCCGGTAGTTCGTGCCGGTGTAGTACTCGGTGATGACGACGATCAGCGCCGTGATGACGAGGCCGGCCACCGCGCACAGGAGCAGGCTCAGCGAGGTGAAGCTGTCGCCGCCGGTGGTGGTGAAGCGGGTCGAGAAGCCGCCGAACATCACCATGTTGAGGCCCGCGATCGCCCCGATCGAGAGCACGCCGGCGCCGATCAGGCCCTTGTAGAGCGCCCCCATGATCGACTGATTCGCACCGAGGCGCACGAAGAACGTGCCGATGATCGAGGTGACGATGCAGGCCGCGCCGATCGTCATCGGGTAGATCAGCATCGTCTCGAGCACGTTGAGGCCGCCGACATCGGTCTGGCCGGCAAAGAAGATCGCCGCCAGCACCATCGTGGCGACGAGGGTGACCGCGTAGGTCTCGAACAGGTCGGCAGCCATGCCGGCACAGTCGCCGACATTGTCGCCGACATTGTCCGCGATCGTGGCGGGGTTGCGCGGATCGTCCTCGGGAATCCCGGCCTCGACCTTGCCGACGAGGTCGCCGCCGACATCGGCGCCCTTGGTGAAGATGCCGCCGCCCAGCCGCGCGAAGATCGAGATCAGCGAGGCGCCGAAGCCGAGGGCCACGAGCGAGTCGATCACCTCGCGGCTCGACGGGCTCAGGCCGGCGAAGCGGGTGAGGTACGTGTAGTAGAGCGCGACGCCCAACAGCGCGAGGCCGGCCACCAGCATGCCGGTGACGGCGCCCGACTTGAACGCCACCGAGAGGCCCGCCCCCAGCGACTGGGCCGCCGCTTGGGCCGTGCGCACGTTCGCCCGCACCGAGACGTTCATGCCGATGAAGCCGGCCATGCCCGACAAGACGGCGCCGATCAGGAACCCGACCGCGACCTTGAGGCCGAGGAACCAGGCCAGGAGCCCGAACAGCACCACGCCGACGATCCCGATCGTGGCGTATTGGCGGCGCAGGTAAGCCTGGGCGCCTTCGGCGATCGCCCCGGCGATCTCCTGCATGCGCTGCGTGCCGGCATCGCGCCGCATGACGTCGTTGATGGTGACGATGCCGTAGGCAACGGCGCAGAGGCCGCCCAGGATGATGAGCAGGAGTGCGGTCATTCTACCGTCCTTGATTGTCGGGCATTCCCGCGACGTCGGACGGCCGAGATGGCGAGCGACCGTGAACGCGCGACGCGGGCCTCCCTCCCTGTTGAGCGGGCCCGCGCGCCAGCGCGGATCCACGTCCCTAGTCGTGCCAAACTTCCTACCCGAGCGCAAACGCTCCCAAGCTTCGTCCTCCTGAGACTTTCGACGCCGCGCCGCCGTCCTTTGGAACGGCTCAGAAGTGGCTGAACGAACCGGAGTGGAAGCGGCGCACGTGACCATCGGCAGTGCGGAAGACCGGCGGGGCACCGCCTTCCGTCACCGTGCCGATCTCGCAGAGCGGCACGCCCGCCCGCGCGGCAGCCACGCGCAGGGCGGGCACCTCCGCGGGATCGGCCGCGCAGAGGATCTCGTAATCGTCGCCCCCGGTCAGGGCGGTGTCGAGAAGGTCCGGCTCCACCGCCAGAGCTGCCCGGGCGGCGTCCGAGAGCGGAATCGCCTCGATCTCGACCTCGGCGCTCAGATGCGTGGCCCGCATCATCTTGGCGAGGTCGCCGACGAGCCCGTCCGATACGTCCATGGCCGCGCGGGCATGGGCGCGCAGGGTCGGGGCGAGGGGCAGGCGGGCCCGCGGATGCAGGTAGCGGTCGATCAGGGCGGCCCGGACCGGGATGGACAGGTCGTCGCCCCAGACGGCCGACGGGTTCTGCCGGAGCTTGAGGCCGAGCGCCGCGTCGCCGATGCTGCCTGAGACCAGGAGCCGGTCGCCGATCCGCGCCGTGCTCCGCTGGACCATGGTGCCGGACGGGACCTCGCCGAAGGCGGTGATGCTCAGCAGGGTCGGGCCGCCCGCCCGCACGGTGTCGCCCCCGAGGAGCGGGCAACTCGCCAGGGCGGCCGCCTCGCTCAGGCCGGTGCAGAAACCGGCGAGCCACGCTTCGGTCCAGTCGTCCGACAGCGCCAGGGTCAGGAGGAAGCCCCGCGGCTCGGCGCCCTTGGCGGCGAGGTCGGACAGGTTCACGCTGAGCGCCTTGCAGGCGATCGAGGCTGGCGGATCGTCGGGAAAGTAGTGCACGCCCGCCACCACGGCGTCGGTGGTGAGCACCAGGTCATGGCCCGGGCGCGGCGTCAGCAGGGCCGCGTCGTCGCGGAGCGACAGCCCGCCGGCGCCGGCGAGCGGCGCGAAGTAGCGGGCGATCAGTTCGTCTTCGGTCGGTCGGGGCAGAGTGGGGCGTGCCATCACGGGCCAGTCTCGCGGCAGGAAACGGGCGGCGGATGACGGCGTTCCCGGCCTGAACGCCGCACAGCTAGGCCGCGGGCCCGGGCCAACGCAATGACCTAGCGGCAAAAATCGGAAAATTGTCCGTTGGCCACGTGAGTCTGCCCGGCCCGCGAGCGATCGTCCGGAGACGATGTCAGCCCGCGCGGGAGCCTTTGGAAAGGGAGCCCTTGGAGAAATCGTCCGGCCGCACGGCACGGCCGACCTTGTCGAGCACCGCGTTGACGAGGCCCGGCTCCTCGCCCTCGTAGAAGCTGTGGGCGACGTCGACGTATTCGGAGATCGCGACCTTCACCGGCACGTCGCGGCGGAACATCACCTCGTAGGCACCGGCGCGCAGGATCGCCCGCACCACCGCCTCGAGGCGGCGCAGGGGCCAGCCGGCGGCGAGCGCCGCGTCGAGGCGCTGGTCGATCGCCCGCTGCTCCTCGACGGTGCCGCGCAGGAGATCCCGGAAGAAGGCGGTCTCGGCCGGCGGATGCTCCACCTCGTCGATGACCTGCCCGATCCAGAACGCCTCGAACTCGGCGAGGGCGTCGATCACACCCTTGCCGGAGATCTCCATCTCGTAGAGGGCCTGGACGACGGCGAGGCGGGCGCCGCTGCGCTCGGCGGGCTTCATCTCACGCGGTCTCCGACGTGCGGCGGGGAGTGAAGCCGATGGTGCGGTCCTGGCGGCCCGCGTCTTGAGCCCGGCGCAAAGCCAGCACTGCCAGCGCCGCTTCCGCCGCGCCGCCGCCCTTGTTCATCTCGGCGACGCGGGCGCGGGCCTGGGCCTGGGCCTCGGTCTCGACCGTCAGGATGCCGTTGCCGAGCGGCAGGCGGAGCATGACGGAGAGATCCATCAGCGCCCGGGCGCTCTCGCCAGCGACGATGTCGTAATGGCCGGTCTCGCCCCGGATGACGCAGCCGAGCGCCACCACGGCGTCGTAGGGCTGGTGGGCCCGGGCCGCGGCCTCGAGCAGGATCGCCACCGTCTGGGGGATCTCCAGCGCCCCCGGCACCGTGACCACCACCGCCTCGGCGCCCGCCGCCGCGATCGCGGCCCGCGCGCCGGCGAGAAGCTCGTCGGCGATGTCCTCGTAGTAGCGGGCCTCGACGACGAGCACCCGGGCTCCGGTGAGCGCGGGGCGGTCGGCTCCGCTGTCGCGGCGTGGCGTGACCATGGCGAACTTCTGCATCTCGAACGGGCACCGGCCCGCGCGCAGCCGCGAGCGGCCTCGCCGCGGTGCATCACCGGTGGGGGAGGGGACCACTAGACCAGAAGAGGGCCCTCCCACAAGGGCTTGCGCCTCCGCGTACAGGGCAATCGCTTCAGCC
>NZ_LABX01000145.1 GCF_001043915.1 Methylobacterium aquaticum | reverse complement strand
GGGCTGATCGGGCCGAACGGCTCGGGCAAGTCCACGGTGATGAAGCTCATCATGGGGCTGGAGCGGCCGAATGCCGGCAGCATCACGCTCGATGGCACCGAGATCGCCGGCTGGCCCTCGCACAAGGTGGCGCGGGCCGGCATCGGCCTCGTCTTCCAGCATTCGCGGCCGCTGCACCGGCAGACGGTGCTGGAGAACATCACGCTGGCGCTCCTGCCCGACAGCCTGATCCGCCTCGTCGCCGATCCAGGCGTCGAGAAGCGCGCCCGAGCCATCGCCGAGCGGGTGGGTCTCGGCGCCGTGATGGACCGCCGCCCCGGCACCCTCCCCTTCGCTGACTTACGCCGGATGGAACTCGCCAAGGCGATCGCCCGCGACCCCAAGGTGGTGCTGGTCGACGAGCCGTTTGCCGGCCTCACCTCCGGCGAGGTGGCGGATTTCTCCGCCCTGATCCGCGGGTTTCGCGACGAGGGCAAGGCGGTGCTCCTGGTCGACCACAACGTGAAGAGCGTGTCGGCTCTCGTCGACCGGGTTTTCGCGATGTATCTCGGCGAGCGCGTCGCCGAGGGCACCGCCGCCGAGGTGATGCGCAACGAGACCGTGCGCCGGGTCTATCTCGGCGGCAGCATCGAGACGGCGGCCCGGCCCGAAGCGACCTTTTCCGGCGCGCCGCTGCTCGCGATCGAGGGGCTCGACGTGCTCTACGGCAAGGCGCAGGCCCTGCGCCAGGTGAGCCTTCACGTGCATGAGGGCGAGTTCGTCTCGGTGGTCGGCCTCAACGGCGCCGGCAAGACGACGCTGTTCAACGCCATCTCGGGCCTCGTCCCGCATTCCGGCACGATCCGCTTCGCGGGGGACTCGCTCGCGACGCGCACGCCCGCGAGCATCGCCCGCGGCGGGATCGTGCAGGTGCCGGAGACCCGCGAGTTGTTCGGCGAAATGAGCGTCCGGGAAAACCTCGACCTTGGCGGCCAGCACCTGCCGAAGGCGGAGAGCGCACGCCAGCTCGACTGGCTGTTCGAGCTGTTTCCGATCCTCAAGAGCCGCGGCGGCCAGATGGCCCGAACCCTGTCGGGCGGCGAGCAGCAGATGCTCACCATTGCCCGCGCCCTGATGATGAAGCCGCGCCTGCTGATCCTCGACGAGCCGACGCTGGGCCTCGCCCCGGTGATCCTGGAGCAGCTCTCGAAGGCGCTGGAGCGCCTGCGCCAGACCACGCCGATCACGGTGCTGCTGGGCGAGCAGAACGTCACCTTCGCGCTGCCCCATGCCGACCGAGTCTACGTGCTGGAACAGGCCCGCATCGTCTGGGAGGGCCCACCCGATCGCTTCGCGGCGGAAGCCGGCAGCGGCTATCTGTGATGCCGAGGGTCGTCGACAACGACCCCTGGTTCCGTTCTCGAATTGTCGCCAAGCCTCCGGCTTGGCGTCGAAAATTCGAGATCGGTCGACGGCCCGATGCGTCAGCATCTTCGGCCGCCGATCTGAGGCGTCGGCAAAAGGATGAATTCCGAAACCCTTGACTCGGGTTAAGGCGGCCGGAGACATCCGGTCGTATTCGGTCAGGACAGCCACCCCAGGAGAGAGCGGCATGTCCTGCTACTACTTCCACTTCCAGGTCGGCAGCCGTCTCATCCGGGACACGCGCGGCGTCGAGCTTGAGCAGCCGCATGAGATCATCACCTGCTCGGCCCATATCGCCGGCTTGCTCAAGCGACGCGCCTGCCGCGAGCCCGAGTGGAAGGAGGCGATCATCCACGTCGAGGACAAGGAGCGCCGCTTCAGCCTGTTCCTGCCGATCGCCCGGTTTGCCGATGCAATTCCGCGATTGCAGGCGTAGGGTGGGTCGGCGACCCGCGGCGCCCGTCTCTCCGCCATGAACGATCTTTGCGTGGCATAATACCAACGGTCGTTGAAAACGACCTTTGGTGCCATTCTCCAATTTTCGTGAAGCCTTTGGCTTAGTATCGAGAATTTGAGATGGTTCATCGGCCCGGTGCGTCAGCATCTTGGGCCGATGGCATAACCTGAGTCAATCGTGCGCCGGATCCCCTCTCCCCTCGATCCCGGGCTTGACCGGGATCGCTGCAAGGAGTGGGAGAGGGGAACGCGCTCGAGCTTGACATGTCGGCACAACAAGGCCGGCGCGAGAGCAATGTCCGACGAAGTGGATACCGGTTCGTCGTAGACAATGCGGCCAAATCAGAGAGCGAGAGAAGCTTCGCGATTGCAGCGCGATCGCGAAGCTTCTCTCGCGTCACGCCGCCTTGATCTCCATCACGAAGCCACCGATCTCGCGCTCCAGAATGGCGGCCTGATGCGCCAGGTCCTGGGCGGCGCGCAGGACCTGGCCGGCGGTGCCGCCGGTGCGGTCGGCGCCCTGCTGCACCGCGTCGATATGGCCGGACACCACCTGCGTGCTGTGGGCGGCATGCTGGACGTTGCGGGCGATCTCGCCGGTGGCGGCGCTCTGGCGCTCCATCGCGGTGGCGACGCCGGTGGCGATGGCGTTCATGTCGCGGATCGTGCCGCCGATCGCCTCGATCGCCCGGACCGCCTGGACGGTCTGGGCCTGGATGCTGCCGATCTGGCCGGCGATCTCGTCGGTCGCCTGCGCCGTGCGGGTGGCGAGGTCCTTCACCTCGGCGGCCACCACCGCGAAGCCGCGGCCGGCCTCGCCGGCCCGGGCCGCCTCGATCGTGGCGTTGAGCGCCAAGAGGTTGGTCCGCCCGGCAATGCTGGTGATGAGCTGGACCACGTCGCCGATCTGCTGCGCGCCGGCGGCGAGGGCCCGGATCGTCGCCTCGGTGCGCGCCGCTTCCGCGTCGGCCCGGCCGGCGATGACCGAGGAATGGGCGACCTGGCGCACGATCTCCTCGATGCTGGCGGACAGCTCGTCCGTGGCGTTGGCGACGCTTCCGACATTGGCCGAGGTCTGGCTCGCCGCCTCGGCGACGCCCGCCGAGAGGCTCGACGATTCGGCGGCCGAGGTCGACAGGTTGCGCGCCGCCCCCTCCATCTCGCTGGCCGCTGCGGTCAAGCTCGCGATCAGCGCCGAGACGTTGCCCTCGAAGCCCTGGGTCAGGGCCTCGAGATGGCGCGCCCGCTCCACCTTGGCGTCGGTGTCCTGCCGCTGGATCGCGTCGCGGTGCTCGGATTCCACCAGCCCGTCGCGGAAGAGCGCCACGGTGCGGGCCATCGCGCCGATCTCGTCGGTCCGGGCGGTATCCGGCACCTCGATCGTCCGCGCCCCGCCGCCGAGCGCCGCCATGGCGCCGGACAGGCGTTGCAGCGGCGCAGTGATCGAGCGGGCGAGCAGCAGCGAGATCACGATTCCGAGGAGCACGATGCCGGCCGCCTTGGCGAGGAAGGAGCGCGTTCCCTCCTGCACGCCGCGGGCGAAGTCCTGCTCCGCGTCGAGCCCGTCGCGGGCCACGACCGCCAGCAGGGATTCGGACGCTTTCATCGACTCGTCGCGGGCGACGCGGGAGAGCTTCAGGTGCCGTCCCCACTCGACCGACAGGGCGGAGGCGCGATCGAGCGCCCCGCGCCAGGCGGTGAGCTTGGCCACGATATCGGCATTCCCCTGCAACTTGCCCTGGCTCGCCGCGGCAAGCTGGCTCGCCGCCGTGATGTACTTGGCCTCGCCGGTCACCTTCAGCTGCGCCGCCTGATCGCGAGCGGCCTGGAACGCCTCGGCGGCGCCGTTCAGCATGCGGGCCTGATCGAGATCGCCGGCCTCGAAGGCGCGGATGCGCCGCTGCGACAGGGAAGCGGCGATCTGGTCACCGGCCTGGTCGATCTCCTGGTTCTGGAGCGCCATCTCCTCGCCCTTGATCCGGGCCATGATGGCGTATTCGTCGCCATAGCTGCGCAGGGCCTTGGCGATGACGGCGCTGGTCGCGAGTTCATCGCTCGACAGGCCGATGGCGGGCCCCCGCTCGATCAGCGTGACGGACTTGTCGAGGAGGTCGCGGGCGGTCTTGAGCACCGCCGGGTCGAAGCGCTGGAGCCAGCGGCTCAGCTCGAAACGCGTCTGCATCATCGCCATGTCGACGGAGCGGACATGCTCGGCCTTGGCGCGGTTCTGCTGGTAATCGGCGAAATCCGCGCTCACCTGCGTCACCAGCATATAGCCCGAGACGGCGACGCCGACGGTCGTCGCCAGCACCACGCCAAAGCCCGCGAAGATGCGCGCCTTGATCGATAGGCGTGCGAGACGCCCGCCCTTGCCCCACATCCGCATCGGTCCCATCGTCCCGCTCAAGGCCCACCTTGGCGGCGAGAGTGGGGCAATTCCGCTAAGGTTCAATTAAAATGAACGCTTTTTCGTCACACCGGCCCGACAGATGAGCGGAGGATCGCGTGATCGGGTCAGGGGACGACAGGCAAGAGAACGTCCCCCGGCGCAGTGGTTGAGTAGGTGCCGGCAGCGCACCTATTATCGAATCGACGCTCCGTCGTCGCAATCCGACATCGCCGAATCGCCAATGGTCGAAGGCGGATTGTGACGTGATGCCCCGATCCGCGACCACGGTGCCTCAGCCATAGGCCGCCAAGGCCCGCGTATGCCCGGGCTCGGCCACCGGGATGCCGGCATCGGTGTATTCGTTGAGCTTGTTGCGCAGGGTGCGGATCGAGATGCCCAAGATCTTGGCAGCGTGGGTGCGGTTGCCGAGGCAGTGGTCGAGGGTGTCGAGGATCAGGTCGCGCTCGACCTCGGCGAGCGAGCGGCCGACGAAGCCGCGGGTCACCGCCTCGGCCGCCTGGACCGCGCGCGCGGCCGGGCTGGCGACCGCGAGCGCGTCGCCCTCCGGCGAGCGGATCGCGTCGGCGTCGATCTCCGGGCCGCTCGCCAGCAGCACTGCCCGGTGCAGGGTGTTTTCCAATTCGCGCACGTTGCCCGGCCAGGGATTCTGGACGACGAGGCGGCGCGCCTCGGCCGAGAGCGGCCGGGCCGGGATGCCGTTGGCCTCGGCGTATTTGCGGGCGAAGTGGCCGGCGAGTTCGAGGATGTCCGACGGGCGGTCGCGCAGGGGCGGCAGGCGCAGGTTCACCACGTTGAGGCGGTAGAGCAGGTCCTCGCGGAACGTGCCCTTGCGCGCCTCCTCGGCGAGGTTGCGGTTTGAGGTGGCGAGCACCCGGATGTCGACCTTCACCGGCTGCGTACCGCCGACCCGGTCGATCACCCGCTCCTGCAACGCCCGCAGCAGCTTGGCCTGGAGGCGGACATCCATCTCGGAGATCTCGTCGAGGAGGAGCGTGCCGCCATTCGCCTCCTCGAACCGCCCGATGCGCCGGGCCACCGCCCCCGTGAAGGCGCCCTTCTCGTGGCCGAACAGCTCGGATTCGAGCAGCGCGTCGGGGATCGCCGCGCAGTTCACGCTGACGAAGGGCTTCTGCGCCCGGTTGGAGCGGGCATGGACGTGGCGCGCCAGCACCTCCTTGCCGGTGCCGCTCTCGCCGGTGATCAGCACCGAGGCGTCGGAGCGCGCCACCTGCTCGGCGAGCTTGACCACCCGCTCCATCGCGGGGTCGCGCCACACGAACGAGCGGGCATCCGCCGTCACCGCCTCCAGCACCGCGGCGATCAGCTCGGGATCGGGCGGCAGCGGGATGTATTCCTTGGCCCCCGCCTGGATCGCCGCCACCGCCGCCTTCGCGTCGGTGCCGGTGCCGCAGGCCACCACCGGGGTGCGGATGCGCTCGTCGGCGAGCGCCGTCACCAGAACCCGGATCGGCAGCGATACGTCGACCATCACGAGGTCGGCGCCCTTGGCCCTGAGCGCGTTCAGCCCCTGCTCGATCCCGTCGGCCTGGGTCACGGCGGCGCCGCGATTCATGGCGATCCGCGAGGCGGTGACGAGTTCGCCGTTGAGGCGTCCGATGATCAAGAGCCGCATGGCGGGCACTCCGTTGGGCGGGTCGGCGGGATGGCGGCGTTCAGCCCTCGGCCTTGACGATCTCGGTCATCGTCACGCCGAGGCGCTCCTCCACCAGCACCACCTCGCCGCGGGCGACGAGACGGTTGTTCACGAAGATGTCGATCGCCTCGCCGACCTTGCGGTCGAGTTCCAGCACCGTGCCGGGGCCGAGTCGCAGGAGATCGCCGATCGGCATCCGCGACGAGCCGAGCACCGCCGAGACCATCACCGGCACGTCGAAGACCTGTTCGAGGTCGGCGGCCGACTTCGCCGCCGCCGGGGCGTCGCGCATCGCGCCGGTCGCCGCCGCGTCGAAGGCGAGGTCCGCTTCGCTGAGCTGCGGCAGGCCAAGATCGTTGTCGGAGGACATCGGGATACCTCGTGGGAGACGATGACGGGAGACCAACGACCTCAGATGCTGACGCATCAGGCCGGTGACCCAATTCGAATTTTCGATACCAAGCCAGAGGCTTGGCGAGGTTTCGAAAACAGGACCAAAGGTCGTTCTGTCGACCGTTGGTATGAGACCAGGGCGTCAGGCGGTCGGCAGGACGGCGAGCAGGGCGGCCTCGATCGCCGCGCGCTCGCGCACCACGCCGCCATCGGCCCATTCGATGCGGGCGTCGCCCGGCGCCATGCCGGGATCGCCGAGAACGATCAGGCGGCCCTCGTAGCCGCGCTCGCGGGCGAGCCGGGCAACCTGCCGCTCGGTCTCCTCGACGAGGGCGTCGTGGACCCGGATCGCCAGATGCGGCACGCCGCGCAGATGCTGGAGCGCGCGGCCCGCCGCCTCCGCGATCGCCGCCACCGGGTGGCTGTCGAGGGCGGCCCCGGCGATCTTGCGCCCGAGCGCCACGGCGAAGTCGAGGGCCTGGGCCTCGCGCTCGGCGTCGCGGGCATCCGCCGCGGCGATCATGCCGGAGGCCGCCGCGGCGACCCGGTTGAGGGCATCGGCCAGGCGCGCCTGCACCTGCGCCTCGGCCTGGGCGCGGCCCTCCTTCAGGCCGCGCGCAAAAGCCTCCGCCTCCGCCGCTTCCCGGGCGGCCTCCCGCGCGGCGGCCTCGGCCCGGAGCCGCGCCTCCTGGGTGGCGGCGGCATCCTCCTGCGGCGACGGGCCGGTCGCCTGCGGCGGCTTGCCGGCCGCGGGATTGCGGAAATCGGTATCGAACAGGAAGCGCCGGATCTGCGCCATCAGGCTTGGTCCCTCGGGGCCGGCTCGATCGTCTCGCGGGGATGCATCAATAGACCAGCTCTTCCTCGGCGCTGTTCTTGGCGATCATGATCTCGCCCTTCTCGGCCAGCTCCTTGGCGAGGTCGGTCATCTTCGATTGGGCCTCGTCGACCTCCTTGAGGCGGATCGGCCCGAGCGATTCCATGTCGTTCTGCATGTTCTTGACCGAGCGGCTCGACATGTTGGCGAAGAAGAACGCCCGGACCGGGTCCGACGCGCCCTTGAGCGCCCGGGCCAGCACGTCGCGGTCGACGCTGCGCATCAGGGTCTGGACGCTGCCGGCATCGAGCTTCATCAGGTCGTCGAAGGTGAACATCAGCTGCCGGATCTTCTTCGCCGAGCCGCGGTTCGACTGGTCGAGGGCGGTGAGGAACCGGATCTCGGTCTGACGGTCGAAGGCGTTGAACACGTCGGCGAGCAGTTCGTGGGCGTCGCGCCGGGTGGTCTGGGCGATGGTCGAGACGAACTCGACCCGCAGAATCTCCTCGATATGGCGCAAGGCCTCCTTCTGCACCGTCTCCATCCTGAGCATCCGGTTCAGGACGTCGATGGCGAAGTCCTCGGGCAGGATGGTCAGGACCTTGGCGGCGTAGTCGGAGCGCACCCGCGACAGGATCACCGCGACCGTCTGCGGGTATTCGTTGCGCAGGAAGGAGGCCAGGATCTCGGGGTCGATCTGGGTCAGGCTGGCCCAGACCCGGCGGGTCGAGGCGCCCTTCACCTCCGCCATGATGACGGAGACCTGCTCGGGCGGGAAGATCTTCAGGAGCAGCGCCTCGGTGCGCTCGAAGCTCGAGGTGATGCCGCCGCTGGCCGAGAGCCGCGACACGAAGTCGATGATCAGCTGCTCCACCGCCTCCGCCTCGAGCGAGCCGAGCTGGACCATGGCGTGCGAGACCTTCTTGATCTCGTCCTCCTCCAGCATCCGCCAGATCGGGGCGCCGTCCTCCTCGCCGAGCAGCAGCAGGAGGGCGGCGGCGCGCTGGGTCCCGGGCATATCGGCGAAGCTCAGGCCCGTCATCGTGGAGCGGGAGACCGGCATCGAAGTCACGGCCATGGCGTCGGCGTCCCTCAGTCGAAACGGAGTTGTCGGGTGTCCGGGGCGGGCCGCAGCCTCACCGCTCGTTGATCCAGTTGCGCAGCACCTCGACCGTCTCGGTCGGGTTCGACTTCACGATGTCGACCACGCGCTCGATCGTCTCGGCCTGGATCTTGCCGTTGATCTTGGCGAACTCGACGACGCGGCGGGCCTGGCTCTCGGGCAGGGCGAGTTCGGCCGGCGCCGCCACACCGCCCTCCACCGCCATCACCAGGCCAGGCTCGGCGGACAGGATCGAGATCGGGGCGACGGTCCGATCCTCGGAGGCGACGACCTTCTGCACCAGCGGGCGCACCACCGTCATCAGCACCACGAGGCCGAGGAGGAAGAGCACCGACATCTCGGCGATGCGCAGCACGTCCTCCTTGGTCGGCTGGAGGAGCGAGGCGAGGAGGCCCTGCTCCTGGAGGTCGGGCACCGCCGGGGTGTCGGCGAAGCGCAGGTTCACCACCTCGACCTGGTCGCCGCGGGCCTTGTCGTAGCCGACCGCGGTGCGAACCAGCGCGGTGATGCGCTCCAGCTCGGGCGCCGGTCGCGGCGCGTAGACCGGCTTGCCGTCCGGACCGGCCGCGTAGGTGCCGTCGATCAGCACCGCCACCGACAGGCGCTTGACCCGGCCGCCCTCGTTCACCTCGGTGCGGGTGACCCGGGAGATCTCGTAGTTCGTCGTCTCCTCGTTCTTGTTCGAGGCTTCGCGCGGGCCCTGGTTCTGCTGAGCCTGGTTGGCGCCGGGCAATTCGTTGCCGACCGTGACGCCGGTCTCGTTGCTCTGCGACTGCGAGTTCTCGTTGCGGGTCTGGGTCGAGCGCACCACCCGGCTCTCGGGATCGAAGGTCTCCGACCGGCTCTCGATCCGGTTGGCGTCGAGTTCGGCCGCCACCTGGACCCGGGCCCGCCCCGCCCCGACGATGCCGGCGACGATCTCCTCGACCTGGTTGCGCAGGCGCCTTTCCAGACCGGTCTGGCGCTCGTCGAGGCCGAGGCCGAGCCGGTCCTCCGCCCCGCGGGCGCCGTCGGCGAGGAGCCGGCCGCGCTCGTCGACAATCGAGATCCGGTCGGGCTTCAGGCCCTCGACCGCCGAGGCGACGAGATGGCGCACCGCCCGGACCTGGCCCGGATCGAGGTCGCCGGACAGCTTCACCACGATCGCGGCGCTCGGCGCCTCACGGTCGCGGGAAAACAGCCGCTTCTCGGGCAGGACCAGATGGACGCGGGCCGCCTGCACCCGGCCGATCGCCCGAATCGAGCGGGCCAGCTCGCCTTCGAGCGCCCGCAGATGGTTGACGTTCTGGACGAAGCTCGTCGACGAGAAGGCGTCGCCCTTGTCGAAGATCTCGTAGCCGACGCCGCCGGCGCTCGGCAGGCCCTTGGCGGCGAGATCCATGCGCAGGCGGGCCAGCTCGCTGCGCGGCGCCAGCACCGTCTGGCCGGCATCGCCCTTGGTCTCGTAGCGGATTCCCTTGGCGTCGAGGTCGCGCACGACCGCGCCGGCATCCTGCACCGACAGGTCAGTGTACAGCACACCCATCTCGGGCCGCGAGACCCGCAGGATGACGAAGGCGAAAAAACCGATGAGTGCGAGAGTCACCGCACCCATCGCGGCGAGCCGCGCGGGCCCCAGCTTCGCCACAAGATCGAGGACCGGCTTCACGACGTCATGCACCCGACAACCGGAGCCACGGCGGCCCCGAGGGCAAAATTTGCCCAGTCGTGGTTATGACTTGGTTAACGCGGCGAAACGGCGTGCATGAACGCCCTCGACGCCGCCGCCCTTCGGGGCAGCGGGCACGGCCGGGTCGTGACGGCATGTGTGGTACGGGGCGGAGCGGACGACGACGCTGTCGCCCGCGATCGCCTCTCCCCGCGTGCGGGGAGAGGAGACAGTCCGAGCCTGTGCAGTGACCGGGCCGGTCCGGCCGATCGGATGATCAGTCCAGGACCGCCAGTTTCACTGTCGGTAATGCTGAATCCGCGTCGTTCGCAGTCCGGCCAAGCCGTGCTGCTCGATCGAATACTGCCAGCTCAGGAATTCCTCGGTGGTCAGCGTATAACGCTGACACGCCTCTTCGAGGCTCAGGAGCCCGCCGCGCACGGCGGCCACCACTTCGGCCTTGCGCCGGATCACCCATCGGCGGGTATCGGTCGGGGGAAGGTCCGCGATCGTCAGCGGACTTCCATCTGGCCCGATGACATACTTCACCCTCGGGCGATGCGGTTCGGTCATGATACGCTCTACACTCGACTGACCTGTCGAGACTGACGCTAGGCATCCGCGCTTAAGATTGCTTGAATCATTTTCCTCGCATGTGATTCGTAATCCACAGCTATCCACCGAATCAGTTGCCGCCGGTGCCACCGATCGCCTCGACGCTGCTGAGGGCCACGGTGCGGTCGCCGATGGTCAGGACCGGCTCGGCACCGGAGACGTCCACGCTGGTGATCGCCCCGGTGATCTTGGTGTCGACGCTGACGCTCGATCCGGTGGCGTCGAGGGCCTGGACCTTGAGGGTGTACTTCCCGTCCGCGGCGAGCTGCCCGGTGGAGGCGCGCCCGTCCCAGGTGAAGCTCTGGCTCCCGGCGGGCAGCGCCTTGGTCTGGGTGGCGACCACGTTGCCCTTGGCATCCGAGATGGTCATCACCGCCTTGGCGGCCGCCCGCGCCGGGTTGAGCGTCCAGGTCGCGCTGCCCTCGGCCAGCGACGCGGTGGCGCCGTCCGCCGTCACGGTCTTGCCGATCAGCCCGGAGGCGGTCGCGGCGGCCGACGCCTTGCTGGCGGTGATCAGGCTGCCGAGCTGGTCGTTGGTCTTCAGCTGCTGCTCGACCGAGGCGAACTGGACCAGTTGCTGGGTGAACTGGTTGGTGTCGAGAGGATCGAGCGGGTTCTGGTTCTGGAGCTGCGTCGTCAGTAGGGTCAGGAACTGGTTGAAGTTCCCGGCGATCGTGCTGGCGTCGCTCGTGGCCTTGGTGCCGGTCGGGTTGGAGAGGCTGGTCAGGCTGCTGATGCCGGCGGTCATCGGGACCTCGCAGGTTCGGTCGTCATCGGGAAGGCGTCGCTAGATTCTGAGGTCGAGGCCGAGGCGCTGCCCGAGGTTGCGCAGCGGCGGCAGGGATCCTTGTGCCTCCTCCGCCGGGGCGCTCGCGCGCTCAAGCCCGGGCGGGCGGGCGGCCTGGTCGCGCTGCGGGTTCTGGCCGCCGCCGTCGCGCAAGGAGAAGCTGAGGCCGGCGCCGCCGGGGTCGAGCCCGGCCTGGGTGAGCGCCTGATGCAGGCTGCCGGCGTCGCGCTGGAGCAGCGCCAGCGTCTCGGGCCGCTCCACCACAAGATGCGCCTTCACGGCGCCGTGCCGGCGGTCGATGTCGAGGCTGACGTCGATGCGGCCGAGTTCGTAGGGGTCGAGGCGGATCTCGAACCGGTTGCTGCCCGCGAGCGCCCGCATCCCGATGGTGATCGGCACCGCGCTCAAGGGGGCCTGGACCGAGACGGTCGGGCGGGACTCGGCCGGCGCCGGCGTCGCGGCATCGGGCCCCTTCGCCTGCCCCGCGGGAGCTGACGGGTCGGGCGCCACGAGGCCATCGGGCGCGGACAGGGGACCGCCCGGCTGCGCTGGATCCTTGCGGCCATCCGCCTTCGACGCCTCGACCATCAGGGCGGCCGCCCGCGCATCGGCGGGCCGCGCCGCGGCCTCGACCGCGGCGCCCGGATCGGCCGGTGCCGTACCGGTTGCGGACGCGGCACCCGGTGCGGGCGCCGTGCCGGCCGCGGGCGCCGCCGGACCCGGGGCGGCGGACGCCGCTGGAATTGGGATGGCGGCGGCGGACGCCGCTGGAACTGGGATGGGGGCGGCGGACGCTGCCGAACCCGGGATGGGCGCCGTGCCGGACGCATCGATGGCGTCCGCGTCCATCTCGTCCCCGGGAGCGGCCTCCGCGGTGCCGTCGTCATCGGCGGCGGTCCCGCGGACCGCTGCGGCCTGCGCCGCGTCCGGCGGCGCGGGAGAGGCCGGGCCGGCCGCAGCCTTCGACGTCGCGGCGACGTTCCTCCTCACCCGGTCGTTCGGTCCCTCCCGCCTGGCCGCGTCCTTGACCGCCTGGTCCTTGGTGGCCTGGTCCTTGGCGGACTGGTCCCTGGCGATCACGTCCTTGCGGCGCGCGGCGGCGCCGGCCGCCGCGTCGGCCCGATCCTGGCGCGATCGGGCCTCGGCGGCGGCCTCGGCCCGCCTCGCGTCGGCCTGCTCTGCCCGGCCCCGCGTGTCGGCCCGCCGCGTCTCGGCGGAACCGGTCTCGGAGGATGCCGGCTCGGACGCGGATCGTCGCAGCGCATCGGCCTCCCGCGGGGACGTGCGGGCCGGCCGGGCGGCCTCCCGGTGATCCAGGCGGAACGGCGCGTGCGCCGCGGCCTTCGCCGGCTGGGCCGGCTCGCGCCCTGCCATCCATCCTCCCTCGCCCGCTCCGCTGATCTGCATCGGCGACCTCCTGGGCCCCCACGGAGCAAGCCGCCTGCCAGTCCGCGGCATGAGGCAAGCCACTGAAAAATCGTGATGATTTTTTGATGATCGTCCGCCTTCCCGGGCCGCGCGGGCGGAATCTGCCGGGCCCCCGGCAAGAATTTCCCTGCGGGTCCATCCTCCTGCCGCCCTGGCAGAATGCCGGTCGGATCGCTATAGACTCCGACAGCGGCGCCGGGGTCGGCCTCCGGGAGCCGCCCCGAGACACCCTCGCAACGGTCATGAACTCGCTCGATCTGCACAAGGCCCCGGAAGAGACCCGCGTCGTCGTGGCGATGTCCGGGGGCGTCGATTCCTCCGTCGTCGCCGCGCTCCTGAAGCGCGAGGGCTACGACGTGGTCGGAATCACGTTGCAGCTCTACGACCACGGCGCGGCCACCCATCGCCGCGGGGCCTGCTGCGCCGGCCAGGACATCCACGATGCCCGCCGCGCCGCGGAGGCGATCGGCATCCCGCATTACGTGCTCGACTACGAGGACCGGTTCCGCGAGGCGGTGATCGACCGGTTCGCCGACAGCTACCTCCAGGGCGAGACGCCGATTCCGTGCGTCGAGTGCAACCGCTCGATCAAGTTCCGCGACCTGCTCGGCACCGCCCAGGATCTCGGCGCCGACGTGCTGGCGACGGGCCACTACGTCGCCAGCCGGGCGCTGCCGGGCGGGGGCCGGGCGCTTCACCGCGCCCTCGATCCGGCCCGCGACCAGAGCTACTTCCTGTACGCCACCACGAGCGAACAGCTCGACCTCCTGCGCTTTCCCCTCGGCGAACGGCCGAAGGACGAGACGCGGGCCCTCGCCAAGGCGTTCGGCCTCGCGGTGGCCGACAAGCCCGACAGCCAGGACATCTGCTTCGTGCCTCAGGGCCGCTACCAGGATGTGATCGCGCGGCTGCGGCCCGACGCGGTGCGCCCGGGCGAGATCGTCCATCTCGACGGACGGCGGCTCGGCCGTCACGACGGCATCATCGGCTTCACGGTCGGCCAGCGCCGCGGCCTCAACGTGGCGGCGGGCGAGCCGCTCTACGTCGTGCGCCTGGAGCCCGGCGAGGCCCGCGTGGTGGTCGGCCCGCGCGACGCCCTCGCCACCTCGGTGATCCGCCTGGCCGATCCGAACTGGCTCGGCGACGTGCCGCTGACGGCGGCCCGCGACCTGACGGTCGCGGTGCGGGTGCGCTCGACCCGCGAGCCCCGTCCCGCCCTCCTCTCCTGGAACCCGGACACGGACTCGGCCGAGATCACGCTGGCGACCCCCGAGGACGGGGTGTCGCCCGGCCAGGCCTGCGTGATCTATGCCGATGACGGGCCCCGTGCGCGGGTGCTCGGCGGCGGCACGATCCGGCGGGTCGCGGCGGATCACCTCGCGGCGGCGTGATTCGGCCCCGGCGACGGGCTTTCCCGGAGATGTCCGCTGGACATCGTATCACATACCCGCGCCTCGACGGCGCGCGGGACGACGGAACTCGGAGACGATACGGACATGCTGAGCGAGCCGCGAGAGGCGGGGCCCACCACCGCCTTGATGCGCAAGGCCTATGCGCGCTGGGCGCCGGTCTACGACGTGGTCTACGACAAGCTGACGGAGCCGGCGGCGCGGGATGCGGTCGAGGCGGCGCTCGTCGGCGGGCGACGGATTCTCGAAGCCGGCGTCGGCACCGGCCTGTCGCTCGGCTATTACCCGAAGGAGGCCGAGGTCTACGGCGTCGACCTGTCGGAGGACATGCTGCGGCGGGCCAGCCGCAAGGTGGCCCGGCACGGGCTCACCCACGTCAAGGGCCTCCAGGTCATGGATGTCTGCCGCCTCGGCTACGCCGATGCGCGCTTCGACGCGGTGGTGGCGCAATTCCTCATCACCCTGGTGCCGGACCCGGAAGGCGCCCTCGACGAGTTCCTGCGGGTGGTGCGCCCTGGCGGCATGATCGTGCTCGCCAACCATTTCGGCCAGGACAGGGGAACGGTGGCCAAGGTCGAGGAGATCGTGGCGCCGCTCTGCGAGAAGATCGGCTGGAGTTCGGCCTTCAAGGCCGCCCGGATCGAAGCCTGGGCCAAGAGCCGCGGCGTGACCTTCCTGGGCGTGCGCCCGACCTTCCCGGGCGGGTTCTTCAAGATCCTGCGCATGCAGAAGCCCGGGTGAGCGCGCTGACCCGGCCGCAGGAGCCCCCGACCGACGAGGACGCCGTCCCGGCCGAAACCGGCCCGGAGGCCGTCCCGGCCGAAACCGGCCCGGAGGCCGTCCCGGCCGAAAACGGCCCGGAGGCCGTGGCGGCGCCGGCCTGGCGCGGCTGGCTGCGGGTGCTGCCGCTCGTCGCCCTGGTGGCGTTGTCCCTCGGCCTCCTCGTCGGCGGCATCACCCGCTGGTTCAGCCTCGATCAGCTCCTCGCCTCCCGGGCCTATGCCCGGGCCTGGGTCGCCGAGGGGTTCTGGCGCGCCTATGCCTGCGCCTACCTGGCTTACGTCGGCACCGTGATCGTGTCGCTTCCGGTCTCGGTGGTGATGACGACCCTGTGCGGCTTCCTGTTCGGGCCGGTCGCCGGTGCCCTGGTGTCGATCTCGGCCGCCACGACCGGCGCCGTCGTGGTGTTCTCGATCGGCCGCACGGCGGCCGGGGGCGTGCTGCTGCGCCGCGCCGGATCGCGGCTCGGGCGCCTCGCCGAGGGCTTCCGCCGCGACGCCTTCTCCTACGTGATGGTCTTACGGCTGCTGCCGCTCTTCCCGTTCTGGATGACCAACCTGGCGCCGGCGATCTTCGGCGTGCGCCTGCGCACCTTCGCGCTCGCCACCCTCATCGGGATCAGCCCCGGCGCCTTCATCTACGCCTCGGCCGGGGCCGGGGTCGAGACCGTGGTGGCGGCCCATCAGGCGGCAAAGGAAGCCTGCCTGGTGGCCGGCGGCATCGCCTGCGACGCCGCCCTGTCGCTGCGGACCATCGTCACGCCGCAACTCGTCGCCACCCTGCTCGGCCTCGGCGCCCTCGCGCTGCTGCCGGTCGCGTGGCGGCGCTGGCGCGGCCGGCCCGGGCCGACGATCCAGGACGGCTCAGCGGAATGACACACGATTCCGTCGCGGACGACTGGAATTCCGCCACGCGGCGGATAGCTTCCGTGTAGCCCCTGCGCTGCTTGGCAGGGCCTTCGGGTGGCGTGCCGTCGGGGGCCGGAGGGGCCATGGTAGCGTCGGGCCGTGCCGGGAGCCGGGCGAGCGGGGATGTCGAGACCGTGCAAGGGGCCGATGACGCGGCGAGCCAGGGTGGCCTCCGGCGGCTCGCTGGCCGGATCGGTCTGTCCGGTCGCCTGCTGCTGCTCACGATCCTGTTCGTCCTCATCGCCGAGGTGCTGATCTACGTGCCCAGCGTCGCGACCTTCCGGCGCTCGTGGCTCTCCGACCGGCTCGCCGCGGCGCAGGTCGCCGCCCTGGTGCTCGACGCCGCGCCCCAGCAACGGGTGTCGGACGACCTCGCCCGGCGGCTGCTGATGGGGGTGGGCGCCCAGGCGATCGCCCTCAAGGCCGGGGGCGCGCGCCGCCTCCTCAACCTCACGCCGATGCCGCCGGAGGTGGGCGAGACCGTCGACCTGCGCGAATCCGGCTGGATCGACAGCATCGGCGGCGCCTGGCGCACCCTGACGCAGACCCATCCCCTGCCGCTGCGGGTGGTCGGCCACGGCATGGACGGGGTCGATTTCGTGGAGCTGGTCCTCGATCCCGCTCCCCTGCGACGGGCGATGATCGCCTTCTCGGGGAGGATCCTGCTCACCTCGCTGGTGATCTCCGGCATCACCGCCGGCCTCGTCTTCCTGGTGCTGCAACTCTCGATCGTGCGGCCGGTGCGGCGGCTGGCGCGCAACATCGCCACCTTCGCGGAGGATCCGGAGGATCTGTCGCGGCGGATCAGCCCGTCCTGGCGCAACGACGAGATCGGCGCCGCCGAGACGGCGCTCGCCCGCATGGAGACCATCCTGTCGGACGAGCTGCGCCAGAAGCGGCGCCTGGCCGATCTCGGCCTCTCGGTCAGCAAGATCAACCACGAACTGAGGAACCTGCTGACCACGGCGCAGCTCCTGGTCGACCGGCTGGAGCACGTCGCGGATCCGGGGGTGCAGCGGGTGGCGCCGCGCCTCGTCGTGACGCTCGGCCGGGCGATCCGGTACTGCGAGGCGACGCTCGCCTATGGCCGCGCCGCCGAGCGGCCGCCGGAGCGCCGGGTGATGCCGCTGCGGCCGATCCTGCGCGACGCCCTCGACCTTGCCGGGCTGGCCCCCGGCGCCGCGGTCACCATCGCGGACCGCACCCCCGAAGGGCTGACCGTCGATGCCGATCCCGACCAATTGTCGCGGGTGCTGGTGAACCTGGTGCGCAACGCCGTCCAGGCGATCGGCCTTGCCGGCGCCAGCGAGGGCGGGCCCTTGGTGGCGATCGAGGCGGAGCGCCAGGGCGCCACCGTCACGATCCTCGTCACCGACAACGGCCCGGGCCTGCCGGAGCGGGCCCGGGCCCACCTGTTCGAGGCATTCCAGGGCGCGGGCCGCTCCGGCGGAACGGGGCTCGGCCTCGCGATCGCGGCCGAGCTGGTGCGGCTCAATGGCGGGACATTGAGCCTCGACGAGACCCGGAGCGGGGCGCGCTTCCGCATCACCCTGACCGACCGGGAGGGGTGAACCTGGCGGTTGCCAACGGGGCGGGTGCCGCCGCATCGTCGCGTCATGTCCCTGCGCGTCCCCCTCTCCGCCGTGCGCTCCTTCGAGGCGGCGGCGCGCCGCCGCTCGTTCAAGGATGCGGCGGCGGAGCTGAACCTGACCGCGAGCGCCGTCAGCCACGCCATCCGCAAGATGGAGGCGTCGCTCGGCGTCACCCTGTTCGAGCGCCAGGGCCAGGGGGTGGTGCCGACCGCCGCCGGCGAGGCGCTGCTGGAGCATGTGAGCCGCGCCTTCGACGAGCTGCATCGCGGCCTCGACCTCGTGGCGGCGCAGGGACCGCAGCTCCTGCGCCTGCACTGCGCGCCGAGCCTCGCGGCGCAATGGCTGACGCCCCGCCTCGCCCGCTTCCTCGCTGCCAATCCGGGCTTCGAGGTGCGGCTCGCCGCCGGGATGGACTATGCCCGCTTCATCGGCGACGAGTTCGACGCCGACCTCGTCTACGGCCCGCCCCGGGGCGAGGGCCTGGTGACCGTGCCGCTCTGCACCGAGACGGTGATGCCGCTCTGCGACCCCGAGCGCGCCGCCCGCATCCGCAGGCCGGACGATCTCCTCGACCAGGTGCTGATCCAGAGCGACAACAAGCAGGTGCGCTGGCCGCTCTGGTTCGCCCGCAACGGCCTGCCGGCGCCCCGCCCCTTGGGGGTTCGCTTCGACCGCAGCTTCCTCGCCATCGCGGCCGCCGCCGACGGGCTCGGGGTCGCGCTCGAATCGACCCTGCTCGCCGAGCGCGAGATCGCCAGCGGCCGGCTCGTGGCGCCGCTGCGGGGGGTGGCGCAGGACGTCACCTATGTCGGCCACCACCTCGTCTATCCGGCGACCACCCGGCGGCGCGCCCCCCTGCGGGTCTTCGCCCGCTGGCTGGCACAGGAGATGAGCCTGGTGCTGCCGGATGATCTGGCGTGACGCCGCAGAAGGTGAATTCGATTCATCTCCCCATGCAATTTCCGCGTTTGCCCGGCCCCCTCGCCCCGGGCACTGTGCCGGCAACGAGACGAGGGAGACGCCGTCGAGGACGGGCGGCGAGGCAGGGCTGAGACCCTGACGCCAGGTGTCACTCCCTCGTGCCCGACAAGCCAGGGAGGACGACATGTTGCTGAACGACAAGGTGTGCCTGATCACCGGCGCCGCTTCGCTGCGGGGCATCGGCCGGGCCACCGCCAAGCTGTTCGCCAGCCACGGTGCCAAGGTGGTGATCCTCGATCTCGATGCCGGCCAGGCCGAAGAGGCCGCCCGCGCGATCGGCGAGGGCCATCTGGGCCTGGCCTGCAACGTCACCGACAAGGCCGCCTGCCAGGCCGCCGCCGATGAGGTGGTGTCGCGCTTCGGCCGCATCGACGTGCTCGTCAACAATGCCGGCATCACCCAGCCGCTGAAGTTCATGGAGATCGAGCCCGGCAATTACGACGCGGTGCTCGACGTCAACTTGCGCGGCACGCTCTACATGAGCCAGGCGGTCGTGCCGCAGATGCGCCAGCAGAAGTCGGGCTCGATCGTCTGCATGTCGTCGGTCTCGGCGCAGCGCGGCGGCGGCATCTTCGGCGGGCCGCATTACAGCGCCGCCAAGGGCGGCGTGCTGTCCTTAAGCAAGGCGATGGCCCGCGAGCTGGGCCCCGACAGGTTACGGGTCAACAGCATCACCCCCGGCCTGATCCAGACCGACATCACCGGCGGCAAGCTCACCGACGAGTTGAAGGTCGAGATCGCCAAGGGCATCCCGCTCGGCCGCCTCGGCGTCGCCGACGACGTGGCCAATGCCTGCCTGTTCCTGGCCTCCGACCTCTCCTCCTACATCACCGGCGCCGTCATCGACGTGAACGGCGGCATGCTGATCCACTAAAGGTGACCATCATGCCCCCGATCGAACCCGGGCAGAACAGCCCGTCACTGGCCGAGCGCGCCTACCGCATCCGCCGCAACGCCCTGCTGATGGGCGAAGTCCAGGGCCAAGGCTACATCGCCCAGGCGCTGGGCATCGCCGACGTGCTGGCGGTGTCGTACTTCCACGCCATGCGCTACCGGCCGGACGATCCGGAATGGGAGGGGCGGGACCGCTTCCTGCTCTCGATCGGCCACTACGCCATCGCGCTCTACGCCGCGCTTCTCGAAGCCGGGATCATCCCCGAGGACGAGCTGACCAGCTACGGCGCCGACGACAGCCGCCTGCCGATGTCCGGCATGGCCGCCTACACCCCCGGCATGGAGATCACCGGCGGCTCGCTCGGCCACGGCCTCGCGCTCGCGGTCGGCTTCTGCCTCGGCTTGAAGCGCAAGAAATCGGACTCGTTCGTCTATTGCCTGATCTCCGACGGCGAGCTCGGCGAGGGCTCGATCTGGGAGGGCGCCTGGTCGGCGAGCCACTGGAAGCTCGACAACCTGATCGCCATCGTCGACGTCAACAACCAGCAGGCCGACGGCCCGGCCTCGCAGGTCACCGGCTTCGAGCCGGCAGCGTCGCGCTTCGAATCCTTCGGCTGGCACGTCCAGCGGGTCGACGGCAACGACATCGACGCCCTGGTCCAGGCCTTCGACGCGGCACGAGCCTGCACCGAGCAGAAGCCCCGCATCATCATCTGCGACACCACGATGGCGAAGGGCATTCCCTTCCTGGAGGCGCGCGAGCGCAACCACTTCCTGCGGGTGGAGCCGCAGGAATGGCAGGACGCGCTTCACATCCTGGATGCCGGGAGGCCCGCATGAAACGTTCGAAGTACACGCGCCCGGCCTGGCTCTCCGAGGCCAAGACCGGCGAGCGCCTGACCACCTCGGCGATGATCGCCTCGCTGGCCGGGCCCGACCAGCGCACCGCGCCGGCCCCGTTCGGCCACGCGCTGGCGAAGCTCGCCGAGGAGCGGCCCGAGATCGTCGGGCTCACCGCCGATCTCGGCAAGTACACCGACCTGCACATCTTCGCCCAGAAGCACCCCGAGCGCTTCTACCAGATGGGCATGGCCGAGCAGCTCCTCATCAGCGCCGCCGCCGGCATGGCGCGCGAGGGCTTCCAGCCCTTCGCCACCACCTATGCGGTGTTCGCGGCACGCCGCGCCTACGACTTCATCTGCATGGCGATCGCGGAGGAGAATCTTGACGTCAAGATCGTCTGCGCGCTGCCCGGCCTGACCACCGGCTACGGCCCGAGCCACCAGGCGACGGAAGACATCGCGATCTTCCGCGGCCTGCCCAACATGACGATCCTCGACCCCTGCGACGCGCACGAGATCGCCCAGGCCGTGCCGGCCATCGCCGATCACAAGGGGCCGGTCTACATGCGGCTCCTGCGCGGCAACGTGCCGCTCGTGCTCGACGAGTACGGCTATCAGTTCGAGCTCGGCAAGGCCAAGACCATCCGGGACGGCACCGACGTCCTCATCATCTCGACCGGCCTGATGACCATGCGGGCGCTCGAAGCCGCGGACGCCCTGAAGGACGACCGGATCGACGTCTCGGTGCTGCACGTGCCGACGATCAAGCCTCTCGACACCGAGACCATCCTGCGCGAGGCCGGCAAGGGCGGGCGCCTGGTGGTGGTGGCGGAGAACCACACGGTCGTGGGCGGCCTCGGCGAGGCGGTGGCGGGGCTGCTGATGCGTACCGGCACGGTGCCGAAGGCGTTCCGCCAGGTCGGCCTGCCGGACGAGTTCCTGGATGCCGGCGCCCTGCCGACCCTCCACGACCGCTACGGCATCTCGACCGGCGCCATGGTGAGGAGCATCCGCGAATGGCTGTGAGCCCCGAGCGTCCCGTCGCCTTCATCGGCCTCGGCTCGATGGGCCTGCCGATGGCCCGCAACCTCGTGCGGCACGGCTTTCCCGTGCGCGGCTTCGACCTGCGGGCGGCGGCGCGGACCACCTTCGCCCAGTCCGGCGGCATCCCCGCCGCGACGATCGCCGAGGCGACCGATGGCGCCGGCGCGCTGATCCTGATGGTGGTCAATGCCGACCAGGCCGAGGCGGTGCTGTTCGGAGAGGGCGCCCTGGAGCGTCTCTGCGCCGATGCCGCCGTGGTGCTGATGGCGACCTGCCCGCCGGCCGCCGTGACGGCGCTGGCGCAGCGGGTGACCGCCACCGGCAGGGCCTTCGTCGACGCCCCCGTCTCCGGCGGGGTCGTGGGCGCCGAGGCCGGCTCCCTCACCATCATGGCGGCGGCCCCCGCCGCGGTGATCGCCGAGATGCGTCCGCTGCTGGAGGCGATGGGCGACAAGGTGTTCCATGTCGGGCCCGAGCCCGGCCAGGGCGCCACCATGAAGGCGGTCAACCAGCTCCTCTGCGGGGTCAACCTCGCGGCGGCGGCGGAGGCGTTGTCTCTCGCCGCCAAGGTCGGGATCGACGGCGCCACGGCGCTGGAGATCGTGTCGGGCTCCTCGGCGTCGAGCTGGATGCTGCGCGACCGCGGCCCGCGGATGCTGGAGGAGACCCCGCGGGTCACCAGCGCCGTCGACATCTTCGTCAAGGATCTCGGCATCGTGCTGGAGGCCGGGCGCAGCGAGAAGGCGGCCTTGCCGCTGGCGGCGCTGGCGCATCAGCTCTTCCTGGCGGCATCGAGCCGCGGGGCCGGGGCCGAGGACGACAGCCAGGTGATCGGGTCCTACCGGGCCCTCAACGGCAAGTAGATTGGCACTCCTTCCCTCTCCCGTGTGGGAGAGGAGCTGGGGGTGAGGGTGCGACGGTTCTGAATGAAGCTCAGGCCATCGTGCTGGCCGCGGACCATTCGGAGCGTGAGGCGGCACCGTCTCCACCCTCGCGCGATCGTCGATCGCCCCTGCCCCTCGCCCATACGGGAGAGGGGATCCCGCGCTTCATCCTGAACCCTGCGGCGACTGCCGCAGACCCACGCCTCCCGTTCAGAGGCCGGCCCAACCGGTCCAGATCCCCTATCCCAGAGGAAACCCCATGAGCCAGACCCTTTCCCGCCGCACGCTTGTCGCCGGTGCGGCGGCCTTCCCTCTCGCCACCGTCTTCACGCGCCCCTTGCGCGCCGCCGAGTTCGAGTACAAGCTCGCCACCGGCCAGGATCCGACCCACCCGGTCAACATCCGAGCCCAGGAAGCCCTGACCCGCATCCGCGAGGGCTCGAACGGGCGCCTCGACATCAAGCTGTTCCCGGCCAACCAGCTCGGCTCCGACACCGACCTGCTGTCGCAGGTGCGCAACGGCAGCGTCGAGTTCTTCAACCTCTCGACCTCGATCCTCTCGACCTTCGTGGCCGCCGCAGCGCTGCCGAATACCGGCTTCGCGTTCAAGGATTACACCGACGTCTGGAAGGCGATGGATGGGGGCCTCGGCACCTACGTCCGCGAGCAGATCGCCAAGACGCCGATCCAGACCGTCTCGAAAGTCTGGGACAACGGCTTCCGCCACATCACCTCCTCGACCCGCGAGATCAAGGTCCCGGAGGACCTGAAAGGCTTCAAGATCCGCGTCCCGCCGTCGCCGATGCTGACCTCGCTGTTCAAGTCGCTCGAGGCCGGGGCCGCCCCGCTCAACTTCAACGAGCTGTACTCGGCGCTGCAAACCAAGATCTTCGAGGGCCAGGAGAACCCGCTTGCCATCACGGCGACGACCCGGCTCTACGAGGTGCAGAAGAGTTGCAGCCTGACCGGCCACGTCTGGGACGGCTACTGGATGCTCGGCAACAAGAAGGCGGTCCAGCGCCTGCCCGAGGACCTGCGCATCCTGGTCTCCCGCGAACTGGATCGCTCGGCCGACGACCAGCGCGCCGACATCGTGACGCTCAGCGCCTCCCTGCGCCAGGACCTCGGATCCAAGGGAATCACCTTCGTCGACGTCGACCGGCAAAAATTTCGCGATGCGCTCGGCCGCACGACCTTCTACAAGGACTGGAAAAGCAAGTACGGCGATGCGGCCTGGGAGCACCTCGAGGCGGTCTCCGGCAAACTGGCCTGAGGGAGGCGCACGATGCATGTCGATATCGCGACGGAGACGCCGGCCCTGCCGGCGGCCTCCGCCAAGCGCGCCTGGGCGCGCGCACTCGACAGCGCGTTGGGCCCGCTGATCGAGATCCCGGCCGCCCTGCTGGTGGTGGCCGAGGTCGTGGTGCTGCTGGCCGGCGTCATCAGCCGCTACGTCTTCCACTCCCCGATCGTGTGGTCGGACGAACTGGCCTCGATCCTGTTCCTGTGGCTCGCCATGCTGGGCTCGGTCGTGGCCTACCGCCGCGCCGAGCACATGCGGATGACGGCCATCGTCAGCATGGCCTCGGTGAAGGCTCAGGCTTTCCTCGAGGCGGTGGCGCTGGCCGCCGGCCTCGCCTTCGTGCTGATGCTGCTGCATCCGGCCTACGAGTTCGCGTCGGAGGAGGTCTTCGTCCAGACGCCCGCGCTCGAGATCACCAATGCCTGGCGTGCCGCCGCCCTGCCGGTCGGCTTCGGCCTGATGCTGGTGGTGGCGGCGTTGCGCCTGATCGAATGCGCCGACTGGCGCCATGCGGTCGGCGCGCTGGCGCTCACCGGCCTCATCGTCGCGGCACTGATGCTGGCCGAGCCCACCTTGCGCATGCTGGGCAACTGGAACCTGCTGATCTTCTTCGTGCTCGGCGTCGGCGCCCTGGTCTTCACCGGCGTGCCGATCGCCTTCGCCTTCGGCCTCGCCACCTTCGGCTACCTGATGCTGACGACGCGGGCCCCCGCCATGGTGGTGGTCGGGCGCATGGACGAGGGGATGAGCCACCTCATCCTGCTGGCCGTGCCGCTCTTCGTGTTCCTCGGCCTGCTCATCGAGATGACCGGCATGGCCAAGGCCATGGTGGGCTTCCTGGCGAGCCTGCTCGGCCACGTCCGCGGCGGCCTGCACTACGTGCTGGTCGGGGCGATGTACCTCGTCTCCGGCATCTCGGGCTCCAAGGCCGCCGACATGGCGGCCGTCGCCCCGGTGCTGTTCCCCGAGATGAAGAAGCGCGGCGCCAAGGAGGGCGACCTCGTCGCCCTGCTCGCCGCCACCGGCGCGCAGACCGAGACCATCCCGCCGAGCCTCGTGCTGATCACCATCGGGTCGGTGACCGGGGTGTCGATCACCGCGCTCTTCACCGGCGGGTTGCTGCCCGGCGTCGTGCTCGGCATCACGCTCTGCATGCTGGTCTGGTGGCGCTACCGGGGCGAGGATCTCAGCCACGTCCGGCGCGCCACCAAGGGCGAGGTGGGCAAGGCTCTCGTCATCGCCTTCCCGGCCATCGCCCTGCCCTTCGTCATCCGCGCCGCGGTGGTGGAAGGCGTCGCGACCGCCACGGAAGTCTCGACCATCGGCATCGTCTACGCGATCCTCGCCGGCCTCTTGATCTACCGCCAGTTCGATTGGCGCCGGGTCTATCCGATGCTGGTCTCGACGGCCTCGCTGTCGGGCGCGATCCTGCTGATCATCGGGGCGGCGACCGGCATGGCCTGGGCTCTGACGCAGTCGGGCTTCTCGCAGAGCTTGGCGGTCATGATGAAGAGCCTGCCGGGCGGGGCGCTGGGCTTCCTGGTCGTCTCGGCGGTGGCCTTCGTGATCCTCGGCTCGGTGCTGGAGGGGATCCCGGCGATCGTGCTGTTCGGGCCGTTGCTGTTCCCGATCGCCCGCCAGGTCGGCGTGCACGAGGTGCACTACGCGATGGTGGTGATCCTGGCGATGGGTGTCGGCCTGTTCGCGCCGCCCTTCGGCGTCGGCTACTATGCGGCCTGCGCGATTAGCCGGATCCATCCCGATGCCGGCATCCGGCCGATCATCGGCTACATGGCGGCGTTGCTGGTCGGCCTCGCGGTGGTGATCCTGGTGCCGTGGATCTCGATCGGCTTCCTGCATTGACGGCATCGGCGACAGGCTCGGACCCCGAGCCTGTCTCCTCGGCCTGGTCATCCCGGGGCCGCGGCAGCGGAACCCGGGATGACGCCGTGAAGCCTCCCTGCCGGCGCATCGCGCACGGTACGCCGATCGCTACTCTGCCGCCTTGGCCAGCGCCTTGCCGTAAGCGCCGCTCTTCAGCATCTTCGTCAGCCATTCGTCCACCGCCGCCTTGAGCGCCGGGTCACGGGTCATCCAATAGGCTTTGTCGGCCTTGTCGAAGGCGTCCGGCACCGCGGCCGGGCAGAGCACGCCGGCATGGCGGCGGGATTGATAGTCGACCTCGGCGCCGTCGGTGACCATCACGTCGGCGCGGCCCTCCGCCACCTCCTTGAAGATCGCGCGATTGTCGGGAAACACCCGCACCGAGGCATGGGGGAAGTTGGCATCGGCGAAGCGCTGGTTGGTGCCGCCGGGATTGACCACGACGCGGACCTCCGGCTTGTCGATGTCCTTGACCGAGACGAAGCGGTCCTTTTCGCCGCACCGCACGATCGGGCGCTTGCCGTCGGTCAGCACCGGAATCGAGAAATCGGCCACCGAGGCCCGGTCCGGGGTGACGCTGACGCCCCCCATGGCGATGTCGTAGCGATCGGAGAGGAGATCGTCCTTCAGGGTCTTCCAGGTCGTCGGTACGATCTCGACCTTGACGCCGAGCGCACGGGCGAGTTCGCCCCCCATGATGACGTCGGCGCCCTTGATGCTCCCGTCGGGCAAGCGCAGCGAATAGGGCGCATAGTCGCCGGTCAGCCCGACGCGCAGGGTGCCGTCCTGCTTGATCGCGACGAGCGACCGCGCCTCCGCCGGCACCGCCGCCAACGCGGCGACCACGCCCACAACACCCATGACCTTGCGCATCATCACCGCCCCGATCCCTGTGTCGTCGTCGACCTGCTCCTCGTAGGGACATCGCACGGTTGCGGTAAAGCGCAGATGACGGCGGGATTGCGGGCAACCGGCCCGAGGTCGTTCGAACAACGCCCCGTCGAGGGTTGGGATCGATGATCGGCGGCCCCCCGTCCTGAGCCAAGCCCCCGGATCGCGCAGCGGCGCTAGGGGGGGCCCTCCGCGAGGTTGGCGGGATCCCCCCGTCGCCAGCATCGGCACCGGAGCCGGGGGCCAGGCGGATTGCAGCCCCGGCCACGCTCCCAGACGTCTCATCGCCGACCACCGCCCGCTGGGCGGCGGCAGGCGCATCGTCGATCAGGCTTTGTCGAGACCGTAGAGCGAATGGAGCGTGCGGACGGCAAGCTCGGTATAGGCGGCGTCGATCAGCACCGAGAACTTGATCTCCGAGGTGGTGATCGCCCGGATGTTGATGCCCTTCTCGGCCAGAGCCCGGAACGCCTTGGCGGCGACGCCGGCATGGCTGCGCATCCCGATGCCGATCGCCGAGACCTTGACCACGTCGGTGGCGCCCTCGATGCGCTCGCAGTCGACCGCGCCGCGTTGCGCCTCGAGGATCGACCGGGCGCGCTCGTAATCCGCCGCCGGCACCGTGAAGGTCATGTCGGTGGCCGCGCCATCACCCGACACGACCTGGATGATCATGTCGACGTTGATATTGGCATCGGCCAGGGGACCGAAGATGGCGGCGGCGATGCCGGGCTTGTCCTTCACCCGGCGAAGGGTGATCTGAGCCTCGTCCTTGGAGAAGGCGATGCCCGTGATGATCTGCTGTTCCACGATATCGTCCTCGTCGCAGATGAGGGTGCCGGGGCGGGCGTCGTCGGGGTCGTCGAAGGAGGAGCGCACGGTGGTCGGCACGCGGTGCACCATGGCAAGCTCGACCGAGCGCACCTGAAGCACCTTGGCCCCCAGGGAGGCCATCTCGAGCATCTCCTCGAAGGCCACCCGATCGAGGCGCCGGGCCTTCGGCACCACCCGCGGATCGGTGGTGTAGACGCCATCGACGTCCGTGTAGATGTCGCAGCGCTCGGCGCCGATCGCCGCCGCGACGGCGACCGCGCTGGTGTCGGAGCCGCCGCGCCCGAGCGTCGTCAGGCGGCCGGTCTCGGCATGGATGCCCTGGAAGCCGGCGATCACCGCAACCTCGCCGCGCGTGAAGCCGGCATCGAGGCGGGCGCCGTCGATGTGCTGGATCCGGGCCGAGCCGTGCTGGTCCGAGGTTTCGATCGGAATCTGCCAGCCCTGCCAGGAGCGGGCCTTGATGCCCATCTCGGCGAGCACAATGGCGAGCAGCCCCGAGGTGACCTGCTCGCCCGAGGCGACGACCGCATCGTACTCGGACTGGGCGTAGAGCGGCGAGGCGTCCTTGCACCAGGCCACCAACTCGTTGGTCTTGCCGGACATCGCCGAGACGACGACCGCCACCTCGTAGCCGGCCCGCACCTCGCGGGCGACGTGGCGGGCGACGTTGCGGATGCGGTCGACCGTGGCGACGGAGGTGCCGCCGAATTTCATCACCAGGCGGGGCATGGGGATCCGATCGAACAAATCTGTCTTTTTCCGCTGCGCGAGGCTGCAGGCGTTCGGCGGGTACAAGCGGGCCAGGGCGGTGTCAATGTCGCGGCCGGAATCGTCGCGACCGTGCCTGATACATCGCGGCAGTTGGCCCGGGACGACGGGTGCGCTACCTCGGCTGTCGAGATGACGTCCCTTCAAGAAGGCGTGGCGCCGATGAGCGAACCGACCGGACCCTCGATCGACCGCGACGAGGTCGCCCGCTTCGATCGCCTCGCCGCGACCTGGTGGGACGAAGCCGGGCCGATGCGGGTGCTGCACCGCTTCAACCCGGTGCGCCTGACCTATCTCCGCGACACGATCTGCCGCCATCTCGGCCGCGACCCGCTGGCGCCGGCACCGCTGGCGGGCTTGAGCCTCGTCGATGTCGGCTGTGGCGGCGGCATCCTGTCGGAGCCGCTCGCCCGCCTCGGCGCGGCGGTGACCGGGCTCGACCCGGCCGTGACGAACGTCACGATCGCGCAAGCCCATGCCGACGAGGCCGGCGTGCCGGTGCGCTACCGGGCCGAGACGATCGAGGACGTGGTGGCGGCCGGCGAGCGCTTCGACGTGGTCTGCGCCATGGAGGTCGTCGAGCACGTCACCGACATGCCGGCCTTCGTGCGGACGGCCTGCGCGGCCGTGAAGCCGGGCGGCCTGTTCTTCGCCGCCACGATCAACCGGACGATGCGCTCCTTCGCTCTGGCCATCGTGGGAGCGGAATACGTCCTCGGATGGCTGCCGAAGGGCACGCACGACTGGGACAAGTTCGTCACCCCGGACGAGCTGCGCGACGCCGTCGAAGCGGGCGGCCTCTCGGTCACGGACACGACCGGCGTCGTCTTCAATCCGCTCACCGGCCGCTGGAGTGCGGCCCGGGACACGGCGGTGAACTACATCATCGCGGCTGAGACGCCGCGCGGCTGACGGGACCACCCCGGCCCGGGACGCCCCAAGACGTGGCCAGGCTCCCGCCGCCGCTCGCCAGGAGCGGGGGTGCCCGGCCGGATCTCGCATCCAGATCTCGCGCCAAGGTCGGCTTGCCAGCGGGAGCGGCCTGGCCCACCACTCGCCATCAGGCCGCCGTCGTGCGGCGGGGAGGATGTTCGGCGATGAAGGCACTCCTGTGCAAGGCGCTCGGCGGTCCGGAGGATCTGGTGATCGAGGACGTGCCGGATCCGGTGCCCGGGCCGGGCGAAGCCCTGGTCCGGGTGACGGTCGCGGCGCTCAACTTCTTCGACACGCTGATCATCGCCGGTCGCTACCAGGTGAAGCCGGACCTGCCCTTCTCGCCCGGTGCCGAAGCCTGCGGCGTGATCGAGGCATTGGGGTCCGGCGTCGAGTCCTTCAAGGTCGGAGAGCGCGTCATCGTCCATCTCGGCTACGGCGCCTGCCGTGAACGGGTCGTGGCGTCGGTCTCCGGCCTCACCCGCGTGCCGGAGGGCGTCAGCGACGAGCAGGCGGCGGGCCTCTCCGTCACCTACGGCACCTCGCTGCACGCACTCCAGGACCGGGCGAAGCTCAAGCCCGGCGAGACCCTGGCGGTGCTCGGCGCCACGGGCGGCGTCGGTCTCGCAGCGGTGGAACTCGGCCACGCGATGGGCGCGCGGGTGATCGCCTGCGCCTCCTCGGCCGAGAAGCTCGACCTCGCCCAGGCGCACGGCGCCGACCTCACCCTCGATTACAGTCAAGAATCTCTTCGCGACGGGCTGAAGCGGCTCGGCGGCGACGCTGGCATCGACGTCGTCTACGATCCCGTCGGCGGCGCCTATTCGGAGCCGGCCCTGCGCTCGCTCAACTGGAAAGGGCGCTTCCTCGTCGTCGGCTTCGCGGCCGGCGAGATTCCGAAGATCCCGCTGAATCTGGCGCTCCTGAAGGGCATCGACATCCAGGGCGTGTTCTGGGGCGCCTTCCTCAAGCGCGAACCCGGAGGCCACGCCACCAACCAGGCCCGTCTGCTGACGTTGGTGAGCGAAGGACGGCTCTCCGCGAAGGTCCATGGCGTCTACCCGCTGGAGGACGCCGCTGCCGCCCTCGGCATCCTGGCGCGGCGCGAGGCCATGGGTAAAGTGCTGCTGCGGCCGTGACAGGCCCCTCCCCTTCCGCGCCGCCGCGGGAGGGAATTTCGCCACCTCGATCGGGAACGGTTCGCACACCGCGCCGTTCACAGCAGAGCTTCCATTCCCAAGCGTCAGGACGGAGACACCGTGGGCGATATCATCCGCATCATCCTTCTCGTCGTGATCCCGCCGATCGGCGTGTTGTTCACGGTCGGTTTCGGCCTTCAGTTCATCCTGAACGTGGTGCTGACGCTGTTCGGCTACCTCCCGGGCCTCATTCACGCCATTTGGGTGGTGACGCGCCGCAACTATTGAGGCAATCGACAGCCCTGAACCCGAAAAACCCCGCCGGCCGAGCCTGAGCGGGGTTTTTTCGTGTGGTTGGTTGCGGGGACAGGATTTGAACCTGTGACCTTCAGGTTATGAGCCTGACGAGCTACCGGGCTGCTCCACCCCGCGCCAAGGCGCGATCCGAGATCGTGACTGAGGGAATGTTGCCGTGCTTGGCAGGTCTGGCGGTGACCGACTCTCCCGTGTCTTGAGACACAGTACCATGGGCGCTGGGGCGGTTAACGGCCGAGTTCGAGATGGGATCGGGTTCTGATCACCCCGCTCTGACCACCAGACCGGCCAAGCACGTCGTCCGGCCAGCCTATCGGTGTT
>NZ_LABX01000144.1 GCF_001043915.1 Methylobacterium aquaticum | reverse complement strand
TGGAGGGCGCCGGCGCCGGCGGGGCCGAGCTGAAGACCCGGATCCTCGAGATGCCGGTCTTCTACGACGATCCCTGGACCCGCGAGACGCTGATGCGCTTCCGCGAGCGCCACCAGGATCCGGGGGCCACCGATCTCGAATACACCGCGCGGATCAACGGCTACCCGGACGTGCCGGCGCTGATCGCCGCGCATGCCGGCTCGCCGTGGTTCGTCTCGATGGTCGGCTTCGTCGCGGGCCTGCCGTTCCTCACCCAGATGGTCGAGCGCGCCAAGCAGATCCAGGCCCCAAAGTATCTCCGCCCGCGCACCGATACGCCGAAGCTGACGATCGGCCATGGCGGCTGCTTCGGGGCGATCTACTCGGTGCGGGGTGCCGGCGGCTACCAGATGTTCGGCATCACCCCGATGCCGATCTACGATCCGTCGCAGACGATCAGCTACCTGCGCGACTTCATGATCCTGTTCCGGCCGGGCGACATCGTGAAGTTCCGGCCGGTCGGGCGCGACGCATACGACGCCGCGGTGGAGGAGGTCGAGACCGGCCGGTTCACCCCGCTGATCCGCGAGGTCGACTTCTCGCTCGCCGCGTTCCAGGCCGATCCCGCCGGCACCAACGCCGCGCTCCTGGGGGTGCTCCATGGCTGAGGCAGCTTCCATGATCGAGATCGTCAAGCCCGGTCTGTCGACCACGGTCCAGGATCTCGGCCGGCCGGGCTACTACCATCTCGGCATCCCGCTCTCAGGGGCGATGGACCGGGAAGCCCTGATCGCCGCCAACCTCCTCGTCGGCAACGACGAGGGCGCGGCCGGGCTCGAGGCGGTGTTTCTCGGGCCGGAGATCCGCTTCACCGCCGACACCACCGTGGCGGTGACCGGGGCCGAGATGCCGCCGAGGCTCGACGGGGTCGAGCAGCCGGGCTGGACCGCCTTTCCCGTCCGGGCCGGGCAGGTCCTGTCCTTCGGCTTCCTCAAGGCCGGCGCGCGGGCCTATATCGCGCTGTCGGGCGGCATCGACGTGCCGGTGGTGCTGGGCTCGCGGGCGACCTACGCGCTTGGCGCGCTCGGCGGCCACGAGGGAAGGGCGCTGAAGGCCGGCGACCGGCTCGCGGTCGCGCCCGGGCGCCCAGCGGGGGAGGGGCGCAGCCTCCCGGCGGCTTTGCGGCGCAAGGCCGCGCCGGTGTTGCGGATGCTGCCCGGCCTCTACGACCACCGGGTCACCGAGGGGGCGACCGAGCGGTTTCTCAACGACACCTGGAAGGTCGCGCCCGAGGCCGACCGGATCGGCTACCGTTTCCGCGGCGGGCACCCGCTCGACTTCGTTCCCCGCGAGCCGCCTTTCGGCGCTGGCTCCGATCCGTCGAACATCGTCGACAGCTGCTACCCCTACGGCTCGATCCAGGTGCCGGGCGGCACCGAGCCGATCGTTCTGCACCGCGACGCCGTGTCGGGGGGTGGCTACTTCATGATCGGCACGGTGATTGCAGCGGACATGGACCTGATCGGGCAGTTGCAGCCGCACCAGCCCGTGCACTTCGCCCGCACCGACATGGCGGGGGCGCTGGCGGCGCGGGCGGAGAATGCGGGGCGGCTCGCCCGGATCCGCGACGCCCTGGCGTGACCGGGGTGACCGAAGGTCATGAAGCAACCCGGAGACCTCGTCTCCGGGGCGTCACCGTTGCGCTTGCTCGCGCGAAGACGAGTGCGCTGAAGATCAAGTCTTCGCGCACTCCCGTGCAAGAGTGGGGCGCCGGAACGCCGTCTACTGCACTGGCCTGAGCCGGCAAGCCGACACGGGCCTCGACATCCGGGCGGGACAGGGCAGGAGGAGGATCGGGTGATGCGAACCGCGTTCTCGACCGCGCACGCCGAACCGGCGGAGCGCAAGCGCGCCTGGAGCGAGGCGGTCAGCCGGACCTACTTCCCGCTCGAACTGGCCTTTCGCCCCGGCCCGGCCTTCTCCGGCGCCCTCGACGTCTGGAGCCTCGGCGAGCTCTCGATCTCCCGCAACGTCTCGGATGGCGTAGTCTACCGCCGCCACGCCCGTCACCTGCTCGACGCCCACGACGAAAGCTTCCTCATCACCGTGCCGGAGCGGGCGGAGGTGAGCTTCCGCCAGGACGGCCGGGACGTGCGCTGCCGGCCCGGCGCGTTCCTGATCGAGCGCAGCCACCTGCCCTACGAGTTCGCCCATGCGGAGCCGAACGCCCTCTGGGTGCTCAAGGTGCCGAGCCCCGTCCTGCGCGCCCGGATCGGGGCGCCCGAGCGGCTCGCGACCCTGAGCTTCGACGCCACGCAGGGCGTCGGCGCCCTCTTCGTCGACATGCTGCGCCTCACCGCGCCGCGGGTCGATGAACTGGACGAGGCGGCGCGGGCCCTGGCCGGGCGCCACCTCGTCGATCTCCTGGCGCTGGCAGTCGAGGCCGACCCGCGCACGCTCGGCAGCCAGGCCTCCTCGGTCCAGGGTGCACACCTGCACCGGGTCGAGCGCTACATCCGTGCCAACCTCGCCCGCGCCGATCTCGGGCCGCAGGGCATCGCCGAGGCCTGCGGGCTGTCGGTGCGCTACCTGCACCAGCTGTTCGAGACGCAAGGGACCAGCGTCTGCGGCTTCATCCGCCGCCAGCGGCTGGCGATGTGCGACGAAGCCTTGCGCGACCCGGCCTGCCGCCGCTCCCTGTCCGAGATCGCCTATCGCTGGGGCTTCGGCGATCAGGCCCAGTTCAGCCGCCAGTATCGGGCCGAGTTCGGCTGCACCCCGCGGGAGGCGCGGGCAGCGGCGCGGGGGTGAGAGGATTCGGGCGCGATCATGTCCGGATTCTCCGACGCGTGAAGACAATGCCGGTTGATCGACCCTTTGCAGGGTCATCCCGGGCGCCGCTGCGCGGCTCCGGAATGACGAAGCGCACTTGTCATACCAAAGGTCGTTGAAACCGACCTTCGGTGCCGGTCTGGAGTTTTCGCCAAGCCCAAGGTCCCGGACATCTGGGCTTGGCATCGACAAGTCGAGAGTGGGTCGACGGCTGCGTCGATCTCGGGCCTGCCCGAGATCGAATGGATGCGTCAGCATCTTCGGCCGTTGGTTTAAAGGGCGCGATTAGATCCGCATCGAAATGACAAACTCACAGCGAGGAGGCCTTCCTTTGCAGAGCCTGCGCGTGGCCGTCGATGTCGGCGGCACCTTCACCGATATCTGCATCATGGACGAGGCGACCGGGCTGATCCGGATCGAGAAGACCGCTTCGTCGCGCGATCCGATCGACGGCATCCTGGCCGGCGTCGACAAGGCCGGCATCGACCTGACCCGGGTCGCGCTGTTCTCCCACGGCACCACGGTGGCGACCAACGCCCTCATCACCCGGCGCCTGCCGCGCACCGCCATGGTCTGCACCGCGGGCTTCCGCGACGTGATCGAGATCAGGCGCGCCAACAAGGAGGATCTCTGGGACACCTACAAGGACGTGGTGCGGCCCTACGTGCCCCGGCGCGACCGCCTCACCGTGCCGGAGCGGATCGACGCGCAGGGCGCCATGGTCACCCCGCTCGACGAGGTGGAGGCGCGCCGGGTCGCCAAGATCCTTCGCCGCCGCGAGGTCGCCGCGGTCGCGGTCTGCTTCATGAACGCCTACGTCAACGGCGCCAACGAGCGCCGGATGAAGGCGATTCTGGAGGAGGAGCTGCCCGGGGTGCCGGTCTCGATCTCGTCCGGCGTGCTGCCGGAGATCTTCGAGCACGAGCGCTTCTCGACCACCGTGGTCAACGCGGCGCTGAGCCCGGTTGTCGTCGACTACACCACCCGCCTCGGCGAGCGCCTGCGGGACGGCGGCTACGACCGCGACCTGCTCCTGCTGCATACCGGCGGCGGCGTGATGACGCCGGGCAGCGTCAAGGACTTCGCGGCGCGGCTCGCCGGCTCGGGCATCGCGGCGGGCGCCATCGCCAGCCGCCACATCGCCGGCCTGTGCGGCTACGCCAACTCCATCGGCCTCGACATGGGCGGCACCTCGACCGACGTGTCGCTGGCCTATGAGGGCCAGTCGCGGGTGACCAAGGACTGGCACATCGAGTTCGGCTACCCGATCCGCTTCGCCTCGATCGAGGTCCTGACCATCGGGGCCGGCGGCGGCTCCCTCGCCTGGACCGACGAGGCGGGGTCCTTGCGCAACGGGCCGCAATCGGCGGGCGCCTTCCCGGGCCCGGCCTGCTACGGCAACGGCAACCGCCAGCCGACCAACAGCGACGCCAACGTGGTGCTCGGCCGCCTCGGCACCAGCCTCGCCGGCGGCAAGATCACCCTGGATCAAGGTCTGGCGGCCGAGGCCGTGCGCGAGGGGGTGGCCGAGCCCTTCGGCCTGTCCCTGCCGGAGGCCGCCGACGCGATCCTGCGGGTCGCCAACGCCAACATGTCGGACGCGGTGCGGCTGATCTCGATCAGCCGCGGCTACGACCCGCGCGACTTCGCCCTCGTGGCCTTCGGCGGGGCGGGCGCCCTGCACGGGGTCGACATCGCCCGCGAACTGGCGATTCCGGTCGTGATCGTGCCGCCCAATCCCGGCGTCACCTCGGCGCTCGGCTGCCTCCTCGTCGACATCCAGCACGACTTCTCGGAGAGCTACCTCGTCGGCGCCGCCGAGGCCGACCCCGCGCAGATCGAGGCCGAGTTCGGCCGCCTCGAAACGGAGGCGCTCGCTCGCCTCGCCCACGAGGGCGTGGCCGAGGCCGACATCGTGCTCCAGCGCAGCATCGACATGATGTACCAGGGCCAGTGGCGCTCGCTCGCGGTGCCGGCGCCGCGGCCGATCGGGGCGATCGCCGACCTCACCGAAGCGTTCCACCGCCACCACGAGCGCGAATACAATTTCCGCCGCGACGACGCGCCGGTCGGCTTCTTCCGCCTCAACCTCAAGGCGGTCGGTGTGGTGCCGAAGGCCGCGCTCGCCACTCACGAACTCACCGGCGCGACTCCCGAACCATCGAGCCGCCGCCCGGTCTGGTTCGAGGGCGCCGCCCACGACACCCCCGTCTACGATCGCGCGAGCCTCCCGGCGGGGTTCAGCCTCGCCGGCCCGGCGGTGGTCGAGCAGGTCGATTCGACCGTCCTGGTCCCGCCCGGCACCCGCGCGGAAGTCGACCGCTACCTGAACATCCTGATCCGGGTGAAGGAGTGACCGCCATGGCCGAGACCCTCGACCCCGTCACCTTCGAGGTGCTGAAGAACGCCTTCATCACCAGCGTCGACCAGATGGCCGAGCAGATCCTGCGGACGTGCTACTCCTTCGTGATCTACAACCGCGACTTCTCGAGCGCGCTGCACGACGCGAGCGGCCACTCGGCGGCGCAGGGGAACCAGGACATCGCGGTCCATGTCGGCACCCTGCACTTCACCTGCCAGGACGTGATGCGGGCATTCGCCGGCGACATGCATCCAGGCGACGTCTACGCGATCAACGACCCCTATGCCGGCGGCACCCATTTCTCCGACGTGCGGCTGATACGGCCGATCTTCGCCGACGGCAGGATCATCGCCTTCAGCCAGTCGAACGGGCACTGGTCCGACGTCGGCGGCAGCGTGCCGGGCTCGTTCGACGTCACCGCCCGCGACATGTTCCGCGAGGGCCTGCGCATCACCCCGGTGCGGCTGTTCTCGAAGGGCCGGTTCTGCGCCGACGTCGCCTGCCTGATCGCCGCCAACACCCGCGACCCGGCCTCGATCATCGGCGACATCCAGGCCCAGGCCGAGGCGACCCAGGTCTGCGAGCGCGAGATCCTGCGCCTCGTGGCGAAGTACGGCCGCGAGACCGTCGAGACGGGGCTCGCCGCCGTCCAGGACTACGTCGAGCGCGCGGTGCGCCAGCGCCTCGCGGCGCTCCCCGACGGCGAGTGGGAGACGGTCGACTACATCGACCGCGACCCGAGCGGGCCGGAGGGCATGATCCCGATCCGGATCAAGATGACGATCCGGGGCGAGTCGGTCACCTACGACTTCACCGGCAGCCACCCGACCATCGGATCGATCTACAACTCGGCCTTCGGCGCCACCTTCTCGGCGGTGGCGGCGGGCATGAAGACCTTCTTCCCCGACCTGCCGCTCAACAGCGGCTTTTACCGCGCCTTCTCGATCATCGCCCCGGAGGGCTCGATCGTCGACGCAAAGTGGCCGGTCGCCGTGACCGGCTATCTGATGCCGTTCGAGAAGATCATGAACGCGATCTACGAGATGTGGTCGCGGATCATGCCCGAGCGGGCGATCGCCTGCGCGTTCAACCTCGAATACCTGCTCACCGGCGGCCGCGACGGGCGCCGGCCCGACAAGCCGATCTACATGTTCTACGACTGGCTGCCCGGGGGCTGGGGCGGGCGCAACGGCAAGGACGGCTGCAACGTCACCACGGCGTGTTTCGGCACCGGGCTGATGTCGCAGCCGGTCGAGGGCCAGGAGCGGGCGAACCCGATCCTGACGACGGAATACGAGATCCTGACCGATTCCCCCGGGCCCGGGCGCTGGCGCGGCGGCGCCGGGGTGCGCAAGACCTCGGTGATGCTGGAGGCCGAGGGCAGCGTCATCTCCTACATCTGCGACCGCGAGCGGGCGGTGGTCTGGGGCATCGAGGGCGGCCTGCCGTCGATGCCGCACGGGCTCTCCCTCACCCGGGCGGGGCAGGCGGAGGAGTGGCTCGGCTCGGTCTTCTCCGACGTGGCAATCGGCCCCGGCGACATCTTCAGCCGCCCGACCGCCGGTGGCGGCGGCTTCGGCGATCCGCTGGAGCGCGATCCCGCCAAGGTCGTCGAGGACGTGGCCGACGACTACGTCTCGGTCGCCCGCGCCGCGAAGGATTACGGCGTGGTGATCCGGGTGATCGACGCCGACTTGTGCCGTTACGAGGTCGATGCCGCGGCAACGGAGGCCCTGCGGGCCGAGATCCGCGGCCAGCGCCGGGGCTGGCTCGCCACCGATCCCGAGCACGTGGCGGAGGAGTACCGGGCCGGGCGCCTCGACACCCTCGACGTGGTGCGCCGCTACGGCGTCCTCCTCGACTGGGACAAGGGCACCCTGCTGCCGCGATCGACCGCGCAGTTCCGCGAGCAATTCGCCAAGCGTTCGGCGGCGTCGTGGCGCGATGCCTGAGCTGCGGCGGTGCCTGCCCATGCGGTGGGCAGGCGTAGCTCAACATTCCCTCAAGTCCTCGCGTTGACAGTTGATACCGAGTTCATAAACTGTTCACTGTCTGCAGTTGTTGTATTCATAAGCAGACAGTTGGTTTTCGATCCGCCCCGGCGCTCTCGCCCGCAGGAGGAAGACCCTTCATGTCCCGCATATCGGAGACGAGCGCCGTGCAGAGGCTGATCGACGCGTTGAGCTTGTCGGATCAGGTGAGGCACTACTTGCTGGACGCGCTGACCTCCGGGCGCCTGCGCCCGGGCGACCGCATCAACGAAGCGGAGCTGGCCCGGACCCTCGGCATCAGCCGCAACCCGGTGCGGGAGGCGGTCTCCGGGCTCGCCCAGCGCGGCTTCCTGGTCTCGGCGCCGCGGCGCGGCCACTACCTGCGCCGGTTCACGCCGCAGGACGTCGACGACGTGTTCTCGTTCCGGATCTGCGTCGAATCCTTCGCGATCCGCCAGGCCCTGCCGCGGATGCGCCGGCCCGACCACGACGACCTCGCGCGCCTCGTCGAGCGGATGATCGCGGCGGCCCGGGCGGGACGCCTCGCCGAGCTGCACCAGGCCGATATGGCCCTGCACCGGCGGATCTGCGAATTGTCGGGCAACCGCCAGACCCTGCGGGCGCATGAGGGCATCGACACCGAGGTGCAGATGCTCATCGCCTACGTCGATCTCGAGCGCGAGCCGCCGCTGCAATCGGCACTGGCCCATATTCCCATCGTCGAGGCGCTGGCTTCCGGCGATGTCGAGCGCTCGGTCGCGGCGATGCAGCACCATCTCGAGACGACCTGGGCCTTCGTCCACCGGATGTACGGCCGGAGCGGCCGCGGCGAGCCGCTGGTGAGCGCCGAGGATGCACCGCATCCCACCCGGAGGACACGCGGATGAAGTTCGCGCCGAACCGGCTCTATATCGAGAGCTACGCCAAGTGCCCGAATTGCGGCATCCTGCTCTACGAGAACCCGGCTAACGAGGCGCCGGACACGGTGCGGGCGAATGGCCGGATCTACTGCTCCGCCTGGTGCGTGACCTGGGAGGCGGAGCGGGAGGAACGGCGGCGGGAGACGGCCGGGACGGAGACGTGACGCAATCTCTGCGATCATCGCTAAGATAAACCGAGTTGCTTTGATCGATGAATGGACTCTGCTCTGATTTTGCGGAATGAGGCGCGCCTCCCTGTCCCGTGCGGGAGAGGGGACCCGGCAGTTCTTGGTTAGACTGGCACATCGGGCGAGACATCGAAACTCAACTTCTTCCGCGGCCCGCCGGGCCGCGACCGGGCGCGGCTGCCTGGCCCCGCCCCGGCGAGACGCGACCGAACCGGAGTTGGCCGGCGCGCCCGGCCTTTGCAGGAGGACACGATGACGGGCAAGCGGATCATCGGCGCGGTGCTGGCCACGGCCCTCGCCCTCGGGGCACGGCCGGCGGCGGCGGCCGACGGCATCACCATCGGGCTCGCGGTGGCCTTCTCAGGCTGGATGGAAGCCTATGACGGCGAGGCCGCCAAGATGGCCCAGCTCTGGATCGAGCAGACGAACCAGAAGGGCGGCCTCCTCGGCAAGCCGATCAAGGTCGTCACCGCCGACACCAAGACCGACCGGGTCGAGGGCGCCAAGGTCGGCAAGCAGCTGATCGACCAGGGCGCCAACCTGCTGCTGGTCTCGGCCGATTACGATTACGGCGCCCCGGCCGCGCTCCAGGCCCAGAAGGCCGGGGTGGTGTCGGTCTTCATGGGCGCCTCGGACCCGAAGGCCGGCGTGATCGGCGTCGGTGCCTATTCCTTCACCGCCAACAATGCCGGCCAACTCGAAGGCGCCGTCATGGCCGGTTGGGGCTACGCCAAGAAGGGCGTGCGCAAGGGCTACATGCTGGTCGACGAGACCATCGAGTACAACAAGTCGGTCTGCGCCGGCTACGAGTGGAACTTTCCCACCGTCGGCGGCAAGGTCGTCGGCCAGGACACTTTCAAGGGTCTCGATCCCACCATCAACTCGCAGATCACCCGCCTCAACGACGCGATCCGGACCGGCGGCGTCGACCACGTGATGCTGTGCTCGACCAATCCGGGCGCGGCGAGCGCGGTGCGCCAGCTGCGCGCCGCCGGGGTTGCCCTGCCGGTGTTCAGCGCCACCGCGATGGACGGCACCTACTGGCTCAACTCGACGCCGGGCCTGAAGGATTTCTACCTGCCGGTCCAAGCGCTCACGGTCGACGACCCGCGTCCCCCGGTGAACGAGCTGACCGCGGCCTACGCCAAGAAGTACGGCAAGCCGCCGACGACCCAGTACGCCTACCCGATCTACGCCTATCTCGACCTCTGGGCGAAGGCGGTGACCGCGACCGGCACCACCGACGCCGCCAAGGTGGTGGCCGAGCTGAACAAGGCCGACAACGCCCCGACCATCCTCGGCCCGCGCACCTTCACGCCGAAGCTCCACATCCAGACCAAGATGCCGATGATCGTCGTCTCCTACGCCGACGGCAAGGAGAGCCCGGTCGAGGAATGGACCATCAAGGAGACCATTCCGGACGCCGTCCTCTATCGGCTGAAGAAGTAGCCGGCTCCTCCGACCCAGGGGAGGTCATCCCATGCAGCACGCCTACCTCGAACCGGCGGTCAGGGGCGTCGATCGCTCCTTGACCAACGCCTCGGACTTGTCCGCGGACGGTCTCGTGGTGCGGTTCCAGGGCCTCGCGGCGATCTCGAACGTCAGCCTGACCCTGCACCGCCACGAGGTGTTTGGCCTGATCGGCCCGAACGGCGCCGGCAAGACCACCCTGGTCAACTGCCTCACCGGCTTCCAGCGCCCGACCGAGGGACGGGTGCTCCTCGGCGCGGCCGAGACGGACGGCTGGGACGCGGCACGGTTCCGCGCACGCGGCGTCGCCCGCACGTTTCAGGCCGGACGGCTGTTTCGCGACATGAGCGTGATCGAGAATGTCGAGGTGACGGGGGCGGGGCTCGGCCTGACGCTCCGCGCCGCCCGCGAGCACGCCAGGGCGATGCTCGACTGGATCGGGCTCGCCGACAAGGCGGCGCTGTCGGCCGGCGCGCTCGCCTATACCGACCAGCGCCGCCTCGGCATCGCCCGCGCCCTGATCCTGTCGCCGGCCTTCGTGCTCCTCGACGAGCCGGCCGCCGGCATGTCGGACGCCGAGTGCGAGGAACTGATGGAGCTCGTCGCCTCGATTCCTTCGACCTTCACCTGCGGCGTGCTGCTGATCGAGCACAACATGCGGGTCGTGATGGGCATCAGCCATCGCATCCACGTTCTCGACGGCGGCCGCACCCTGGCGGAGGGCACGCCCGAGGAGATCCAGCGTCACGAGGCGGTGATGGCCGCCTATCTCGGCATGGAGGCCTGAAGATGGCGCCGCTCCTCTGCGTCGAGACCATCCACGTCCGCTACGGCGACCTCGTGGCGCTCCGCGGCGTCTCCCTCACCGTGGCCGAGGGCGAGGTCGTCTGCATCATCGGGCCGAACGGCGCCGGCAAGTCGACGACGATGGCGGCAATCGCCGGCGGCGTCGTCCCGCATGCCGGCGACATCCGGCTCGATGGCGCCAGCATCCGGGGCGAGCGGCCGGAAAAGATCGCCCGGCTCGGCGTCTCGCTGGTACCGGAGGGGCGCCACATCTTCGGCACCCTGACGGTGGACGAGAACCTCGCCATCGGCGGCCAGCTCCGGGGCGACCGGGCGGCGGCGCGGATCGACCGCGAGCGCATCCTGTCGCTGCTGCCGCGCCTCGGCGAGCGCCTGCACAGCCCGGCCGGGCGCCTGTCCGGCGGCGAGCAGCAGATGCTGGCGGTGGCCCGCGCGGTGATGACCCGGCCACGCCTGCTCCTCGTCGACGAGCCGTCGCTCGGCCTCGCGCCGAAGATCATCGACCAGATCTACGAGATCCTGCTCGACCTGCGCCGCCACGCCTCCCTCACCCTGCTCATCAACGAGCAGAGCTCCACCCGCATCCTCAAGCACGCCGACCGCATCTCGGTCCTGCGCGGCGGGCGCATCCAGCTCGAGTGCCGGGCCGCCGACCTCAAGGACGGCGAGGCGATCCGGCAGGCGTATTTCGGCTTCGGCGAGCGGACGGCCCAACCGGCGGAGGCGAGCGCGTGATCCCGTTCCTGCAGAACCTCATCGATGCGATCAGCCTAGGCAGCATCTACGCCCTGGTGGCACTCGGCATCGGGCTGCTGTTCGGCATCCTGCGGCTCATCAACTTCGCACACGGCGACTTCATCACGGTGGGCGCCTACGCGCTGATCGTGCCGTCCGCCGACGTCACCGCGCGTCTCCTCATCGGCGCCTGGCCCTGGCCGGTGATGATCCCGACGATCTGCCTCATCGTGATCGTGGCGGCGCTCCTCACCGACGCCCTGGTGTTCCGGCCCTTGCGCCGCGCCTCCTCGCCGACCCTGATGATCGCCTCCTTCGCGGTCAGCTACATCATCCAGAACGGCGTGCTGGTGGCCTACGGCGCGCGGCCGAAGGCGGTCGACCTGTGGAGCGGCGCCAACAGCCAGATCCTGATCGGAGAGCTGCGGGTGCCGATGCTCCAGCTCGTCACCCTGGTGGTGACCCTCGCGCTGATGGGCGGCCTGACGCTGTTCCTCAAGAAGACGCCATACGGCATCCAGATGCGGGCGGCCGCCGAGGATTTCCGCATGGCGCAGTATCTCGGCGTGCGCGGCAACCTGGTGATCGGCCTCGCCTTCGCGATCAGCGGCATCCTCGCCGGCGTGGTCTCGCTCCTCACCACCACGCAATCCGGCTCACTCAGCCACATGATGGGCGTGCCGCTCGCCCTGTTCGCCTTCGTGGCGGTGGTGGTCGGCGGCATGGGCAGCCTGGTCGGGGCGGTGGTCGGCGGCTTCACCATCGGGCTCATCGTCACGATGCTCCAGGCCTATCTGCCGCCGGACCTGCGCGCCTTCCGCGATGCCTTCGCCTTCGCCTTCGTGATCCTGGTCCTGCTGGTGCGCCCGAGCGGCCTGGTGCCGGCCCGCAGCACGATCGAGCGCGTCTGATGGAGACCGCGATGCGCCTCCTTGCCCGCCACCAGACGCCGCTGCTGCTGATCCTGCTCCTCGGGCTGATCGCAGGCTTCAGCCTCGTCGGCGGCGACGCCGTGCAGGTGACGCTGACCGAGATGTTCATCCGGGTCGTCGTCGTCGTCGGATTGTTCGTCTTCATCGGCAATTCCGGCATCATCTCCTTCGGCCAGGTTGGCTTCATGTGCATCGGCGCCTACGCGGCGGCCTGGGCCACCGCAGAGCCGTCGTTCAAGCAGATCATGCTGCAGGGCCTGCCGGTGCTGCTCCAGGAGAACCAGCTGCCGTTCTGGGCCGCGATCCTGGGCGCGACCCTGCTGCCGGCCGTGGTCGCCTTCGGGCTCGGGCTGGCGATCATGCGGCTGTCGGGAACGGCGGCCTCGATCGCCACCTTCGCCTTCCTCATCATCGTCAACAGCGTCTACGCCAACTGGGATTCGGTCACCGCCGGCGTCAGCTCGATCGTCGGCATCCCGACGGTGGTCGGCCCCTGGACCGCCTACGCCTTCGCAGGCGTCGCGATCCTGGCGGCCTACGGGTTCCAGGTCTCGCGCTTCGGCCTGATGCTGCGGGCCTCCCGCGACGACGAGGTCGCGGCGCGCGCCTCTGCCGTGACGGTGGTGCGGATGCGGCTCGTCGCCTTCGTGCTCAGCGCCGCGATCACCGGCATGGGCGGCGGGCTCTACGCACAGTTCCTCGGCATCCTGACGGTGGATCCGTTCTATCTCAGCCTGTCCTTCATCACGATCGCCATGCTGGTGGTCGGCGGCCAGGCAAGCCTCACCGGCGCGGTCACCGGGGTCGTCGTGGTGACGGCGGTGGTCGAGGTGCTGCGCCTCCTCGAACGCGGGATCGCCGTCGGCCGGACCACCCTGGCCTTGCCTGCCGGCAGCCAGGAGATCGGGCTCGGCCTCGTCATGGCGCTGATCCTGATCTTCCGCCCCAACGGCCTCAGCCGCGGGCGTGAGCTCGTCCTGCCCTCGACCCGGCCGGTCCCCGCCGCCACGGTCGACCTCGCCGCCCGCCCGAAGGCGGCGTCGTGACACTCCGGAGGATGCCCGTGACCGAACCCGCTTGGACGGCCGGCGCCGCCTATCTCGACGGCCACTTCATGCCGATCGCCGAGGCCGCGATCCCGATCACCGATTGGGGCTACCGCCGCTCCGACGTCACCTACGACGTCGTCGGTGTGCGCGACGGCGCCTTCTTCCGGCTCGACGACCATGTCCGGCGCTTCCGCGCCTCAATGGAGACCTTCCGGCTCAAGCCCCCGGAGGACGACGCGGCGATCAAGCGGGTGCTCCACCGCTGCGTCGCCCTCGCAGGCCTGCGCGACGCCTACGTGGCGATGGACTGCCTGCGCGGCCGCCCGCCCGCCGGGGCGCCCTACCACCCGGCCTATGCCCGCAATTACCTCGCGGCCTTCGCCCTGCCGTGGATCTCCCTGGTGCGGCCGGACGTGATGGAGCGCGGTGCCCATCTGGTGGTGGCCGAGACCCTGCGCATTTCGACCCGCTCGGTCGACCCGCGGGCGAAGAACTTCCACTGGGCAGACCTGACCCGCGGCCAGTTCGAGGCGCATGACCGCGGCGCCGATTTCTGCGTCCTCCTCGACGAGGCCGGCCACGTCACGGAAGGACCGGGCTTCAACCTGTTCGTCGTCGCCGACGGGCGCCTCGCGACCCCGGATGCCGGCGTGCTCGAAGGGCTGACGCGCCAGTCGGTGATCGAACTCGCCCGCGAGATGGATCTCGCCGTTGCGGTCCGGCCGGTCACCGTGGCGGAACTGCGCGACGCCGACGAGATCCTGCTCGTCACCACTGCCGGCGGGATCATGCCGGCCTCGCGCATCGACGGGCGCATCATGGGCAACGACCGGCCCGGCCCGGTCTTCCGGCGCCTGCACGACGCCTTCTGGGACAAGCGCGCCGCCGGCTGGCACGCCACCCCGGTCGACTACGCCTCGATCCACGCCTGACCAAGCACCGCCTGACGAAGGAGGACGCGCCCATGGCCTACCGTCTCGGCATCGACATCGGCGGCACCTTCACGGATTTCGTCGCCTACGATGAATCCGGCCGGGCGCTGCGAGCCTGGAAGAACCTCTCGACGCCCCACGACCCGATCCAGGGCATCATGACGGGCCTGCGCGCCTTCGGCGACATCCCGGCGATCCGGGCGATCCGGCTCGGCACCACGGTGGCGACGAACGCGCTCCTCGAGGGCAAGGGCGCCCGGGTCGCCTACGTGACGACCCGCGGGTTCCGCGACGTGCCGTTCATCGGCCGCGGCAACCGGCGCCACCATTACGACCTCGCCTGGGTCAAGCCGAAGCCGTTCGTGATGCGGCGCGACGCCCACGAGGTCGACGAGCGGGTCGGCGCCGACGGATCGGTGCTCCAGCCCCTCGACGAGGCGGCGGTGGCCGACCTCGCCGAGCGGCTCGCGGCCGAGGGCGCGGTCGAGGCGGTCGCGGTGGTGCTGCTGCACTCCTACCTCGCGCCCGAGCACGAGCGGCGCATCAAGGCGATCTTCGCCGAGCGGCTGCCCGGCCTGCCGGTCTCGATCTCCTACGAGGTGCTGCCGAAGTGGAAGGAGCATTTCCGCGCCTCGACCACGATCTGCGACGCCTTCATCAAGCCGGTGGTCGGCCGCCAGCTCGGGGCGATGCGCCGGCAGCTCGCCGAGCAGGGCGTCGCGGCGGGCATCGTGGTGATGCGCTCGAACGGCGGCGAGATGAGCCTGGATGCCGCCGTCGCGCAGCCGATCCAGATCGCCGTCTCCGGGCCGACCGGCGGCGTCATCGCTGCCAAGCGGGTCGCCGCGCATCTCGGCCTGCCGAACCTCGTCACCCTCGATATGGGCGGCACCTCGACCGACGTCTCGACAGTGGTGGATGGGCAGGAGAAGTTCACCACCGATTTCGAGATCTCCTGGGGCCGGCCGATCCAGGTCCCGATGATCGACATCCGCACCATCGGCGCCGGCGGCGGCTCGATCGCCCGGATCGATGCCGGGGGCATGCTGGTGGTGGGTCCCGAGAGTGCCGGGGCCGATCCGGGGCCGGCCTGCTACGGCCGGGGCGGCAGCCTGCCCACCGTCACCGACGCCAACGTCGTGCTCGGCCGCATCGGCGCCGCCAACTTCCTCGGCGGCACCATGGCGCTCGATGCGGCGGCCGCCCGCGCGGCGGTCGACCCGATCGGGCAGGCGCTCGGCCTCTCGGTCGAGCAGGCGGCGCTCGCCATCGTGCGGATCGCCAACAACAACATGGTGGGGGCGCTGCACACGGTGCTGACCGAACAGGGCCTCGATCCGCGCGACTTCGTCCTCGTCGCCTTCGGGGGCGCCGGCCCGCCGCATGTCAGCGACCTGATGAGCGAGGCCGCGATCCCCCACGGCCTCGTGCCGAATTGTCCGGGCCAGTTCTCCGCCTTCGGGTTCACGATGGCGGATGCACGGGTCGACCGCGCCCGCACGGTGCAGCTCACCTCCCGTGCCTTCGACCGTGCCCGCGCCGCTGCGGCGATGGGCGACCTCGTCGCCGAATGCCGGGCCGAGCTCGCCGCGCAAGGCCATCCGGAGGTCGCGATCCGGCGCAGCGTCGAGATGCGCTATCTCGGCCAGAACTACGAGCTGGAGATCCCGACCGAGGCCGATTCCTTCACCGAGGACGAGGTCGCCGCGCTGCTGGCGACCTTCCACGCCCAGCATGAGGCCCGGTTCGGCTTCCGCCTCGACGACCCGATGGAGATGGTCAACTTCCTGGTCACCGGCACCGCCCGCACCGGCGACCTCGACTTCCCCTCGATCCCGGAGGCCGACGGCCCGGCTCTGCCGCGCGGGCGGCGCCCGGTCTGGTTCGGCGACGGCTTTGCCGACACCCCGGTCTATGCCCGCGACGACCTGCGGGCCGGCCACGGCATCACCGGGCCGGCGCTCGTCGAGGAGGCGGCCTCGGTCACGGTGCTCGATCCCGGCAAGAGCCTGACCGTCGACCGCACCGGCAACCTTCTGATCACCGCCTGAGCACGGGAGCCCCCACCATGGACATGGTCTCGCTCAACATCGTCGGCGGCATCCTGGTCTCGATCTGCCGCGACATGGGGGTGACGCTGATGCGTACCTCCTACTCGACGATTTTTTCGGAGTCCCTCGACTTCACCTGTGGCCTCGCCCTTCCGACCGGCGAGCTGGTCGCCACCGGCGATTTCTGCCCCTCGATGATCGGCGGCATGCCGCTGCTGCTGCGCTCCTGCGTCCAGGAGATCGCGCTCGCCGACCTGGAGGAGGGCGACGTCCTCGTCCACAACGACCCGTACCGGGGCGGCCTGCACACGCCGGAGCACACCTTCTTCAAGCCGGTCTTCGTCAAGGGCAGCCTGATCGGCTTCTCGGTCGCGATCGGGCATGTCTGCGAGGTCGGCGGCATGGCGCCGGCGGGCTTTGCCGGCGAGGCGACGGAGGTCTTCCACGAGGGCCTGCGGGTGCCGCCGGTCAAGATCAAGCGGGCGGGGCGCGACGTCGACGACGTCTGGCGCCTGATGCTCGCGAACGTGCGCACGCCGCGCTACAATTACGGCGACTTCCGCGCCCTCATCGCCGCCACCGATCTCGGCGAGCGGCGCATGGCCGATCTCGTGCGCAAGCACGGGGTCGCCGCCTTCCGCGAGCACGTCGCGGCGCTGATGGACTATTCCGAGCGCCGGATGCGGGCAGAGATCGAGAAGATCCCGGACGGACGCTACGTCTTTACCGATTGCATGGAGGATGACGGCATCGAGGACCGGGCCTTCACCATCCGGGCCGAGGTGACGGTGACGGGCTCCGACCTCGTGGTCGATTATCACGGCTCCTCGCCGCAGGCGAAGGGTCCGATCAACGGCACCCTCGGGGTCGCCTACGGGGCGGCCTACAACGCGGTGCTCCAGCTCACCGATTCGACGATCCCGAAGAATTCCGGCTGCTTTCGGCCGATCCGGGTGCTCGCCCCGCCCGGCACGGTGGTGAACGTGAACTTTCCCGGCCCCTCGGTCGGCGGCAACACCGAGACCCATTGCCGGATCGCCAATTGCGTGATGGGCGCGCTGGCGCCAGGCCTCAAGGAGCGCTCGGCGGCGACCGACGGGGCGACGCACAGCAACTTCCTGTTCGGCGGCACCGACCCGGCCACCGGCGAGTTCTTCTGCTGCTACGACCTCACCCCGGTCGGCTGGGGCGGCCGCAGCTTCGCCGACGGCAACGACGCGGTCGGCGGCATCAACGGCAATTGCCCGCACATCCCGGTCGAGGTGTTCGAGTACCGCTTCCCCTGGCACGTCGAGGAGTTCCGCCTCGTCGACGGCTCTGGGGGACCCGGCACCTTCCGGGGCGGCCTCGCCCTCTCGAAGACCGTGCGCAGCACCGGCACGCCGATGACCTTCAGCTACATGAGCGACCGCCAGAAGGTCAGCCCCTGGGGTCTCCATGGCGGGCACGACGGCGCGAAGGCCGAGCTCCTGATGATGCGGGCCGGCAGCGAGGAGTGGCTCACCGTCACGCAAGCATTCGGCAAGGTCTCGCCGAGCAAGTTCGCCAACGTGCCGATCGCCCCCGGCGACCGCATCCGCATCAGCTCCCCGGCCGGCGGCGGCTGGGGGCCGCCGGAGGCGCGCGACAGGACCCGCGTCCGCGACGACCTTCTCGATGGGTTCATCACGCCCGAGCAGGCCCGCACCGTCTACACGGCCGGCTGACCGCCGCCTCGCGCCGATCACGGAGACGTCCCCGATGACCCTTCTGCCGAACTCGCGCCCTGCTACACCTCGTCGAGTCGCAATGAAACCATTCCGGTCTTCGAAAACTTGATGGCCTCCTGTGGTATCCATCGCATTACGTGGGTTTCGAAACCTCCGAGAAACTGATTTACACCTGCACTTCCCCGAAACAGCCCGTCGTGCCGCTGGCTCAGAGCCTGTCTGCGTGCGTCTACCGGTCCCGCCATCTCTCTCCTGAGAGATCCACAGGGGATCCGCCTGGTTGGGCGGGGAGAGATCAGATGTGGACCGACCGACATCGGGCGCGCCACGAGACGCGCCTGAAGGATGTCGTTGCTCCGACCGGCCTGGACGAGATGGCTCGCGTCCTTGAGCGCGCCGATCCGCCCCGCAGCCCGAACGCGACGCCCGCGCGCAAGATCGTCGCGGCGATCGCCTGGCATGTGCGGGTCCGGGGGCGCCTGGCGGGCCCTGCCAGAGAGCGTCGTGCCCTGGCGCACGGTCTACGGCTGGTTGCGGCACTGGATCGAGAAACGGTTGTTCGAGATCCTGATGCGGGCCCTCGCCCGCCGCCAGCGGCGACGACACGCTGCCGGCGCTGGATGCCGGCAAGAAGCCGTGGCCGAGCCTGCGCCTGGCGCTCCTGGATGGGGCCTTCACGGCCAACGCTGCCAGGAGTGGTGCCACTGGCACGGCATGGGCCATCGCGTCGTCGAGACGCAGCCCGACCAGAAGGGCTTCGTCGCGCTCGAGCGGCGCTGGCTGGCGGAGCGCACCTTGGGATGGTTGAGCCATTGAGGCGGCTTGCTGCGCGAGCGCGCCGGGCGCCTCGATGTCGCGACCGGACGCCTTGCCTGCGTCGCCTGCCTGATGGCGCTCAACGCTCTCAACAATCAAGAATAGCATAAACCGCTCAAGCAGGCGCTCAGAACTGGAGAGCAACCGTGAAGGTGATCCGGTCGTCCGTTGGCAGACGGTCGGAGCGCTCCGAGCGGCCGTATTCCACGCTCGCGCTCAGGTTCGTGAAACTCGCCTGCGGCGCCGCCCCGAGCCGGATTCCCACTCCGTAGGACGCGCCTCGCACCATCGCCCGCTCCAACGCGGTCGGCCGCTGCTGGCGCACCATCCCGAACGCACCGAACCCGTAGGGGCTCGCCACCACCGCCCCGGCCGTCTCCTCGCCCGCGGCCAGCCCCGTCCCGAGTTGCCCCGGCCATTCGATCAGGCGGAACGGCAGGTTCACCGGCAGCACGAAAGGCAGTTGCAGTTCGCCCCGCACCACGTAGCCCTCGTCGCCCTGGAACAGGCCCGCATCGAAGGACGACAGGCCGCTGAGGGTCGCGAGGCCGATCTGCTCGGAGCGCGGCAGTGCCTGGTTGAACGAAGTCTGGCCGCGCGCCCGCAGGTCGAGCGTCAGGTGCTCGGCCAGCGGCTGCGTATAGCTCAGGCTCGCCTCGAGCTTCTGGAAGTCCGGCCGCGCGCCGAGCCGCGACAGGGGCGCCAGATCCGAATCGGGCGCGGGCGGCCGGCGGGCGCCCAAGCCGTCGATGCCGAACGAGCCGGTCAGCCGGCCGGTGACGACGCCCTCGGTGTCCAGGAACCACAGGACGTCCGTGCTGGCTCTCGCGATGCGCAGCCGGTCGAGGGAGAACGGCGCCTCGACCGGCACGATCACCGTCTGGCGTTCTTCCTGCGCGTCGAAGGAGCCCTCGGCGTTGAGGGTGAAGGCCCGGGAGCGTATCAGGGGATAACGCAGCCGTGCCGAAAAGCGCGAGAAGTCCGAGGTGAAGCCGAGCGTGGCGACGTTCGCCCGGGGCGTCGTGCGGGCGTCGGTGGCCTCCAGGTTGAGGGTGAGACCGTCGGTGCCGAGCGGCAGGACGAGGCCGGCGGCGAGCGACCGGTTGCGCGGCTCGGGGTCGAAGAAGCTTGCCCGCCCGCCCGGATAGAACGCCCCGCCGCCGCGCAGGTAGAGCAGTTCCCCGTTCCCGGTCGGCGAATTGAGATCGAGGCCGACATTGGTGGTGATGCCGCCGATCGCTGCCGAGATGGTGTTGTCGGCCCCCACGCTCCCCGTCACCGGCTTGTAGCGGGCCTCGACCACCAAAACGGTGCCGCCGGGAATGCTGCCCGGCGCCAGGGTCGAGCGCAGCACCGTGCCGGGGGTGTCGCCGGCCAGAAGCAGGGCGCGCTCCAGCACCGAGAGCCGCAGGCCACGCTGTCCGGCGAGAGGGCCGAGCACCGCGGCGACGCGCGCGCGGATCTCAGGGGGCAGGGCGGAGACGTCGATGCGCTCGACGAGGCCGTCGAGGACGACGAGGCGCAGGTCTGCGCCGTCGGCGAGCCGCTGGGCCGGCAGGACGATGCGGACCAGCGGATAGCCGGCGGCGATGTAGGCCTGTTCGAGGTCGCGGGCGACGGCGAAGAGCTCGGCGGCAGTACTGGTGCGGCCGGCGAGGGGCTCGACGATGGCCCGGGTGGCGTCGGCGAGGTCCGGCAGGGTGCCATCGACCTGGACGGCGCGCACGCGCACCGAGAGGCGCTCGGCGCCGGCGGGGGCATCGAGGCCCGGCCCCTCCGGGATGAGGAGGCTGCCCCCCTGGCTCTGCAGGGGCGGGCGGAAGCTCTGCGGCGTGATCTGCGAGGCAGTCTGGGCCAGGGCGTGACCGACGACGAAGAAGGACGCGGCGAGGAGGCCGAGCCGGCGTCCCGCGCGGGCGCCGAGGATCGCCGGAGGCGCGATCCGGGGCACTCGCGATTCGGCGATAGGATGCGTCATGCGCGAACTCTCGAAACGCGGCCCGGGCGACAGCGCGATCCCCGCACGTCGCAAGGGAAGGCGGCCCTGGCTGCCGAGCCCGATTGGCGGATTGATTTGGTTAACACAAGGTAAATATCAGCGACGCGCGCCCGTTCGCGCGCGCGCGAGGGCCGTTTCGAGACATGCCGCACATTTCCCTTGCGGCCGACCGGCGCGACAGGCGGCGTCACAGGTTGAGGAGCCATTCCTTCACCTTCCGGACGTCGGTCTCGGGTGTCGCCGGCGAATCGCCGTCCGCCCTCGCGCGCGTCTGCGCTGCAAGCCGCCGCAGGTCGCGCGGTCCCATGCCGTAAGTCGCCTTGAACAGCCGGCTGAAGGCCGAATCGTTCACGAAGCCGCAGTCGCGGGCAATGTCCCGCACCAGGCGGGCATCGTGCCCGGGATCCTGAAGCAGCGCCCGTGCCCGCGCCAAGCGGGCCTGCGTGATCGCCGCGGCGACACCCCCGACCGGCTCCAACAGACGGTAAAGCGAGGCACGGGAGATCCCGAAGCGCCGTCCCAGACTGTCGGGCCCGAGCCGCGGATCGGCCGCATCCTGCTCGATCGCAGCCTGGATCAGGCGCCGCCGCCCGGCCCGCAACGCCGCGCGGGCCGCGACGCGCCCGTCCGGGGACGGCCCGGCCACCGCCGCGACCAAGGCCGCCGAGGCGGTCGTCGCGGCCTCGGCCTCGGCCCGGCCCATCGCGGGTGCCTCGCTCCGGAGCGCGAGGAGATGCGACGACAGGAGGTCAACCATGCCGGTGCCTCGGCGCAGCACCAGTCCGTGCAGGATCTCGATCCGCTCGACCAGCGGCAGGACGAGGTCGCGCCGGATCGTGAGGGACAGGTTGCTGATCGCGGGCGCTCGGATCGCGAAAGGCCGGGTGAGATCCAACACCAGCACGTCGCCTTGCCGGATCGCGAGGAGCCGCCCCTCGACGTCGCAGGTGTAGTCGTTATGAAGGTAGACCATCGTCATGATGTCGTCGAGGCCGGATGCCGCGATGACCTCGCGGGGGCGCAGCAAGGCGCTGCGCGGCGCCACGGCGCCGCTGAGATACATGGCTCCGAAATGGTCGGCCTCGATCCGGGCCGAGAAGTCGGCATGGTCTCCCGGCTCGGGCAGTTCCCAGCGCACCACCGGAGCGGCGACGCACCGCATCGCCTCGTAGGCGTCCCGTGCGCCGCGCGGGATCGTCGACCGCAGCCGGAGAACCGGCGCGCCATCTGTCGGAAGGTAATGTGCAGCCGTCATGGCAAGTTCGTGAAACACGCAGCCGGCGAAGGCCGATCGAAGAGGTTCGTGGGGCCCGCGGTCGAAGTGCACCTCACGAAACTTCCGCTGCGCAGACGCCGCCACATCGAACGACGCCGGCGACGGGGAGTTTCGTGCGAGACACGAAGTCGATCCGGACGTGTTCTCCGGCCGCGCCGAGCGTAGCACAGATTGGCTCGGCGTCGAACATGCGACGAAATGCCTCGAAGCTGAAACATCGAAGCCAAAAGATACTATCTTGGGTTGTGTTATCTCGCCAAAAATTGGCGTTTGACAGCCTGAACAACCCGAGGCTCCCCAATCGCCACCGTGATTCGCTCAACCTTATACTCCACGGGAGCTTGAGAGCTTGATACTGCCGAAGGGGTATATGCGTAGTCGCCACCGGTAAAATGTGTGGAACAGCTCAGCCTGGAATGTGCAGGGCGTATCAATGCTGTCCGGCCGTGTGGCGGAGCCCGGATTGCCTGTGTTAGCTCGGCGCTACGCTTCACAAATGGCGTGAAATACTCCCCTGTGTGCCGGACGACTGATATGACATGACGCGGATCGTGCCACCTCTGCTGAGCGCGCCGACCCCGGGTCGGGCGACCGGGACGGCAAGGCGGAACGGGTTCCGGCTGTCGCCACCGAGCGGTGGCGCGCGAGCGCTTACGGCCCGCTGACCAGATCGCGTCGGGCTCCGGCAGTCCGACGCCGTCATCTCCTCCGATCGCGAGCCTACCGATGAAGCACTGCCTGCTCGCCGCCCTCCTCGCCACCACGGCCCTCGCGACGATCGCGCCCGTCCGCGCCCAAGGGCTGCCGACCGGCGGCAGCGTGGCGTATGGCGGGGTCAGCATTGGCCGGCCGCAGGGCGGCGCGATGACGATCACGCAATCGAGCCAGAACGCGATCGTCAACTGGCAGGGCTTCTCGATCGGTCGGAACAACCGCGTCGACATCCGGCAGCCGAACGCCTCCGCGGCGATCCTCAACCGGGTCACCGGCTCGACGCCCTCGACCATTGCCGGCCAGCTCAACGCCAACGGGCAGGTCTACCTCGTCAACCCCAACGGCATCACCATCACGCGGACCGGGAAGGTCAACGCCGCCGCCTTCGTGGCCTCGTCGCTCGACATCGCCAACGAGGACTTCAAGGCCGGCCGGCGCCAGTTCCGGGGCTCGGGCGCCTCGGCGCGGGTGACGAACCGGGGCGCGATCACGATCGGGCGGGGCGGCTACGCGGCCCTGCTCGGGGGCGAGGTGCGCAATGCCGGCACGATCCGCGTGCCGATGGGCAAGGTGGGGTTGGGTTCGGGCGAGCGGGCGACGCTCGACCTGTCGGGCGACGGCTTCCTCCAGGTGCAGGTGCCGACCGCCAAGGCGGGCCGGGGCGCGCTGATCCGACATTCGGGCACGATCTCGGCCGAAGGGGGGTCGGTGACGCTCTCGGCGGCGGCGGCGCGGGACATGGCGCGCCACGCGGTGAGCATCTCCGGCGTGGTCGAGGCGACGAGCGTGTCGGGCCGGAACGGCCTGATCACGCTGTCGGGTGGCGACGGGGCGGTGGTGGTCGGCCCAAAGGCGCGAGTGGCGGCGTCGGGCACCGGCAGTGAGGCGGGCGGCCGGGTCCGGATCAGCGGCCGGACGGTGTCGGTGGCGGGGCGGGTCGAGGCTTCGGGCGCGACGGGCGGCCGGGTGCGGATCAAGGCGCAGGAGCGGTTCGCTCTCACCGGCACGGTGGCGGCTCTGGGCAGCACGGGCCGTGGCGGCCGGGTGGTGGCGACGGCGCGGGGCGTGGCGCTGAAGGGCGCGACGGTGGACGTGTCGGGGGCCACGGGCGGCGGGACGGTGCGGCTCGGCGGCGGGCGGCAGGGCCAGGGGCGGCTCCCGCCCGCGCGGCCGGGGCGCGTGGATGCGGGCCGCACGATCCGGGCGGCCGCCACCGCCTCGGGCAACGGCGGCGACGTGGTGGG
>NZ_LABX01000143.1 GCF_001043915.1 Methylobacterium aquaticum | reverse complement strand
CGGGCACGACCTCGTCCTCGTCGGCCTCGGTGCCGTAGAGGGCGCGCCAGCCCGGAACCTTCACCACGCTGCCGGTGATGACGAAGCGCTTCTGCCCGAGCGGCGTCGCCAGGTCGGCCGTGACCGTGGTGCGGGCGTCGATTCCGTCGGCCATGTGGGCGGCGAGGAAATTCTTGGCGATGAGCAGCCACAGCCGCAGCGCCTCGGGCGCCGCGTCGCCCGGACCCGGCACTTTGCGCAAGGGGACGATGGCGTGGTGCTCGCCCGGATCCTTGACGTAATGGCCCTTCGGTCCGCGGCGGATCTGCGGCGTCGCCGGGTTGTGGGCGGCAAGGTCCTTGTCGGCGGTCGCGATCGCCGCCAGCACCGCGGCGGCGTCCTTGGCTTGCGAATCCGGCAGGTGCACCGATTCGGTGCGGGGATAGCTGAGATAGCCCTTGTCGTAGAGGGCTTGCGCGTGGCGTGCCGTCACCTGCGGGTCCCAGCCGAAGCGCTTGGCGCAGGCGCGGGCGAGGGTATCCTTGGAGAAGAGCTTCAGGGGCGTCCGGCGCACGTCCTTCTGCACGACCGCGAGCGGGCCGGCCCAGCCCTCCGCCGCGTCGCGGATCGTCTCGGCATCCTCGATCGCGAAGATCTTGTCCTTCGGCGCGTGCCAGAGCGTCAGGCTCGCGCCGCTCTCCGTCGTCACCGGCAGGGCGATCTTGTAGAAGTCGCGCGGCACGAAATTGCGGATGCGCTCCTCGAGGTCGGCCAGGATGGCGAGCGTCGGCGTCTGCACGCCGCCGAAGCGCCAGGGTTCGCGGAAGGCCGGCGGGCGCAGGCGCAAGGACACCGCCCGGGTGCCGTTCAGGCCGAGATGCCAATCCTCGTATTGCCGGCACAGGGCTTCGAGATAGGCCGCATAGTCGCGCTCGCCGGAATCGTCCTCCTTGGCCAGCAGCCCGAAGGCGCGGCGGATCGAGATCTCGTCGAGGGCGCCAAGGCGCAGGCGGTCCACCCGGCCGCGCCAGCCGAGATGCTCCAGCACCTCCCAGGCGATCATCGAGCCCTCGCGGCCCGGATCGGTCGCGATGATCACCCGCTCGACGCCATCGAGCGCCTGCCGGATCGCCGCGAGTTTCGGCGCATGCGACTGGCCCGAGCGGCCATGACCGGGAGCGACCGGCAGGCGCTCCATGGCGATCGGCAGCGCATCGAAGCGCCAGGGCTTCCAGTCCGGCCGGATCTCCCCGGGTTCGGCCACTTCCAGAAGGTGCCCTTCCGCGGCGACGCAGACCGTGCTCGGCGAACGGAAGAACCGCTGCACCTGCCGCATCGCCGAGGGCTTCTCGAAGAAGAACAGCGTCTTGCCCGCGCCAGCCTTGCCGGACGACGCCGTGCTCGAGGAGTTCCTCGCCGAGGGGTTCTTGCTCGAGGGGGTCTTGCCGCCTGAGTCCGGGCCGGACGAGGATTGCCCGGGAGAGGGGGCCTGCGCCATGGCCACGGGACGCTCCTGAAGGGCCGAGCCTGCCGAACGAAGCAGGAACATAGACCGGCGCGGGCCACGCGGTCAATGTCCGCCCCCGGCGCGTGTGCGGGCCCAGCCAGGTGCGGGGACGCACGGTTCGCGCAGCGGCGTCATTGCGGACTATCGGGCTTGTGGCACTCTGTGACTTGTGAATAGGGAACAGGGCCAAGTCACATGCAGACCGTTTTTCGCTCAAGACTGCGGGTGGTTGCCGCGATAGTGTCCGTTTCATTGTCCGTAGCGTCCCTCGCGGCGGCCGGTCCGGCCGCCGCCCAGAGCCTGCCCTTCGGCCTCGACGACGTGGCCGGGGGGGCGATCCCGCGGGATTCCCTGGTCTTCCACGGCAACTACTGTGGGCCGGGCAGCCGCGGCGCCGGCCGGCCGCCGATCGACGCCCTCGACGCGGCCTGCATGCGCCACGACGCCTGCACGCCACCGCCGGGCCGTGGCCTGCCGACCTGTTCCTGCCACGCCCGGCTCCAGCGCGAGGCGGAGGCGGTGGCGCGCAATCCCCGTCAACCGGACGACCTGCGGAGCCTCGCTGGCCTCGTCTCCGCCGGCGCCACTCAGCTTCCCTGCCGCTGATCCGCTCCATCATCCCCGATCGATCGCCCCGGCGCCGCCCCCGCGCCGGGGCGATGCCGTTCCGGGCACCAGGGCCTTCGCGGTGCCCAGTGGCGTGGAAACATCCCTTGCGCCGTCTCCGATCATCACATAAAGATATCTTTATGTTTCGCATCGGAGGTGAGGAGCCCCCCGGCATGTCCGCCATCGTCCCCTTCGCCGACGCTTTGGGCGTGCTGCGTGCCGCCGCGGAGGAGACGCGCCTGCGCATCCTGGTGCTGCTCGGCGAGGGCGAATTGTCGGTCTCAGACCTGACCGACATCCTGGGCCAGTCGCAGCCGCGCATCTCCCGCCACCTGAAGCTGCTGGTCGAGGCCGGGCTGGTGGTGCGCCACCGGGAAGGCGCCTGGGCGTTCTTCCGCCTGCGCGAGGGGGTGGCCGGGCTGGTGGCGCCGCTCATCGCCGCCCTCGACAAGGCCGAGCCGCCGCTTTCCGAGGACCGGGCCCGGCTCCAGGCCGTGCGGGCGCAGCGCGCCGACGCCGCCCAGACCTTCTTCGCGCGGCTCGCACCGCAATGGGACCGGGTGCGGTCGCTGCACGTGCCGGAGGCCACCGTCGAGGCGGCGGTGCTCGACGCCCTCGGGGCGGGCCCGATCGGCAGCCTCGTCGATCTCGGCACCGGCACGGGGCGGATGCTCGGCCTGCTCGCGCCCCGGGCGAAGCGGGCGACGGGGCTGGATGCCAACCACGCCATGCTGTCGGTGGCCCGCGCCAATCTGGAGCGTCAGGGCCTGACCCGGATCGACCTGCGGCAGGGCGACATCCACGCGCCGCCCTTCGGCCGGGCGAGCTTCGACCTCGTGCTGATCCACCAGGTGCTGCACTACCTCGACGACCCGGCCCGAGCCCTGCGCGAGGCCGCCCGCCTCGTCGCACCGGGCGGTCGCCTCCTTGTTGTCGATTTTGCCCCTCACACCCTCGAATTCCTCCGCGAGGACGAAGCGCATCGTCGCCTCGGCTTCGCACCCGAGCAGGTCGCGGGCTGGCTCTCCGAAGCCGGCCTGACCGACGTGCGGCTGCGCCACCTCGCCCCTGCCGGGGGCGCGGAGCATCAGCTGACCGTCACGCTCTGGCTCGCCCACCATCCCGAAGCCGCGTCCGGCCTGCCCGACCGCGCCGTCGCCTGATCCGCTCCCTTCCGCCGAGGCCGCCGATGATCCCCACCGCCTTCCGCCCGAGCCGCGAGAGCCGCCGCCCGATCCGCGTCTCGTTCGAGTTCTTCCCGCCCAAGACCCCGGAGATGGAGACGACCCTGTGGTCGTCGATCGAGCGCCTGGCGCCGCTCGGCCCCAGCTTCGTCTCGGTGACCTACGGCGCCGGCGGCTCGACCCGGGAGCGCACCCACAACACCGTCGCACGGCTCGTGCGCGAGACCGAGCTGAAGCCCGCCGCCCATCTCACCTGCGTGGCCGCCACCAAGAGTGAGGTCGACGAGGTGGTGGGCGCCTATTACGAGGCCGGCGTGCGCCACATCGTGGCGCTCCGCGGCGACCCGGCCGAGGGTGTGGGCACCGCCTACACGGCACATCCGGGCGGCTACGAGCGCTCCTGCGACCTCGTCGCCGGCATCAAGCGCATCGGCGACTTCGAGGTCTCGGTCTCGGCCTATCCCGAGCGCCACCCCGAGGCCGGCTCTCTCGACCAGGACCTCGACGCGCTGAAGGCCAAGGTCGATTGCGGCGCCGACCGCGCCATCACCCAGTTCTTCTTCGACAACGACCTGTTCTTCCGCTACCTCGACCGGGTGCAGTCGCGGGGAATCGACATCCCGATCATCCCCGGCATCCTGCCGGTGCAGAACTTCAAGCAGGCCGCCAGCTTCGCCCGCCGCACCGGTGCCTCGGTGCCGGACTGGCTCGCCGCCCGCTTCGACGGGCTGGAGGACGACGTCGCCACCCGCAAGCTGGTCGCCGCGGCGGTCGCCGCCGAGCAGGTGCTGGACCTCGTCGACCGCGGCATCACCGACTTCCACTTCTACACCATGAACCGCGCCGACCTGGTCTACGCGATCTGCCACCTGCTCGGCCTGCGCGCGGCGCCGGTGGTGGCGGAGAAGGCGGCGGCCTGATTGTTCGGCACCCCCACCGCTGACAGTCTTCCGGGCCGCATGATGCGGCCCGGCGCGATTCCGCATCGACCGCACTGCCCGACACTCGCTGGAACCCCCTCCCGATGACCGATTTCCGCCCCGCCGACGGTGCCGACATCCTGACCGCCCTGCGCCGGCGCGCGGCGGAGAAAATCCTCGTCCTCGACGGGGCGATGGGCACGGTGATCCAGCGGCTCGGCCTGACCGAGGCGGATTTCCGCAGCGACCGTTTTCGCGATCACGCCCATGACCAGAAGGGCAACAACGACCTCCTGATCCTCAGTCAGCCCGACGCGATCCGGCAGATCCACCTCGACTACTTCCTGGCCGGCGCCGACGTCGTCGAGACCAACACCTTCTCGGGCACCACCATCGCCCAGGCCGATTACGGCATGGAAGCGGTGATCCACGAGCTGAACGCGCAAGGCGCGCGGCTCGCGCGCGAGGCGGCCTTGCTCGCCGAGAAGCAGGACGGGCGCCGCCGCTTCGTCGCCGGCGCCATCGGCCCGACCAACCGCACCCTGTCGATCTCGCCGGACGTCAACAATCCGGGCTACCGCGCCGTGACCTTCGACCAGGTCCGCGACGCCTATGCCGAGCAGGTCCGCGGCCTGATCGCCGGCGGCGCCGAGCTGATCCTGATCGAGACGGTGTTCGACACGCTGAACGCCAAGGCGGCGGTGGCGGCGTCCTGGCAGGTCTTCGAGGAGACCGGCACCCGCCTGCCGATCATGATCTCGGGCACCATCACCGATCTCTCGGGCCGCACCCTGTCGGGCCAGACCCCGACGGCGTTCTGGCACTCGCTGCGCCACGCCGAGCCGCTGACCTTCGGCCTCAACTGCGCGCTCGGCGCCCGCGAGATGCGCGCCCATATCGACGAATTGTCGCGCGCCTGCGACACGCTGATCTGCGCCTACCCGAATGCCGGCCTGCCGAACGAATTCGGCCTCTACGACGAGAGCCCGGAGGCGATGGCCAAGCTCGTCGGCGAGTTCGCCGAGAGCGGCCTCGTCAACATGGTCGGCGGCTGCTGCGGCACCACGCCGGACCACATCCGGGCCATCGCCGGGGCGGTCGCCGGCAAGGCGCCGCGGCGGGTCCCCACCGTAAAGCCCCTGATGCGGCTCTCAGGGCTAGAGCCGTTCACGCTGACGCCCGAGATCCCATTCGTGAACGTGGGTGAGCGCACCAACGTCACCGGCTCGGCGCGCTTCCGCAAGCTCGTCACCAACGGCGACTACGCCGCCGCCCTCGACGTCGCCCGCGACCAGGTCGCGGCCGGCGCCCAGATCATCGACGTCAACATGGACGAGGGCCTTCTGGATTCCCAGAAGGCGATGGTCGAGTTCCTGAACCTCGTTGCCGCCGAGCCCGACATCGCCCGCGTCCCGGTGATGATCGATTCCTCGAAGTTCCCGGTCATCGAGGCCGGCCTGAAATGCGTCCAGGGCAAGGCGATCGTGAACTCGATCTCCCTCAAGGAGGGCGAGGAGAAGTTCATCGCGGAAGCGAAGATCTGCCGCTCCTACGGCGCCGCCGTGGTGGTGATGGCCTTCGACGAGCAGGGCCAGGCCGATTCGCTCGCGCGCAAGGTCGCGATCTGCACCCGCGCCTACAAGGTCCTGACGGAGCGGGTCGGCTTCCCGCCCGAGGACATCATCTTCGATCCCAACGTCTTCGCGGTGGCGACGGGCATCGAGGAGCATGACGGCTACGGCGTCGCCTTCATCGAGGCGGCCCGGATCATCCGCGAGACCCTGCCCCACGCCCATATCTCGGGCGGCATCTCGAACCTGTCCTTCGCCTTCCGCGGCAACGAGCCGGTGCGCGAGGCGATGCACGCGGTGTTCCTGTACCATGCGATCAAGGTCGGCATGGATATGGGCATCGTGAATGCCGGCCAGCTCGCGGTCTATGACGAGCTGCCGGCGGAGCTGCGCGAGCTGTGCGAGGACGTGGTCCTCAACCGCCGCTCCGACGCGACCGAGCGCCTGCTCGACGCCGCGGCCCGCTTCAAGGAAGGCGGCCAGGCGCGCGACAAGACCGCCGACCTCGCCTGGCGCGAGGCGCCGGTCGGGAAGCGCCTGGAGCATGCCCTGGTCAACGGCATCACCGAGTATATCGAGGCCGATACCGAGGAGGCGCGCTCACAGGCCGAGCGTCCGCTCCACGTCATCGAGGGCCCGCTGATGGCCGGCATGAACGTGGTCGGCGACCTGTTCGGCGCCGGCAAGATGTTCCTGCCGCAGGTGGTGAAGTCGGCCCGCGTCATGAAGCAGGCGGTGGCCTACCTGATGCCGTTCATGGAGGCGGAGAAAGCCGCCAATGGCGGCGTCGGCGGCCGGCAATCGGCCGGCAAGGTCCTGATGGCGACCGTCAAGGGCGACGTCCACGACATCGGCAAGAACATCGTCGGCGTCGTTTTGGCCTGCAACAACTACGAGATCATCGATCTTGGCGTGATGGTGCCGGCGGCCAAGATCCTGGATACGGCGCGGCGTGAGAAGGTCGACATCGTCGGATTGTCCGGGCTCATCACCCCGTCGCTCGACGAGATGGTCCATGTCGCGGCCGAGATGGAGCGCGAGGGCTTCGACGTGCCGCTGCTCATCGGCGGCGCGACGACGAGCCGGGTCCACACCGCGGTGAAGATCCACCCAGCCTATGCCAAGGGGCAGGCGGTCTACGTGACCGATGCCAGCCGCGCCGTCGGCGTGGTCTCGAACCTGCTGTCGCCCGACACCAAGGTGCAGACCATCGAGACCGTTCGGGCCGAGTACAAGCGCGTCGCCGAGGCCCATGCCCGGTCGGAGGCCGACAAGCAGCGCCTGCCCCTCGCCAAAGCCCGCGCCAATGCCTTCAAGGCCGACTGGTCGGCGTACACGCCGGTCAAGCCGACCTTCACCGGCACCAGGGTGTTCCGCAGCTACGAGGTGGCGGAGCTGGTTCCCTATATCGACTGGACGCCGTTCCTTCAGACCTACGAGTTCAAGGGCCGCTACCCGGCGATCCTCGACGACCCCGAGCAGGGACCGGCCGCCCGCGCCCTGTTCGAGGATGCGCAAGCCATGCTGCGCCAGATCGTCGAGGGGCGCTGGTTCAACCCGAAGGCGGTGATCGGCTTCTGGCCGGCCAACGCGGTGGGCGACGACATCCGGCTGTTCACCGGCGAGAGCCGGACCGAGACGCTCGCGACCTTCCACGGCCTGCGCCAGCAGCTCTCGAAGCGCGACGGGCGGCCCAATACCTGCCTGTCGGACTTCGTGGCCCCTCGCGAGAGCGGGCTCTCCGACTATGTCGGCGGCTTCGTGGTCACGGCGGGCCTGGAGGAGGTGCGGATCGCCGAGCGCTTCGAGCGCCAGAACGACGATTACAAGTCGATCCTGGTCAAGGCGCTCGCCGACCGCATCGCCGAAGCCTTCGCCGAGCGGATGCACGAGCGGGTGCGCCGGGAATTCTGGGCCTACGCCGCCGACGAGACCTATGGCCCGGCGGATCTCGTCACCGAGCCCTATGCCGGCATCCGCCCGGCCCCGGGCTACCCGGCCCAGCCCGACCACACCGAGAAGACCACCCTGTTCGACCTGCTCCAGGCCGAGCCGCGGATCGGCGTCAGGCTCACCGAATCCTACGCGATGTGGCCGGGCTCGTCGGTCTCGGGCCTCTACATCGCCCATCCGGACGCGCATTACTTCGGCGTCGCCAAGGTGGAGCGCGACCAGGTCGAGGATTACGCCGTCCGCAAGGGCATGGACGTGGCCGAGGTCGAGCGCTGGCTGGGCCCGATCCTGAATTACGACGCAGCGCGGTATCGCGCAGCGGCGGAGTAGGGGGACGCCTGCTTCCGGGGACGGCCCGTCGTCTTGATGGGCCGCAACCCCGGAGGTGCGCATGATCGAGCCCGAAAAGCCGGTGCCGGGAAGCTGGGATCGGCTCAGGAGCGAGTGCAACCACTCGATGACGATGTCGAGGCAGCCCTGAACGAGTCGGTCGAGATGCCGGTCGACATTCCAGGACAGTGGGATTGGCTCCATCGGCTCGTCGGCCCGCTGGACGACGACTTCGTGCAAGCGGCCACCGAGCAACCGCAGCTACCTGCTGACGGGACGGTGGAGGAGGACGAACCCACCACCCGACCCGGGCTTGACCGCCGCGCCCGCCCCGGCTCAAAGCTGAGCTTGAGGATGCGGGAAGGATCGGGGATGCGGACAGGACCAGGGAGGCTCGCCCTCGTCGCCGTGGCGGGCGCCGTCGCGGCGGCGGCCGGCTGCACCGAATTTTCCTACATCTCGAAGACCTATGTCGGCCTCCAGCCGCAGGTGGTCACGATCGGCTGCAACGACCCCTACGAGGTCTACGACCAGCGCCAGCAGCGCAAGGTCCTGATCGTCTCGAACAACCTGCGGGAGATCACCGGCTGCGGCCTTGAGGGCAAGGACCCGGCCCTGACCCGCCGGCGCCGCTTCTCGGAGGCCGCCGCGACCTACCTCAAGGAGACGGCGCGGGAGACCTGCACCATCGTCGGCGAGACGGTGTTCACCGATCTCCAGACCGAGTTCGCCTATTCCTGCGCCGAGCCGGTCGAGAAGCCCGGCACCAAGGTGCCGCGCCTGCCCGGCCGATACTGATACCGTCGGCCCAAGATGCTGACGCATCGATGCGATCTCGGGCAGGCCCGAGATCGGCGGGGCCGATGACCCATCTCGAATTTTCGATATCAAACCAAAGATTTGGCAAAAATTCGAGAACGGTACCAACGGTCGTTTCCAACGACCGTTGGTACGAGCCCCCTCAATCCTGGTCATGAGCCGGCGGGTGCGGGAAGGTGCGCTCGGCCGCGTCCCCGGCGGCGGCCAGCATCGCCCGGGCGAAGCGGCGCGCCTCGGCCCGGTCAAGGGCGATCGCCGCCGTGACCGGCGCGCCGTGGAGGTCGGCGAGGTCCAGTTCGAGCCGCACGCCCGCCTCGGTCGGCGTCACCCGCAGGGTCCAGTCGCGATCGCTCATCCGTCCGCATCAGCTCTTCGAGGGCGAAATACCCCAACCCTCGGCCCTATAGACCAATTTCCGGTGAGGTCGATGGGTCCGCGGCGGTTGACGCTGCGGCCGTCGCCGTGGTCGACCCGCGCCGGACATCGAACCGAGGGAATCGGACCATGAGCGAGATCGTCTTCCGCACCGGCGAGGCCACGGTGCTGGCGGCCGAGGGCCAATACACCGATGCGATGCCCGAGGTGCTGATCGGCTCGGTGCGCGGCCCGGTGGGGCAGGCTTTCGCCGCGATGATGGGGCAGGTCCAGGGCCATACCCGGATGTTCGTGGTGCGCGACCTCAACCAGCTGGTGCGCCCGGCCACGATGATGACCACCAAGGCGACGATCCACACCGCCGACTACGTCGAGTTGCTCGGCGGGGTGGTCCAGGCGGCCACCGGCGACGCCATCGTCGATTGCATCATCGAGGGCATCCTGCCCCGCGACGGGCTCGACGAGCTGTGCATGATCATCATGATCTGGCTCGACCCGCGCTGCGCCGAGGACCCGAACCTCGATCGCAAGGACCTCTACCGCACCAATTACGAGGCGACGAAGCTCGCCATCGCCCGGGCGCTGAAGGGGGAGCCGACGGTCGACGAGCTGATCGCCAACCGCCACACCGTGCGCCACTACGCCCTCGATGGTGTGCTCGACGACGAGACCTGACAGGCGGCGACTCCAGGCGGCGCCTCTCCGGCCTCTGCGCAGTTGACCGCAGCTTGACAGCACAGCAAGGTGCGCCGCCCGCGAGATTGACACACGGCGCGGGCGGTTCATCACGCCTTGGGGCCAAACGATGCGTCCACTCCGCGCTGCGTTGATCCTGTCTGCCGCCCTCTCCGCATGGGCCGTCCTGTCCGGGGCGGGCTTTGCGCAGCAGCCTCAGGGAGGGGCGCCGCAGCCACAGGCGCCGGCGGGTGGGCGAGCCGCCACCCCGGCGCAATCGCCGATCACCATCTGGGATGCCCGGATCGCCGCCGGCGACCTGATCGTGTCCGGGAGCGTCGGCAAGGCCGGGGTGGTCGTCACCCTCGACGACGACATCCCGGTCACCTCGGACAAGCGCGGGCGCTTCACCCTGAAGGTGCCTTACGTGCCGCAGAACTGTGTCGCGACGCTCAAGGCCGGCGAGGCGTCCCGCGAGATCGCGGTGGCGAATTGCGGCGCCACCGGCGCCCCGGGCGCGAAGGGCGAGCCGGGCCCGACCGGGCCGCAGGGCGTGGCCGGCCTCGCCGGGCCGCCCGGCCCGAAGGGCGATGTCGGTCCCAAGGGGGAGCCGGGTCCCAAGGGGGAGGCCGGGCCTAAAGGTGAGCCTGGGCCCAAGGGAGAAGCGGGTCCGAAGGGCGAAGCGGGGGCCAAGGGCGAAGCGGGTCCGAAGGGCGAGCCTGGTCCCAAGGGGGAGCCTGGTCCGAAGGGCGAGGCGGGTCTCAAGGGGGAGCCTGGTCCGAAGGGCGAGGCGGGTCCCAAGGGACAGCCCGGTCCGAAGGGCGAGGCGGGGCCGGCTGGTCCGCAGGGGCCGGCCGGATCGGCAGGAATGGCTGCCGCGGCCGGCGCGGCGCTGCCGTTCCGGATGCTGCGCACCGACGGCTGCTCCAAGCCGCATTGCGAACTCGTCTGCGACGAGGGCGAGACCTTCGTCTCGGCCTATTGCCTGCGCGGCGGCACCGCGAACTTCACCCGCCGCGAGAGCGGCGAAGCCGTCGCGATGTGTTCGCCCGACAGTTCCGGCATGGTCGGGTTCTGCGCGAAGCTGTAAGTCTGAGTTCGTTCGCCGACAGTCTTCTCACCCTCCCTGTCATTCCGGGGTCGCCAAAGGCGAGAGCCCGGAATCCGGACCCGCTCGTGGTTCAGAATCACGCGGATGGCGCACCGCTTTATCCACGGTCCGCCTGAGTGTCTGGATTCCTGGCTCCGCTGCGCGGCCCCGGGATGACGAGGAGGATGGAACGACCGCAGCCGCATTCTCGACGCGGCCTGACGATCATCTCCATCACCGCTCCCCGAGCCACGCCAGCACCCCGTCTGCCGCGGCCCGGCCACTGGCGAAGCTCGCCTGGAGCAGGTAGCCGCCGGTCGGCGCCTCCCAGTCGAGCATCTCGCCGGCGAGGAAGGTGCCCGGCCGGGCCCGCAGCATCAAACGGTCGTCGAGATCCGCGAAGGTGACGCCGCCGGCGCTGGAGATCGCCCGCTCGATCGGCCGCAGGCCGGTGAGCCGCAGCGGCGCTGCCTTGATCAGCGCCGCCAGGGCACCGGCCTCCGTCGGCAGGTCGCGCGCCGCCTCGCGCAGCAGGCCGGCCGCCTGTGGGCTCAAGGACGCGGCCTTGCGCAGGATCGTGGCGCGGGATTCCTTCGGCCGCGCCCCTGCGAGGCGGCGGGCCAGGGTGGCTTCGTCGAGATCCGGCCGCAGGTCGAGGGCGACCCGGGCCTCGCCCCGGGCTTCGATCGCCTCGCGGATCGGGCGTGACAGCGCGTAGACCGCCCCGCCCTCGATCCCCTCGCGGGTGATCACCGCCTCGCCCCGCACCTGGGTCGGGCCGAGGCGGAGCGCGATGCGCTTGAGCGGCGCACCGGCGAAGCGCTCGGCGAAGACCGGCGACCACTCGGCGGTGAAACCGGCATTGGCGGGGCGGAGCGGGCTCACGGCGACGCCCTGGGCCTCCAGCACCGGCACCCAGGCACCGTCCGAGCCGAGCCGCGGCCAGCTCGCGCCGCCGAGCGCCAGCACCGTCGCGTCGGCCCGCAGGGTCTCCGGGCCGGTCTCGCCCGCCAGGGTGAGCGCGCCGTCCGCGTCCCAGCCGATCCAGCGGGTGCGGGTGCGCAACCGGACACCGAGCCGGTCGAGCCGGGCGAGCCAGGCCCGCAGCAGCGGCGAAGCCTTGAAGGTCTGCGGAAACACCCGGCCGCTCGATCCGACGAAGGTCGGCTGGCCCAGCGCCTCGCACCAGTCGCGCAGGGCTTGCGGCGGAAACGCCCGGATCGCCGCGTCAAGGCGTCGCTCCGGCGGGGCATAGCGGGCGAGGAAGCGCTCCAGCGGCTCGCTGTGGGTGAGGTTGAGGCCGCCGCGTCCGGCGATCAGCAATTTGCGGGCGGGGGAGGGCATCCGCTCGATCACCGTGACCCGCAGGCCCGCCTCCGCCAGGATCTCGGCGGCGGAGAGGCCCGCAGGCCCCCCACCGATCACCGCCACATCTGCGCTCGCCTGTGTCATGCCGCGCGGAAAGCCGCGACGCGGGCGGGCCTGTCAACCTGTCGCCGAGGCGGGAGACGAAAAATAAGACCGTGGCCGTCGGCCCCGGCTGCCCTTGAACCGCCGCCATCCGGGACTTACGTCACCGCCATCGGCTGCGGGCCCCTCTGGCGAGTGGCGCAACGCGCGCTCGTGATGTCGGAGCCGATGCTTTCTCCCTCGAAGCATCACGGTCCCGCGATGGTCGATTTCCTGTACATGACGTGGCTCGGCAAGCCGATCTGGATGTGGCTCGGCTTCCATGCCGTCATCTTCGTTCTGCTCGCCCTCGATCTCGGTCTCCTGCACCGCGACAAGAGCCGCGAGATCGGCGTGAAGGAGAGCCTTCTCCTCACCGCCTTCTATCTCAGCCTCGGCCTGCTCTTCGGCGGCTGGGTCTGGTGGTATCTCGGGCCGCAGGCGGGCCAGGAATACCTGGCCGGTCTCGTGGTCGAGAAGTCGCTGTCGATGGACAACGTCTTCGTCATCGCGGTGATTTTCGGCTATCTCGGCATCCCCCGCAACGCACAGCACCGGGTCCTGCTCTGGGGCATCCTGGCGGCGATCGTGCTGCGCGGCCTGATGATCGGGCTCGGCGCCGCCCTCGTCCACCAGGCCGAATGGGTGCTGACCATCTTCGCCGCCTTCCTGATCTATGCCGGCATCAAGATGCTGGTCTCCAGCGACGAGGAGGAGGGCGAGAGCAAGTCTGCCGACCGCTTCACCGCCTTCATGCGCAAGCACATGCGCGTGACCGACCAGCTCGACGGCCAGAACTTCACCACCCGCAAGCCCGATCCGGCGACCGGAAAGTCGGTCCTGTGGCTCACGCCGCTCGCCCTGGCGCTGGTGCTGGTGAACGGCGCCGACGTGATCTTCGCCGTCGACAGCGTGCCGGCGATCTTCGCCATCACCACCGACACCTATGTGGTCTACACCTCGAACATCTTCGCGATCTTAGGCTTGCGCGCGCTCTATTTCGCGCTCGCGGCGATGGTCGACCGCTTCGCCTACCTCAAGACCGCGCTCGCCCTGATCCTGATCTTCATCGGCCTGAAGATCGTGGTGGCGGATACGTTCGGGTTGGTCGAGGTCCAGCCCTGGGTCGCGCTGGTCGTGACCGTGGTGCTGCTGGCGGGCGGCATCGTCTACAGCCTCTGGCGCACCCGCGGCGCGGTGGAGGCTCCGGCCGAGATCCCGCCTCAGGCTCAGGTCCCGCCCCGGGCCGACCTGCCGCGCGAGCGGCTCGGCAGCAGCCACGGGTGAGAAGAAGGGGGCGCTGCGGCGCCCCTCGCCCCGTGCGGGAGAGGGGTGAGGGCGATCGAAGATCGCGCAGGGCGACACGCTTCCAAGTAACACCAACGGCCGAAGATGCTGACGCATCGATTCGATCTCGGGCAGGCCCGAGATCGACGCGGCCGTTGCTCCATCGCGAATTGTCGATGCCAAGCCCCGATGTCCGGGATTTTGGGCTTGGCGAAAATTCGCGAACGGCACCAACGGTCGTTTTCTTTCGACCGTTGGTGTAAAGCTAAGACCGTCGTGCCGGTAGCGGAACGGTCTGAGCAGTTCGAGGAAGCGGAGCACCCTCAACCCCCTGCCCCTCTCCCCACGGGAGAGGCGGATGTTGCTCTGCCGTTCTTCGCGCGGATCAAGCGGAGATCGTCGGCGTCCTCACGCCGCCCCGCTCTCCGCCCCGGGCATGTCCCGCGCCAGGACCAGGAGCGCACGTTCGGGCAAGCGCAAGCCTCCGCCGCTGGGAACCGCCGCGCGCCCGACCGGCCTGCCATCCGGCGCCGTGGTGTCGAAGAGCGGCGTCCACGGCCCGCCGACGATTCCGGCAAGCTGGAACGCGATCGCCGCCTCTCCCGCATTGGCGAGGATCAGCAGGCGCCGCCCGTCCGGGGCGTCGTTGCCGATCTGCATGCCGAAGGCCCGGCGCTCGCCGTCGCCCCAGGCGGCGTCGTCCATCTCGGCGCCGCAGGGCGAGAGCCAGTGCACGTCCTTGAGGCCCCCTGCCGCCACGGTCTCGCCGGTGAGGAACTTGCGCCGGCGGAGCGCCCGGTGGTCGCGACGGAGCGCCAGGAGGTTGCGCACGAAGTCGGTGAGGTGTGGGTCGCCGCCATCCGTCTCCCAATCGACCCAGGAGGTCGCATTGTCCTGGCAATAGGCGTTGTTGTTGCCGCCCTGGCTGCGCGAGCGCTCGTCGCCCATCAGCAGCATCGGCACGCCCTGGGCCAGCAGGATCGTGGCCAGCAGGTTGCGCTTCTGGCGCGCCCGCACCGACAGGATGGCGGGGTCGTCGGTCGGCCCCTCGACGCCGTAATGGCGCGAGACGTTGTGGCCGTGGCCGTCGCGGTTGCCCTCGCCGTTGGCCTCGTTGTGCTTCTCCTCGTAGGAGACGACGTCGGCGAGCGTGTAGCCGTCATGCGAGGCGATGAAGTTGATGCTGGCGGACGGCCCGCGGCCGGAGGCGGAGAAGATTTCCTTCGAGCCGGTGAGCCCCTGCGTCAGCTTCGGCAACTGGCCGGCATCGCCGCGCCAGAAGCCGCGGGCGGCGTCGCGGAACTGGTCGTTCCAGTCGCTCCAGCCGACCGGAAAGCCCCCGAGCTGGTAGCCGCCCATGCCGATGTCCCACGGCTCGGCGATGAGCTTGACCCGCGACAGGAGCGGGTCCTGCGCCATCGCCTGGAGCACCGCGGCGCGGGGGGTGAAGTCGTGGGGGGCGCGGGCGAGGCTCGAGGCGAGGTCGAAGCGGAAGCCGTCGATCCGGTAGGTCTCGACCCAGTGGCGCAGCGAATCGAGCACCATCTGCATCACCCGCGGCACCGCCACGTCGAGGGTGTTGCCGCAGCCGGTGCAGTCGATGTCGCGGCGCGGGTCGTCGGGATTCAGCTTGTAGTAGCTCGCATTGTCGATGCCGCGGAACGACAGGCTCGGGCCGGTCTGGTCACCCTCGCAGGTGTGGTTGTAGACCACGTCCATCAGCACCTCGATGCCGGCGGCGTGGAGATGATGGATCGCGCTCTTCAGCCCGGCGGCGCCGGCCGGCCCGAGATAGCGCGGCTCGGGCGAGAAATAGTTGAGCGGCGAGTAGCCCCAGAAGTTCGTCAGGTCCTTCTCGACCAGGAAGCGGTCGTCGACGAACGCCTGGATCGGCAGCACCTCGATCGCCGTGACGCCGAGGCGCACGAGGTAATCGACGATCGCCGGGTGGCCGAGGGCCGCGTAGGAGCCGCGCCAGGGCAGCGGCACGCCCGGATGGGTCTGGGTCAGGGCCCGGACATGGGCCTCGTAGATCACGCTGTCGACGAGCGGATGGCGCAAGGGCGGATCGCCGTGGAGAGACGCCTCGGGCGCGGTGACCACGCCCTTCGGCATCATCGGCGCGCTGTCGCGCCGGTCCAGCACGTCCTCCCGGTGGCTGCCGCGGCGATAGGGATAGAGCGCATCGTGCCAGCGCACCCGGCCCTGGATCTCGCGGGCATACGGATCGAGCAGGAGCTTGTGCGGGTTGAAGCGGTGGCCCCGCGCCGGCTCCCAGGGGCCGTGGACGCGATAGCCGTAGAGCTGGCCCGGCAGCACCCCCGAGAGATAGCCGTGCCAGACGTCGTCGGTGCGGCGCGGCAGCCGGACCACGTCGATCTGGACGCGGCCCGTCGGATCGAACAGGCACAGGTCCACCGCCGTGGCATGGGCGGAGAACAGCGCGAAATTGACCCCGCGCCCGTCGAAATGGGCGCCGAGCGGGGCCGGTGCCCCGTCATCGAGTGCGATCATCCGGTCCGTCATTCCCTCGGGCGCGAGCCTGTCCGGCCCCGACCATGCCCGCGGACCGCCCGGCTGCCAAGCTGAGGCGGAGCCCCGTCCTCACGCCGCCGCGTCCGCCGGCGCGCGGGAGACGAGGGCCACCGCCTCCCGCAGGGTGTGCAGGCCGGCATCCGGCCGGGTGCCGGCGACCGAGAGATGGCGCCGGTAGGGCCGGGCCCCCGGCCGGCCGTTGAACAGCCCGAGCATGTGCCGGGTCATGGCGTGCAGGCGCAGGCCCTCCTGGAGCCGGGCCGCGATGTAGGGCTCGTAGGCCTCGACCGCCGCGAACGGGTCGGCCACCGGCGCCGGCACCCTGAACAGCGCGGGATCGACGCCGAGGAGCAGGGACGGCTCCGCATAGGCCGCGCGGCCGAGCATCACCCCGTCGAGGGCGAGGCCGTCCCGTGGTTCGAGTTCGGCCTTGGCGGTCGCGAGATCCGGCAACCCGCCATTGAGGGCGATCGGAAGACCGGGATTGTCGGCCTTGAGGCGGTGGACCCGGCCGTAATCGAGGGGCGGGATGTCGCGGTTCTCCTTCGGCGACAGGCCCTTGAGCCAGGCTTTGCGGGCATGCACGATCAGCGCGTCGACGCCGGCCGCCCGGACGGACGCGGTCAGCGCGTCGAGCGCCGCCTCCGGATCCTGGTCGTCGACGCCGATGCGGCACTTCACCGTCACCGGCACAAAGACCGCCGCCTTCATGGCGGCGACGCAGTCACCGACGAGGGCCGGCTCGCGCATCAGGCAGGCGCCGAACCGCCCGTCCTGCACCCGGTCGGAGGGGCAGCCGACATTGAGGTTCACCTCGCGGTAGCCGAAGTCTTGCGCGATGCGGGCCGCCGCCGCGAGGTCGCCCGGATCCGACCCGCCGAGCTGGATCGCCACCGGATGCTCCCGGGCATCGAAGCCGATCAGCCGCTCCCGCGGCCCGTGCAGCACCGCCCCGGTCGTCACCATCTCGGTGTAGAGCAGGGCGCGGGCCGAGAGGGTGCGGTGGAACGCCCGGCAATAGCGGTCGGTCCAGTCCATCATGGGGGCGACGGAGAAGCGCCAGGCGCCGCCCCCGCCGGGTCCGTCGGTCGTATCAGCCATCATGCCGGGCGGTATGCCGCATCGCGCGCCGTCGTTCCAGGCGACGGGCCGCCGCCCGTCACGCCGCCTTCACGCCGTCGAGGAACGCATCGACCTCGCCGCGCAGGCCCGTCGCGGTGCCGGCGAGCGCCTCGGCGGCGGCGAGCACCCGGGCGGCGGCGGCGCCTGCGCCCTCGGCATCGTGCCGCACCTCGCGGATGCCGGTCGAGACCACCTGCGTGCCTTGCGCCGCCTCGCCGACGTTGCGGGCGATCTCCTGCGTCGCCGCGCCCTGCTGCTCCATGGCAGCGGTGACGCCGGTGGCGATCTCCGACATCTCGCCGATCACGCCGCCGATCGCCTGCAACGCCGCCACTGCCTCCCGGGTCGCATCCTGGATGCGGGCGATCTGGCCGCCGATCTCCTCCGTCGCCTTGGCGGTCTGGCCGGCGAGCTGCTTGACCTCGGCGGCGACCACCGCGAAGCCCCGGCCCGCCTCGCCGGCGCGCGCCGCCTCGATGGTGGCGTTGAGCGCAAGCAGGTTCGTCTGCCCGGCGATGCCCTGGATCAGGGCCACCACCTCGCCGATGCGGTCGGCGCCGGCGGCAAGCGCCGCGATGACGGCGTCGGTCTCCCGGGCGCGATCGACGGCATGGGTCGCCTTCTCGGCCGAGTGCGCGACCTGGCGGGCGATCTCGCGGATCGAGATCGCCATCTCCTCCGTCGCGGCGGCGACCGTCTCGACATTGGCCGAGGTGCGCGCGGCAGCCTCCGCGACTTCGGCCGACCGGGCATTGGTGCGCGCCGCCGCCGCCGACATCGAGGCCGCCGTGCCCTGCATGGCGTCCGCCGCCTGCGACAGGTCCCGCGTCGAGGACGACATCGTCGCCTCGAACCCCGCCGTCAGCGACCCGAGCCTGTGGGCCCGGTCCGCTTCGGCGCGAGCGGCCTGCGCGGCCTCGGCGTCGCTCCGCGCCTTGGCGGCCAGCGCCTTCTGGAACACCCCCACCGCCTGCGCCATGCCGCCGATCTCGTCGCGCCGCTCCTGCCCCAAGACCATCACGGAGAGATCGCCCGCGGCGAGCGCCCGCATCGCGGCGCCGAGCTGCCCGATCGGCCGCACGATGCTGCGGGCGAGCCACAGCGCCGCCGCGATGCCGAGGGAGGCGGCGAGCGCCACTCCGGCGAGAAGCAGGAATTCGGCGCTGCGCCGCTCGGACCCGATCCGGGCGATCTCGCCGTCGCCGGCCGCGTGGGCGGCGCTGACGAGGGCGGTCAGGTGGCGATCGCGCTCGGCCACGATCGCCCGCTGGGCGGCATTCGCCGCCACGATGCCCGGCACCTTGCCCTTGATGTCCCGCACCTTCGCGATCAGGTCCTCGATCGATTGCCGCGCGGGCGGATCGGTCTCGACCCGGTGAATCGTCTCGATCGCCTTCAGCAGCGCGTCGGCGCTCGCGACGACCGCCCCGCCCTCGTTCTTGGTCGAGGGGTCCTTGGCCGAGGGGTCCTTGGCCGAGGGGTCCTTGGCCGAAGGGTCCTTGGCCGAGACATCCTTGGCCGAGAACAGGGTGATCTCGGCGATCTGGAGCGACTTCGACGCCTCGATCGCCTGCGCGCTGGCGCCGAGGAGGGCCGCCGCCCGCTCGACCCGGTCCTGCTCCTCTTGCAGGCGGGCCTGGACCGCGAGACCGGCATTGCTCTGGACCTGCTCGACCTCCCGCAGGGCCGCCATGATGGCGGCGAAGGACGTCGTGATCGTCTCGGCCCGTCCCGCCTCCTCCGGGGGGAGGTCGATGGCGTCGAAATAGTCGTCCAGGGCGTTGCCGGCGGCCTTGGCCGGGACGCGCATCGCGTCCTGCCCGGCGAGGCGTTTGAGGATCGACGACAGCAGCCGGTACCGCTCGGCGATGGCCGCCCGGTCGCTCTTCGGAGCCTGCTCGCTGTTGCGCATCTCCAGGGCGCCGCGGACCGCCGCACCCGCGAGCGACCCTGCGGCGGCCGCCTCCTTGAGCGCCTCGACGCTCTCCTGAAGGGCCCGGCTCGCCGCCGCGAGGCGCGCCTTCTGCGCCTCGCCGATCCGGCCGGCCGCCGCCTGCACGTCCTCGATCAGGCGACGATGCTCGGCCTCGACCCGCGCCTTGCGGTCCTGTTCCGCGGCGTAGGCGGTGCGGGTCTGCGCGAAGGCGTCCACGCCGCGCGCCATCGCCTCCGCCTCCGGGACGGCGGCGAGGCTGGCCCGGACCTGGGCGAGGCCGTCCGTCACAGCCCGCTCCCACCGGCCGTCGGCATCGTGCAGCGACCGTTCCGCCGCCAGCGCGAGGTCGCCCGCGCGGCCCGCGAGCGTCTGCGCCGCGTTCGCGGTGTCCACCCGGGCGGCGAAGCCGGACAGGCTGACCCAGCCCGAGGCGGCGACGCCGGCGGTCAGCGCCAGCATCACCGAGAAGCCGCAGAGGAGGCGCGCCTTGATCGTCATCGAAGCATCAAACCCGGGTCAACCTGTCACCGGGAGCTTGATTATGACAATCAGATTAAGTTCGGCTTAAGACTTCGCCCAATGATTGATCATGCGCCGCACAAAAATCCCAGGTCGCGGCAGGGCGGTGGTCACTCCATCCTGAATACGGGCGATCCACGCTCAGTGGCCGTGCTTGCAGGCCGGGCCGTGGACATGGTCATGGCCGTGATCGTGGCCGTGATCATGCCCATGGTGATCGTGGCCATGGCCGTGGTCGTGATGGGCATGATGGCCGTGATGCGCGTGGTCGTGATGGTGGTGGGCGTGATCCTCGTGCGCGTGATGCGCGTGCCCATGGTGAGCGTGGTCGTGGTGAGCGTGGTCGTGCCCGCAGGTGCTGTGGTCGTGGGCCGCCGCCTCCTTCTCCGGGCGGAACGGGCGCTCCAGCGCCGTCGCGGCGCAGCCCTGGCCGCGGATCAGCTCCGCCACCACCGGATCGTCGAGGACATAGAGCGCGTCCGCCGTCACCTCGGTCTGGACGTGGTTGCTGCCGAGCTGCCAGGCCAAGCGGGTCAGGCGGACCGGGTTCTCGGCCGTGACCGCCAGCAGGGCCTGCGGGGCGGCGAGGATCCGCACCAGCCTGCCGTCATCGAGGCGCACCGCGTCGCCATCCTCCAGGATGGTCTCGCGGTCAAGGTCGAGCTGGAAGGCGAGGCCGCTCCGGGCCGTCAGCGCGGCACTGCGGCGGGAGCGGGCGGCATGGTCGAGGGCGATCTCGTCGGCGATGGCGTCGGGGCGCACGGCGGCTTTGCGGACGATGGTGGTGGCGCGCTGCATCGGGACCTCACGGGCATCATGCCGGGGATTTCGCCTCTCCTGTAGAGCATTTGCCGGGGCCGTGGCAGGCCCTCGCGCGGCTCCCCGCCTGTGTGGCCGCGCTGCCGCACCCGGACCGTTCCTGACCGGGTCGGGCTTGCCTCGGGGAACCATCGGACGGCTAAGCTCATTTCGCGTTCAGCCACGTTACGGCTACGCTCGGAGGCAGGGTGCGGGGTCGACGACCCGGTGCCGGATCGTCACAAGCACGAGGGGAAGACACCATGAAGAAGCTCATCGCCGCCACGCTCGCCGGCGCTCTGGCGCTGTCGCTCGGCGCCTGCAACACTCCGGGTGACCGCGCCGCCGGCGGCGCTGCCCTCGGCGGCCTGACGGGTGCGGCGATCGGCGCGGCGGCCACGGGCCGGGCCGGCGGCGCGCTCGCGGGCGGCCTGATCGGCGCGGCCGGCGGCGCCGTGGTCGGCGCGGCCACCGCCCCGCAATGCCCCTACGGCACCTACCGCGACCCCTACGGCAACGTGTATTGCCGCTGATCGGCCTCGCGTGAGGTCCGGCGGCCCGTCCGCCGGATCTGCTGCCACATTCCGCAGACGGCTCGGGGGCGCTACAAGGACGTCATGACGTCCTTGCCTCCCCGAGCCCCGACATCTCCTCTCTCGCCGGCCGAGACTCCTCTCTCGCCGGCCGAGACCCGGAGGCGGGCGTGAGCCACAGCCTGTGGGGCAAGCTCGGCGGTGCGGGCCTCGGGCTCGCCGCTGGCGGTCCGCTCGGCGCGCTGATCGGCGCGGTGGCGGGCCATTTCCTGCTCGACCGCGAGGGCTCGCTGTTCGGACCCACCCCGCGGGAGGTGGTGTTCACCACCGGCCTCGTCGCGCTCGCCGCCAAGATGGCGAAGTCGGACGGGGTGGTGACCCCCTCCGAGGTCGCGGCCTTCGCCGATATCGTGCAGGTGCCGGATGGCGAGCGCGCCGGGGTCGAGCGGCTGTTCGACCTCGCCAAGCGCACCACCAGCGGCTTCGACGGCTATGCCCGCCAGGTCGCCGACGCCTTTCACGATGAGCCGGCCCTGCTCGAGGACGTGCTCGACGGCCTGTACCACATCGCCAAGGCGGACGGTGCCATCCACGAGAGCGAGGCGCGCTACCTCGCCGAGGTGGCGGCGATCTTCGGCGTCGACGAGGCGCGCTTTGCCGCCATCACCGCCCGTCACCTGCGGCTCGCCGACGATCCCTACGAGGTGCTGGGCGTCGACCGCGCCCTCACCGAGCCTGAGCTGAAGGCGCGCTACCGGGCGCTGGTCTCGGAGAACCATCCCGACCGGGCCATCGCCCGCGGCCTGCCGCCCGCCGCCGTCGCCATCGCGACCCGGCGGCTCGCCGCCATCAACGCCGCCTATGACCGCATCGCCGCCGAGCGGCGCCTGAGCTGACCTGATGAGCCTCACCCCCGACAGCCCGGTCGCCACCCAGGTGGTGCCCTCTCCCAACCACGACGAGCGGACCCTGCCGGTCGATGCGCTGATCCTGCATTACACCGGCATGGCGAGCGCCGGCGCGGCGCTGCTGAGGCTCTGCAACCCGCTCTCCAAGGTCTCGTCGCATTACCTCGTCTTCGAGGAGGGACGGGTGGTGCAGATGGTGCCGGAGGCCCGTCGCGCCTGGCATGCCGGCGTCTCGGCCTGGGAGGGCGTGCGGGACCTGAACTCGCGCTCGATCGGGATCGAGATCGCCCATCCGGGCCACGCGGAGGACGGCACCGTCGCGCCCTATCCCGAGGCGCAGATGGCGGCGGTGACGGCGCTCTGCCGCGACATCCTCGGCCGCTGGCCGATCCGGCCCGACCGGGTGCTCGGGCATTCCGACATCGCGCCCGAGCGCAAGATCGACCCGGGCGAGAGCTTCTCGTGGCTGGCCCTGCATCGGGACGGCATCGGTCACTGGGTGGCGCCGGCGCCGATCCGCGACGGGCGGTTCTTCGCGGAGGGCGATGCCGGCCAGCCGATCGAGGCGCTGCAATCAATGTTCGCGCTCTACGGCTACGACGTGCCGGTGAGCGGCACCTTCGACGCCCGGACGAAGGCGGTGGTCACCGCCTTCCAGCGCCATTTCCGGCCGGCCCGGGTCGACGGCGTCGCCGACGCCTCGACCATCACCACCCTGCGCGACCTGCTGGCGGCCAAGCCCGTGTGACTCGTCGGGGGTTTTATCCCGCCGCCAGCCGCTTGCGCTGGACCTTGCCGTTCGGGGTCCGCGGCAGCGTCTCCAGGAAGACGACCTCCCGCGGGCACTTGTAAGCCGCCAGTCGCTCGCGGCACCAGGCGAGGAGTGCGTCCCGCGCCGGCTCCGCGCCGGGCTTCGGGACCACGAAGGCGGCGATCACCCGCACGTCGTCGCGGACCGGCAACTCGGCCACCGCCACCTCCTGCACCGCCGGATGGGCGATCAGCACGCTCTCGACCTCGTTCGGCGACACCCGGTAGCCGAAGGCGTTCATGATGTCGTCGTTGCGGCCTTCGAACCAGACGTAGCCGTCGGCATCGAGGGAGGCGAGGTCGCCGCCCACGAACCATTCGCCCCGCATCACGGCCGCCTCTTCCTCCGGGCGGTTCCAGTAGCCGAGCATCAGGGCCGGGTCCGAGCGATGGATGGCGAGCAGCCCGACCGCACCCGCCGGCAGCGGCTCCGGCGCGCCCTCGACGGGCAGGATCGCGACACGCCGCCCGCGCTGCGGCTTGCCCGGCGAGCCGGGCTTGATCGGCACCCGGGGGCTCGTCGAGATATAGGTCGAGATCTCGCTCATCCCGAGCGCCTCGTACAGTGGCGTGCCGGTCGCCGCCTGCCACTCGGCGAGCAACTGGGGCGACAACGCCTCGCCCGCCGTGATGCCGTGGCGGAGCGACGTCAGGTCGTGGGCGGAGAGATCGGCGTATTTGAGGATTTGCCGGTAGAGGCTCGGCACCGCCGCGAACAGGGTGGCGCGGTGGCGGGCGATCAGCGCCGGCCATAAGCCGGGATCGCGCCGGCCGTGATAGAGCACCGTCGTGGCGCCCCGCGCCCACGGATCCTGGATGCCGACCCCGAGGGTGTAGGTCCAGTTCATGGTGCCGGCATGCAGCACCACGTCGTCCTCGCGCAGGCCGAGCCAATCGTCGTGCATCGGGCGCCGGCCCCAGAGGGTGCGATGGGCGTGCAGCACGCCCTTCGGCCGGCTGGTGGTGCCGGAGGTATAGACCAGGGTCGCGGGATCGTCGGCGGCGGTGTCGGCATACGAGTCGAGGGGCGGACCGGCCCGCAGGCGGGCGATGTCGTCGCGGCGCAGCACGATCCGGCCGCGGCACGCCTCCGGGTCGAGGGGGCAGTCGTCGGCGGCAGCGATCACCGCGGCGCCGGAATCCTGCATCAGGAACGCCGCCTCGGCCGCCGTGAGCTGCGGCGAGGAGGGTTGCGCCACGAGCCCGGCGGCGAGGGCCGCGAAGTAGGCGATGACGTAATCCGCGTCGTTGCCCATGCGGATCATCACCCGGGCCCCCGGCGGCAGGCCGAGATCCCGCAACCCCGCCGCGACGCTCCGCACCGCCCGGTCGATCTCGGAGAAGGTCATGGTGTCGGCCCGGCCCCCGTCGCCGGCCATGACCAGGGCCGGCTTGTCGCCGCGCTCCCGCGCATTGGCCTCCAGGCAGTAGCGGGCGCCGTTGAAGCGGGGCGGCGGCTGACGGTCGTCGGGCAAGGGGCGGGCTCCGGGTGAGGGGAGGGAGCCTGTGCTAAGCCGACTTGCGTGGGCAGGCCAACGCTTCATCCGCTTCGGTTCTCGTTTCATCGCAGATTTTTGCCGCCGAACCGGTGCCCGCTTCGGCGACA
>NZ_LABX01000142.1 GCF_001043915.1 Methylobacterium aquaticum | reverse complement strand
ATCGCGATCGACCGGCCCGGCTTCGGCCACAGCGAGCGGCCGCGCAGCCGGATCTGGACGCCGATGATGCAGGCCGGGCTGATCCGCGGCGTCCTGCACAGCCTCGGGGTGGACGAAGCCACGGTGCTCGGCCATTCCTGGGGCACGCAGGTGGCGATCGCGCTGGCGCTCCAGGATCCGGGCCGGGTGCGGGCCCTGATCCTCGAATCCGGCTACTACTTCCCCACGCCCCGCCTCGATTCCGTGCTCTTCGCCCCGCAAGGGCTGCCGGGCCTCGGCGATCTCCTCAGCCACACCGTCGCCCCTGTCGCGGGCCGCCTCCTGTGGCCGCGCATCCTGGCCCGCCTGTTTGGCCCGAGCCCGGTGCCGGCGCGCTTCGCCCGCGACTTCCCGATCGAGATGGTGCTGCGGCCGTCGCAGTTGCGCAGCGCCGCGGCCGAATCGGTGCTGATGGTGCCGGACGCCTTCGCGCTCCGGCCGCATTACGCTGCCTTGCGCCCACCGGTGACGATCCTGTCCGGCACCGGCGACCGCCTGGTCTCCCACGCTGACCAGGCGGTGGCGTTGCACCGGGAGATCCCCGGCAGCCGCCTCGTCGCGGTGGAGGGCGCCGGCCACATGCTGCACCACATCGCTCCCGACCAGGTGCTCGAGGCCGTCATCGGCTGCCACGGAACGATGTGACCCTGCACGACTTGACCCGGCCGTGCCCCGGCGGCAAGTCGCAGACGGCTCAGGTCTCCGCGAGGCGGAGACCCGATCGCCGCCGGCCCCGCGCCGACAGCTCCCTCCTGTGTGCGGACTCTTGCGACGTGACGATCCTGAAACGCGCACGGCGCCTCGCCGAGACGGGGCGCCAGTGGTTCGTGCCGCCCCCGGGCCCGGTCGCCTGGAGCCGGCTCTACCATTGCGGCATCCTGGTCGCCCTGAACCCGGATGCCGATCCGGACACGGTCGGGCTCACCCTGGCGCAATCCGGCGAACGCGAGCACGACCTGCCGATCGAGCGCCGCTTCACCGAGAACGGCACCACCTACCTGCATGCCGCCCTCGATCCGGCGCTGCTCGCCGCCCCCACGACCCTGCGGCTGACGGTGACCGAGCCCGGCCGGGCCGACCAGCAGCGGATCGCGGTCGGGCCGGGGCGGCACACGCTCCATCTCGACGGGATTGTCGGCGGCGTCCTCGACGGCTGGGTCTCGTCGCTCTCCGCCGATCCGCTCCCGGCGGTGCATCTCGTGATCGACGGCGTGGACGGCGAGCCGGTCCGGCCCGGGATCTACCGGCCGGAGCTGCGCTTCGGCGGCCGCGAGGGCGGCTGGAACGGCTTCCGCTTCACCCTGCCTGCCTGGGCCCTCGACGGGCAGCCGCACACGATCGCCGTGCGGGCCGGCGACACCGTGGCGAGCCTGGGCGCCTACGCGCCGCGGCTGCGCGCGAGCCTCCACGTCGAGGCGCCGAGCCGGGTCACCGGCTGGGTGTTCGATGCGGCCGGGCCCGACCGGCCGTGCCTCGTGCGGGCCGTCCGCAACGGCGAGGAGGTGGCGCAGGTCGAGACCCATCGGCGATCCGACATCCTGGAGCTGTTCGGCCGGCACTTCGCCGCCTTCGCGTTTCCGCCCGGCGCGCTCAAGCCGGGCACCGACATCGCGGTCGGCCCGGTCGGCGCCGGCGAGGTGATCGGCCACCTGCGCAGCACGATCGACCTCGCCCGGGCCGAGGCGCGGGCGCTCCTCCTGCGGAGCGAGCCGGCGACCTCGCTCAAGGAGCGCCGCGCCGTGCGCGATCGTCTCGTGGCGGCGGTGCGGCCCGGCGGCGGGGCACGCCTCGCCTTCGCCGAGCCGGCCGTGCCGGAGGTGTGGCCGGAGACCGGCCGCACGCCGCCGCCGGCCTGCGCGATCGTGCCGGTCTATAATGGGCTTGCCGACCTCCAAGCCTGCCTCGCCTCGCTGCTGCCGCAGCTTGCCCCCGGGCGGAGGCGCGCGCTGGTGATCGACGATGCTTCGCCCGATCCCGCGGTGACCCGCGCTCTCGACGACCTCGCGGCCGCGCAGCATCCGGGCCTGACGGTGCTGCGCAACCGCGAGAATCTCGGCTTCATCGGCACGGTGAATGGCGGTCTCGCGCTCCTGGAGCCGGGCGAGGATTGCATCCTCGTCAACGCCGACACGGTGCTGGCGCCTCGCGCGCTGGAGAAGCTGGCCCGCGCCTGCCACCGCGGCCCCGGCATCGCCAGCGCCACGCCGCTCTCGAACAACGCCACGATCCTGGGCTTCCCGGACATGCCGGAGGCGCAAGGCCCGCTCCTCGGCCTCGGGCCGGCCGCGATCGACGCCGCCCTGGAGGCGGCATCGGTCCCGCCGGTGACGATCCCGACGGGGGTCGGCTTCTGCCTCTATCTGAACCGGCGGGCGCTCGACGAGGTCGGGGGGTTCTCGCCCGAATGGGGCCGGGGCTATTGCGAGGAGGTCGATTGGTGCCTCACCGCCCGCGACCTCGGCTGGATCCACGTCGCCGCCACCGATACGTATGTCGAGCACGAGGGCTCGGTGTCGTTCGGCAAGAGCGAGCGTCTGGCGATTCTGGAGCGCAACCACGCCCGGCTCGTCGCCCTCTATCCCGAGTATCAGGACGAGATCGACGGCTTCCTCGCCGCCGACCCGCTCCAGCCGCTGCGGCTCGCCGTGCTCGGCTCCCTGCTCGCCGCGCGGATCCGGCGGCTGACGCTGCATGTCGGCCACGGGCTCGGCGGCGGGGCGATGCGCTACATCGACGACATCCGCCGGCTCGCCCGGGCGCCGGACCACGAGATCGGCCACCTCGCGCCGATGGGCCAGCGCCTCGCCCTCACCCTCGACATCGCCCGCGCGCGCGTGACCCTGCGGCCCGACGCGCTGTTCGGCCTGTTCGACGCCCTGGAGGCGGCCGGCATCGCCATCGACCTCCACCTCAATGCCCGCTTCGGCTACGGGTCGGCCGTCCTCGACCGGCTGTTCTCGGGCCGCTGGCCCTATGCGGTCACGCTGCACGACTTCCAGTGGTACTGCCCGAAGGTGCATCTCGTCGACGGGCGCGACGTCTACTGCGAGGAGCCGCCCCCCGACGCCTGCCGCCACTGCACGGTGCGCGGCGTCGGATACGATTACGCCGATCAGAACGCCCTGATGGGCGGTCGCCTCGACGGCTGGCTGGCGACGAACGAGCGCATCCTGCGCGGTGCGCGGCACCTGGTGGCGCCCTCCCGGGACACGGCCGAGCGCTATGCCCGCCGCCTCGGCCTCTCCGGCATCGCGGTGGTGCCGCATCCCGAGGCGGCATCACCGCCCCCGGTGCGGCCGCGCCAGGGGCGCACGGGCGCGGTGCGGGTCGCGCTCGTCGGCGGCATCGGCACACACAAGGGGTTCGAGCTGGTGGTGGCGCTCGCCGAGCGCGCGGCGCGGGAGCGGCGGCCGATCGCCTTCACGGTGATCGGCGGCGTCGCCGACCGGCGCCGGATCGAGGGCCTTCCCAACCTCACCGTGACCGGCGCCTACGACCCGAAGGACCTGCCGCGGCTCCTCGCCGAGGCCGATCCGGACTACGTCTTCCTGTCGAGCGTCTGGCCCGAGACCTATTCCTACGTCCTGTCGGAGGTATGGGCGGCGGGCTATCCGGTCGTCGCCCTCGACATCGGTGCCCCGGCGGAGCGCATCCGCGCCCAGGGCGGCGGGCTCCTGCTCCCGTTCAGCCGCGACACCGCGCTCCTGCTCGACGCCTTGATGGCGGCGCGTGGTCAACTGGCGGAGACCACGATCCCGACCCTGCCCGCGGCGGTGCCGAGCCTCGCGGAGTATCAGGCGGCGATCGAGGGAGCGGCCGGATCGGAGATCGGGCAGGCTGTGTGACCGGGCTCCCGCCTGATCCGGCCCCATCGAGATGAAGCCCGGGATCCCCTCTCCAGGCGGTCCCGGACTTGACTGATTGTCCGGCAGTTCACGCTGATACCATCGGCCCAAGATGCTGACGCATCGGGCCGATGAACCATCTCAAATTTTCGATGCCAAGCCAGAGGCTTGACGAAAATTCGCGAACGGAACCAAAGGTCGTTTCCAACGACCGTTGGTATCAGACCGGAGATGGGCGGTTCGGATCCGAGCGCGCCGCCCCCTACACCACCAATCCCCCCACCGGCCGCAACGCCTCCGTCCCCGGGAAGACGCTGCGCCCGAGAATCGCCGGCGACAGGCCGAACAGGTCGGCCGCCATGCCCTTGGCGACCGCCCGCACGTCGAGGGTGGGGGCGAGATCGCGGCCCTCGTGGAGCTGCGCGGGGGCGAGGCCCGGCCAGTCCGCCAGCACCCGGCCGCCGCGCACCGCGCCGCCGAGCAGGAACGCCACCGTGCCGGTGCCGTGATCGGTGCCGGTGGTGCCGTTGACCCGGGCGGTGCGGCCGAACTCGGTGACGACCAGGATCGCGGTGTCGGACCAGCGCGGCGCCAGGATCTCGGCGAAGGCGGAGAAGACTCCGTCGAGGCCGCCGAGCAGGCCGGCGAGGCGGCCGGTGGCGCCGCCCTCGTCGGCGTGGGTGTCCCAGCCGTCGAGCGCCAGGGCGGCGATGCGCGGGCCATCATCGGCGGCGATCAGCCGGGCCGCCCCCTCGGCGATCCCGCGCAGGCCGCCGGCGGCCTTCGGGCCTCCCTTGGCCAGGGCGTCGGTGTCGAGGCCGTGGGCGAGGGAGGCGGCGAGCGCCGGGTCGCGGGCCTGGTAGAGGCCGAGCACCCGGCGGGCCAGCTCGTCGCTCGCCCGCGGCAGGCGCGGCGGCGCCCAGCCGAGGACGGGAGCGGGCCCGCGCAGGATCAGCGGCGGCACCACGCCGACCCCCAACGCCGTGCGGGGCGGGATGCCCTCCCCGGCCGGCAGGGCGGCGACGAGGCGGTTGAGCCAGCCGCTCGCGGTGTGGCCGGGGCTGGGCTGGCCGCTCTCGAGGACGTCCTGCCCGTCGAAATGCGAGCGCTCGCGGTAGCCGGTGGCGGCGGCGTGCACCACCAGGGCCTGCCGGGCGGCGTAGAGGCGCGCGAAGGTCGGCAGGGCCGGGTGCAGGGCGAAGAAGCCGTCGAGGGGGAGCGCCGCCGCGGGCCCGTCGCGGGTGAGCGCGATGCCGGGCCGCAGGTCCGCATAGGCCGGGTCGCCGAGGGGCGCCACCGCCGAGAGTCCGTCGAGGCCCCCGCGCAGGATCACCACCACGAGACGGGCATCACGGGCCCCCGGGGCCGCATAGGCGGTGCGGGGAATCGCCCCCCAGGCGAACAGCGCGCCGGCGGTGCCGAGAATCGCCCGGCGGCTCGGAGGGACGTTGCAGGATGCGGTCATGGCGATCACCGTCGCTGGAATTCGGGGGCCATCAGGACGAGGGCGACGCCCTGCGGCCGGCTCTCCGCCCGGCGGAGGGCGGTGCGGGTCTCGTCGGTGGCGAGCGGCCCCAGCACCGCCTCGGCGAGGGCCATCGGGTCGGTGCCGGCGGCGAGCTGGCCGGTCCGGGCGGCGAGGTCGAGCCGCGCCCGCATGCCCTCCGGCGAGGCCCAGGTCCCGGCATCGTCGGGATAGCCGTTCGGGGCCGGGGCCGACCAGTACGGCTGGCCGAGCGCGGCGAGCCCGCCCGTTACCATCCTGGGATCGGGCGCGAGGGCGAGGCCGCGCAGTGTCGCGGTCAGGAATTCCTGCGGCGAGCGGATCTTGCGCTGCACCGGGTCCCAGGCTTCCGGCGCCTCGATCAAGGCCAGCGCCAGCCGCGACAGGTCGCCGTCCTGGTCGAGGAAGGTGCGGGTGAGGCGTGCCACCAGGGCGGGGGGCGGGTCGTCGGCGACGAAGTGGCGGGCGAGGCGGAAGGCCACGTGGCGGGCCGTCGCCGGATGCGTCGCGAGGTCGTCGAGGGCCAGGCGCAACTGCTCGGGTCCGATATCGAGATAGGTGCGGCCGAGCAGCGTCACGGGCCCCGGCTCGTGGGCGCCGCGCCGGAAAGCGGTGGCGCCCGGCAGACCCTCGGCATGGCCGTCGCGCAGCACCGACCAGCCGGTGAGGATGCGGGCGAGCGCCGTCACGTCCGCCTGCGTGTAGCCGCCATCGACCCCGAGCGTGTGCAGTTCCAGGAGTTCGCGGCCGAGATTCTCGTTGAGGCCCTTCCTCTGGCGCTGACCGGCCGGGGAGTTGGGGCCCACCGACGCGACGTTGTCGAGATAGATCAGCATCGCCGGATGGGTGGCGGCGGCGAGCAGGAGGTCGCGGAACCGCCCGAGCACGTGCGGGCGGATCGCCTCGCGCTCGAAGGCGCCGGCGCTGACCCGCAGCTGCGCCCCCCGCACGACCGAGACCGTGAAGTGGTTGGCCCAGAACCAGACCAGGCGCTCGACGAAGCCGACCGGCGCGTCCCGCGCCAGGCCGAGGCGGGCCGCCACCTCGGCCTGGTAGATGCGCTCCTGGATCGGCGGCGCCGGCGGGCCTTCCGGCATCGGAGCGTCGGGGCTCGCCGCCCGGGCGAGCTTGCGGCTCTGCTCCTCCGCCTGGAGAGCCGACAGGAGCGTCGCGGCGGCGGACAGGTCCGGCCCGCCCGGCAGGGGCACGAGGCCCGACAGGATCTCGCGGCGCAGGACCTCCTCGATCGGCTCGGCCCGCACGAGGTCGCCGGGCCTCGCGCCGAGCCCGAACCGCCCGAGGCCGAGCGCCGTCCGACGCGGATCGACCGCCATGCCCGTGCCCTCCCGCTCCGTCAGGCGCGGATGACGCACCTCGCCGGCTGAACCGATGCTGAGGAAAAGATGACGGTTTCGTAAGGTGACACCGGTCTCTGCGCTACGTCGCCAGGGCGAGGAGCCGGTCGCAATCGACATGCGCCTCGAGATGATCCGCGAGGCCGTCGAGCACGCGCTCGATCACCGCTTCGTATGCCTCCGGCCCCGGCGCGGCACCGAGGCGGGAGAGCCACAGGGCGCGCTGGCCCTCGTCGGAAAAAAGCCCGTGCACGTAGGTGCCGCAGACGAGGCCATCGGCCGAGACCGCGCCGTCGCGGCGGCCATCGGCGAGGCGGAGCAGCGGCCGGGCGCAATCGGGCCCGTCGGTCTCGCCGACATGCATCTCGTACCCGGTGAACGGCGTCTCGTCCGGCAGGCTGACCCCGCTCGCGGCGGCCAGCCGCTTCTCGGCGGTCAGCACCGTCGCGACGTCGAGGAGCCCGAGCCCCGCCACCGTGCCGGGCGGCCCCTCGATGCCGTGCGGATCGCTCAAGGACGTGCCGAGCATCTGGTAGCCGCCGCACAGGCCGAGCACCCGCCCGCCGCGGCGGCGATGGGCCAGGATGTCGATGTCCCACCCCTGCGCCCGCAGGAAGGCGAGGTCCGGGAGGGTGGTCTTCGAACCCGGCAGCAGCACGAGGTCGGCCTCGGCCGGGATCGGCCGGCCGGGCTCGACCAGCACGACGCTCACCCCCGGCTCGGCCCGCAGGGGGTCGAGGTCGTCGAAATTGGCGATGCGGGGCAGAACCGGCACCGCCACCACCCGGCCCCCCGGCCGCTCGGCGCCGCGCAACCCCAGGATGTCTTCCGCCGGCAGAAGGGCGGCCTCGGGAAAGTGCGGGATCAGCCCCAGCGCCTGCCACCCGGTGCGGGCCGCGATCAGGCTCATGCCGTCGGCAAACAGCGCAGGATCGCCGCGGAAGCGGTTGACGAGGAAGCCCCGCACCATCGCGGCATCCTCCGGATCGATCACCGCCTGCGTGCCGACGAGGCTGGCGATCACCCCGCCGCGGTCGATGTCGCCGAGCAGCACCACCGGCGTGCCGGTGGCGCGGGCAAACCCCATATTGGCGATGTCGCCCCGGCGCAGGTTCACCTCCGAGGCCGAGCCCGCCCCCTCGACCAGGATCAGATCGGATTCCGACCGCAGGCGCCCGAAGCTCTCGACGACGGCGGCGAGCAGCCGCGGCTTCCAGGTCTGGTACTCCCGGGCCGGCGTCGTGCCGACCATCCGGCCCTGCACCACCACCTGCGAGCCGACCTCGCTCTGGGGCTTCAGCAGCACCGGGTTCATGTGCACGGAGGGCGGCACGCCCGCTGCCCGGGCCTGGAGCGCCTGGGCGCGGCCGATCTCGCCGCCATCGACCGTCACGGCAGCGTTGTTCGACATGTTCTGCGGCTTGAACGGACGCACCCGCAGGCCCCGTCGCGCATAGGCCCGGGCGAGCCCCGCGACCACCAGCGACTTGCCGACATCCGAGCCGGTGCCCTGGATCATCAGGGCGCGCGCGCCCTCTCGTGCAGGCTTGCCGGGTACCGACATGTCTGGTGTGGACATGGCTCCTCGCCATCGGCCGGGCGCGCTTTTGCGGCAGGGCACGGAAAAAACACAGAAACCCGACCGGTCAACCGACAGGTGTGGCGCGGCGGTCATAGGCGCCCGGACACGCCCAAGCTAGCCTGCGGGCACAATTTCGCTCAACGGGGCGCCTCACGTGTTCAAGACATTCCTGCTCGCCGGCGCCGCAACGTCGCTCCTCGCCGGAGCGGCCTCGGCCGCGGACCTGCCGCGCCGCGCCGCCCCGCCGCCGGTCTTCACGGCGGTTCCGGTCTTTACCTGGACCGGCTTCTATGCCGGCCTGCACACGGACTACACCTTCACCGACCGCCAGCGCATCACCACGGTGGGTAACGACCTGGCGCCGACCAACACGATCGGCAACGTCGCGACCCTGCGTCGCCCGCCATCGGTGCGCAACGAGCAGGACGGGCTCGCCAATATCGGCGGCGGCTTCGGCTACAACTACCAGTTCACGCCGGGGTCGGGCTTCGTGGTCGGCATCCAGGCCGACTGGGCCTGGACCGACATCCACAAGAACACCTTCTATCTCGGCCCGCAGCTGGCCGCGAATAACGGCTTCTCCGACCCGAGCGCCTTCCGCCAGGAGCTGTCCTGGCTCGGCACCGTCGTCGGCCGCGCCGGCTACGCCTTCGACCGCCTCTTCGTCTACGGCATGGGCGGCTTCGCCTATGGTGGCGTCGATTACCGCGCCAACTTCTACACCACGGCCGGCGCCAACCCGCCACTGGCCCTGGCCTATAGCGGCCGCTACAACGATCTCGCGACCGGCTACGCCTATGGCGGCGGCATCGAGTACGCCCTGCCGACCGACTCGTTCCTGGCGCGCTTCAGCCTGCTGGGCCTGCTCGGAATCCAGTCCCAGGCCGTGACGATCAAGGCCGAGTACCTGCACTACGACCTCGGCAGCCGCAACGTGCTCGTCAACAACACCGCCCTGGCGGTGAATGGCGGCGTCGGCCCGCAGCCGCGCGGCTCCTACACCTCGCGCTTCACCACCGAGGGCAACCTGGTCCGCGCCGGGTTCAGCTACAAGTTCAACGGCCTCTGATCGCTCGATCGGCTGAGCCATCTCGGCGGGCCTGACGGCCCGCCCGTCTCCCACGGCCGCGGGGCTGATGCCCGGCGGCCGATTTTTGTCGTGATGCAACACGCCGCTCGCGATGCGCGTCCCGCATCCAGAACCAATCGACCAGCCGCCCGTTGCCACCCCAATCGACAGTAAGCTGTCCATTCGACAGTCGACTTCCGATCTGGGGGCTGCATGCCAGTTTCATCCGCCGATCCGCCGGGCGACCGCCCCTCGGCCCGTGACGCCTTCTCCGACCTCGCCCTCGCGGTGTTCCGCCTCAATGGCGGCCTGATCGAAGCCGGCGACGCGCTGGTCCAGGATCTCGGCCTGACCAGTGCCCGCTGGCAGGTGCTCGGCGCCATCGCGCTCGCTCCGGCGCCGCTGCCCGTCGCCCACATCGCCCGCAACATGGGCCTCGCCCGTCAGTCGGTGCAGCGCGTCGTCGACGACATGCAGGCGGAGGGGCTGGTCCGGCTCGCGCCCAATCCCCACCACCGCCGCGCCGCCCTGGTGGCGATGACCCCGAGTGGCGAGGCCGCCTATCACCGGGCCATCGCGCGCAAGGACCGCTGGGCGGACGGGCTGACCGACGGCCTGCCGCCCGCGGCCATCACGGCGGCCGTCCGGCTCCTGCGCACGCTTCAGGAGCGGATCGACGCCTCGCACGCGCACATCGCCACCCTCGCCGGCGCGCCCCGACAGGAGAGTGAAGAATGACCGAGTCCCAGACGGCGTCCCATGACCCGCAGTATCATGCCCCGCACGGCGTCGATGCCGACGTGATCGTGGTCGGCGCCGGGCCGGTCGGCCTGACCACGGGCTGCGCGCTGCGCCATCACGGCGTCTCGTGCCTGCTGCTGGAGCAGCGCACCGAGATCAAGGCGTATTCGCGGGCCAACAACCTATGGGCGCGGCCCCAGGAACTGCTGGCCGGGATCGGCCTGCGCGACGCCCTGGCGGAGCAGGCCTACCCGGTCCATACGATCAACTTCTTCGTCAACGGCACGCCGACGACCCCGATCCCCATCGCCGACGTCGCCAGCCCCTTCCCGGAGGTGCTGTATAGCGGCCAGGACGTGATCGAGCGGACCTTGGGCAGCACCTTCGCGGAGCGCGGCGGCCGGATCGAGCGCGGCGTCACGGTGACGGATGTCGTCCAGGACGAGACGGGCGTCACGGTGGTCCTGCGGCGGGGCGAGGACGGACCGGAGGAGCGGCGGCGCGGCCGCTACCTCGTGGCGGCGGACGGCGCCCGGAGCACGATCCGCGCCCGTCTCGGGCTGGATTTCGAGCCCGTGCGGCTCGCCGATTGCATGAACCGGCAGGTGGACGCCCGGCTGTCCTGGCGCCGCTCGCAGCATCCCGACCAGCTCTGGTTCTTCTACTACGAGCGGGGTTTCGCCGGCATCATGCCGGTCTGGGGCGGCTACCACCGGCTGTTCTTCCTCGCCGACGATACCGGCGTGCCGGACCGCGACCCGACCCTCCCCGAGATCCAGGCGCTGGCCCGGGAGGTGACGGGGGACGACACCCTCACCCTGACCGATCCGCAATGGCTCACCCATAGCCGCTTCGCCTACGGGGTCTCGCCGGCCTATGCCCGGGGCCGGGTGTTCCTGGCGGGCGATGCCGGGCACCTGTCGCTGCCGATCGGCGGCCAGGGCATGAATGCCGGCCTGCACGACGCGGTCGAGATCGCCTGGCGGCTCGCCATGACCCTGCGCGGCGAGGCGCAACCTGTCGTCCTCGCGTCCTACGACAGCGAGCGGGGCGGCGAGCATGCCCGGCTGAGCGCCCAGCAGGCCCGCGGCTTCCGCTGGACCGTCTATCGCGGCACCATCACCGACACGGTGCTGGGGCTTGCCGCCAAGGCCCTGCCAAATCTCGGCTCGCTGCTCCAGGGAACCGACGACATGCAGCAGATGGGAGTGTCCTACCCGAAGAGCCCCCTGAACGAGGATCGCCTCCCCGGGCTGGGGCCCCTGCTGCGATCGGGGCCGAAGCCCGGCGAGCGCGCCCCGGATGCTGAGGTGACGCATCGCGGCGAGACGACCTCGCTGTTCCGGTTTCTCGCCAACCCGGACGGGTGGACCACCGGCTGGGCGCTCCTCTGCTTCGACGGCCGCTCCGTCGAGGCGCATCCGGCCTTGCGCGATGCCCTCCGGGCGGTCACCCCCTGGCCATGGATCCGCCCCCGCCTCGTGCTGGCCGGCCCAGTGCTCGACGGCGCGGAAGTCCCGGTCCTCTCGGACCTCGACGGCAGGGCGCATGGCGCCTACGGGGTGGAGGGCCGGCCGGCCCTGGTGCTGGTGCGCCCCGACGGCCACATCGCCTTCCGGAGCGGCGGCGAGGCGGGCGAAACCCTGGCGGCCTATGCCCGCCGGGTCTTCGGTGCGCCGCCGGCGGCGTGACGGGCTGGACTAATCCCATCGGCCCAAGATGCTGACGCATCGGGCCGATGAACCATCTCAAATTTTCGATACTAGAGAAGCTTCACGATCGCGTTGCCATCGCGAAGCTTCTCTAGCCGTTTGATTTTGCCGCATTTTCTGAGACGACCCGGTATCCACTTCGTCGGAAAATGCTCTAAGTCAAAGGCTGAGCGAAAATTGGAGAACGGAACCAAAGGTCGTTTTCTTTCGACCGTTGGTTTAATCCCGCCCCGCCTCCCGCAGGTGGCGGATGATGCCCGAGAAATCGGTGCCTCCCTGCCCGGCCGCCGCGAAGGCGGCGTAGATCGCCTCCGCCTGCGCGCCGAGGGGCGTCGCGGCGCCGGCCCCGGCGGCGGCCTCCTGCGCCAGGCGCAGGTCCTTCAGCATCAGGGCGGCGGCGAAGCCCGGCTTGTAGTCGTTGTTGGCCGGCGAGGCCGGGACCGGGCCGGGGACCGGGCAATAGGTGGTGAGCGACCAGCACTGGCCCGACGAGGTCGAGGCGACGTCGAACAGGGCCTGGTGCGACAGGCCGAGCTTTTCCGCCAGCACGAACGCCTCGGCGACGCCGATCATCGAGATGCCGAGAATCATGTTGTTGCAGATCTTGGCCGCCTGGCCGGCGCCGGCCTCGCCGCAATGCACGGCCTTGCGGCCCATAGTGGCCAGGACCGGCTCGGCCCGGGCGAAGGCGTCCGGGGAGCCTCCCGCCATGAAGGTCAGGGTCGCCGCCTTGGCGCCGCCGACGCCTCCGGAGACCGGCGCGTCGAGGCTCGCGAGCCCCTGGGCCGCGGCCTTGCCGTGGGCCACCCGGGCGCTTGCCACGTCGATGGTCGAGCAGTCGATCATCAGGGCGCCCACCGCGACCGTCGGCAGAACCGCCTCGTAGACCGACAGCACGTGACGCCCCGCCGGCAGCATGGTGACGACGATCTCGGCCCCTGTCACCGCGGCCTCGGCACTGTCGGCCACCGTGACGCCGGCGGTGCGGGCCGCCGCGAGGGCGTCCGGCATCAGGTCGAAGCCCGTGACCGCGTGACCGGCCGCGACGAGGTTGGCGGCCATCGGCCCGCCCATGTTGCCGAGGCCCAGGAAGGCGATCTGCGTCATGGCTCAGCGTGTCCTCTGTTGGTTTCTGATTCTGCGATGATCGACGGCCCCGTGGCGCCGTCGTCAGCCCGCCACGAGGCCCCGCGCCACGATCACCCGCATGATCTCGTTGGTGCCCTCCAGGATCTGGTGCACCCGCAGGTCGCGGACGATCTTCTCCACCCCGTATTCCGACAGGTAGCCGTAGCCGCCGTGAAGCTGGAGCGCCTCGTTGGCGACCCGGAAGCCGGTATCGGTGGCGAAGCGCTTGGCCATGGCGGAACGCTGGGTGGCGTCGGGATCCTTCCGATCGAGGGCGGCGGCGGCGCCGTAGAGGAGCGCACGGGCGGCCTCCAGCTCGGTCGCCATGTCGGCGAGGCGGAATTGCAGCGCCTGGAATGCGTCGAGGCGCTGCCCGAACGCCTTGCGCTCCGCCATGTAGGCGAGGCTCTTGTCGAGGGCGGCCTGTGCGCCGCCGAGGGAGCAGGCGCCGATATTGATCCGGCCGCCATCGAGCCCCGCCATGGCGATGCGAAAGCCGATCCCCTCCTCGCCGAGGCGGTTCTCGACCGGCACCCGGCACCCGTCGAAGATCACCTGCCGGGTCGGCTGGGCGTTCCAGCCCATCTTGCGCTCGTTCGGCCCGAAGGAGAGGCCCGGCGCGTCCGACGGCACCACCACGGTCGAGATGCCCTTCGGGCCCGCCTCGCCGGTGCGGACCATCGTCACGTAGAGGTCGGCCGCGCCGGCCCCCGAGATGAACTGCTTGGCGCCGTCGAGGATGTAATCGTCACCCTCGCGCCGGGCGGTGGTGCGGAGCGCCGCGGCATCCGAGCCCGAGCCCGGCTCGGTCAGGCAATAGGCGGCGACCTGATCCATGCGGCACAAGGGAGGCAGGAAGCGCGCGCGCTGGTCCGCGGAGCCGAACCGGTCGATCATCCAGGCGGCCATGTTGTGGATCGACAGGAACGCCGCCACGGTCGGGCAGCCGAGGCTCAGGGCCTCGAAGATCAGGGCGGCGTCGAGCCGCGTGAGCCCCGATCCGCCATGCTCCTCCGCGATATAGATGCCGCCCATGCCGAGGCCGGCGGCCTCCCGCAGCACGTCGAGGGGGAAATGCTTGCGCTCGTCCCAGTCGAGGGCATGCGGCGCGATCCGCTCCGCGGCGAAGCTGCGCGCCATGTCGCGGATGGCGATCTGGTCCTCGGGGAGGGTGAACAGGGTCATGGCGGCGGTTCCTCCTGTTCTGTCTTGATCTTGACGCGCCGTGTGCGGGCGCCATCCGGCGCCCGCACGTCCCGTCGCGCTTACTGCATCACCGGCATCGAGAACTGCGCGCCTTCCTTCACACCGGACGGCCAGCGCTGAGTGACGGTCTTGGTCTTGGTGTAGAAGCGTACCGCGTCGGGCCCGTGCTGGTTGAGGTCGCCGAAGCCCGAGCGCTTCCAGCCGCCGAAGGTGTAGTAGGCCAGCGGCACCGGGATCGGCACGTTGATGCCGACCATGCCGACCTGCACCTTGGCGGCGAAGTCGCGGGCCGCGTCGCCGTCCCGGGTGAAGATCGCGACGCCGTTGCCGTATTCGTGCTCGTTGGGGAGCCGCAGCGCCTCGGCATAATCCTTGGCGCGCACCACCGACAGCACGGGCCCGAAGATCTCTTCCTTGTAGATCCGCATCTCGGGCGTCACGTGGTCGAACAGGCAGCCGCCCATGTAAAAGCCGTTCTCGTAGCCCTGCATCTTGAAGGCCCGGCCATCGACCGCGAGCCTGGCGCCCTCGCTCAGGCCGATCTCGACGTAGTTGCGCACCCGGTCGAGCGCCGCCTTGGTCACGAGCGGGCCGTAATCGGCGGTCGGGTCGGTCGAGGGGCCGATCTTCAGGCTCTCGACCCGGGGGATCAGCTTGCTCATCAGCGCGTCGGCGGTCTTCTCGCCAACCGGCACCGCCACCGACACCGCCATGCAGCGCTCGCCGGCCGAGCCGAAGCCGGCGCCCATCAGGGCGTCGACCGCCTGGTCCATGTCGGCGTCGGGCATGATGATCATGTGGTTCTTGGCGCCGCCGAAGCACTGGGCACGCTTGCCGCTCGCGGTCGCCCTTGCATAGACGTACTGGGCGATATCGGAGGAGCCGACGAAGCCGACCGCCTGGATGATGTCGTCGTCGAGGATCGCGTCGACGGCCTCCTTGTCGCCGTTGACGACGTTGAGGATGCCGGCCGGCAGCCCCGCCTCGATCATCAGCTCGGCGAGCCGCATCGGCACGCCCGGATCGCGCTCCGAGGGCTTGAGGATGAAGGCGTTGCCGCAGGCGATGGCGGGCGCGAACTTCCACATCGGGATCATGGCGGGGAAGTTGAACGGCGTGATGCCGGCGACGACGCCCAGCGGCTGGCGCATCGAATAGATGTCGATACCGGGCCCCGCGCCTTCCGTGTACTCGCCCTTCTGGAGATGCGGGATGCCGCAGGCGAATTCCACCACCTCGACGCCGCGCTGAATGTCGCCCTTGGCGTCGGGAATGGTCTTGCCGTGCTCGCGGGCGAGCAGATCGGCGAGGCTGTCCATCTCGCGGGCGACGAGGTCGAGGAAGCGCATCATCACGCGGGCGCGGCGCTGCGGGTTGGTGGCGGCCCACCCCACCTGCGCCTTGGCGGCGTTCTCGATGGCCGCGCGCATCTCGGCCCGGCTCGCCAGCGCCAGGCGCCCGATCACCTCGCCGGTCATCGGCTGGTAGATGTCGGAGGTGCGGCCCGAGCGGCCGGGAACGTGCTCGCCGCCGATGAAGTGCCCGACTTCGCGCGCCATGACGGATCCTCCCTGGATCGATTGTGTTGGGGCCACCTTGCCCTGGCGATCCCCATAGCGGAAGGGGCGGGAGAGCGGAACGGGTGTGCGCGGATGCGGGAACGGGACGGCGCGAGGGGAGATGGCTGGGACGATTACCGCTTCGTCCTGGCGGTGCACCGGGCCGGCACGGTCTCGGCGGCGGCGCGCCGGCTCGGGGTCGACCACGCCACGGTGATCCGCCGCATCGACCGGCTGGAGCGGCGGCTCTCCGAAAAGCTCTTCCACCGCCGGGCCTCGGGCTACACTGCGACGCAGGCGGGGCTGGCGCTGGTGGCGACCGCCGACGCGGTCGAATCGGCGATCATCCACGGCGAGGCGGCGATCGGCCGGGCGGCATCGCAGCTCGTCGGCACGGTGCGGATCGGCGCACCGGACGGCTTCGGCAGTGCCTTCCTGGCCCCCCGCCTGACCGATCTGATCGAGCGCCATCCCGACCTCGACATCGAGCTGGTGGCGACCGCCCGGCTGTTCAGCCTGTCGAAGCGCGAGGCCGACATCGCCATCGGGTTGAGCCTGCCGCCGGAGGGGCGGATCGTCGGGCGCAAGCTCACCGATTACGCCCTGAAGCTCTATGCCGCTCCCGCCTATCTCGCCCGGCACCCGCCGATCCGGGAGCGCCGCGACCTCGAAGGCCAGCGCTTCGTCGGCTACATCGACGAATTGCTCTACTCGCCGGAACTCGACTACCTGCACCAGGTCGCACCGGGGGCGAGCGCGAGGCTCCGCAGCGCCAACCTCAATGCCCAGCTCCAGGCGACGGTGGCGGGTCTGGGCCTCGCGGTTCTGCCCTGCTTCATGGCGGCCGGGCGCAGCGACCTCGCCTGCGTGCTGCCGGACGAGGTGTCGCTGATCCGCAGCTTCTGGCTGATGATGCACGCCGACAGCCGCGACCTCGCCCGCATCCGCGCGGTGGCCGAGCACATCTATGCGGTGGTGGAGGCGGAGCGGGCGCTGTTCGCGCCCGGGGGGTGAGCCGGGGGCTCATGGCGTCGGGCGCGCCGCCTCCCGCTTGCGCTTGATGACATTCTTGACGCCCGAGGCGGTCACCTCGGGGCTCGGTGCCCCTTCGGCGCGGGCCCACTCCACCGTGTGGTCGGCGCCTGTCACGCGAAGCTGCGTCGGGCCGGACAGGACCAGGGAGACCCGGTTGTCGGAGCCCGAGGTGTTCAATCGGCCCGGCTGCTCTCCGCCGACGAGCGTCGCCGTGACGGCATTCCGGGTCACGCTCACGGTGATGTCCCGGACCCGGCCGCCCGTGACCGTGTTGTCGACGCCGGAGACCGAGAGGCCCGCCCCCTCCTTGAAGCTGACCGTGTGGCCCGAGCCGTGCATCGTGATGACGTCGCACCGGCCGGTGAGCGCGATCTCGTTCTCTGCACCGTAGATCCCGACATCCCTGCCCTCGCATTCCACGTCGCGGCTGATCCCGACGCCCTGGATCTTCAAGGCACCGGCCTGGGCGAGGCCGGCTTGCGCCAGAACAGCCGCGAGGGTGAGAGGCAGGAGACGGAGCATCGGGTCGTCCGTGATCGTTGCAGGGACGTGGAGACAAGCAAATCGGCCGGCAACGGTCAAATATCGAACGTCGGTGGGTCTGCGAGGTGTTCGGTTCGCTGCGTCGGACTGGTGATATTCTATGAGCGGTCCGACGCACGCATGAGAATGGAGGAAGAGGCATGCCGGTCGAATCGCGTGCCCATCCCCCACTCCTCCAGGATCGCCACCGCCCGGGTCCAGCCCGCCGAGGCGCCGTTGCCCGAGCAGGCGGGCCATGGCATGCACCGCGTAAGACACGCCGAAGACGGCCTCGATCTGCGCGCAGACAGCCTTGCCGTGTGCGGCACCTCGCGTTCGTCACCCACGCAGCCAACACCGCTCGTTGGTCCGCCGACAGGCGAGAGACCCGCCCAGCATAGGCGGGGCTCTCCACGCCAGTTCGACCTTGATCAAGGTAGAGCCGGCGATGCTCGCCCACCGTACTCTCGTCAAGATAGAGGGCGATCGCGCTCTGGTGTGGCGTCCAGCCATCATCACGCAGCAGCAGCACGTTCATCCGGCGATGCACGGCACTGTTCATCTGCCGCCGCAGCAGCGTCAGGAAAGGCGTCCGGGATCGTGTCCCGGGGCGTGGTGTAGCTGTGTGTGATCCACCACGATGACCGGCAGGGCCGGACTGGTCAGACTGCGAGGTTTGGCAGGCTGACGAGAGGATCATCGCCGATCGGGGCGATGCTTTCCAGGGTCATGTAGCGGCAACGTTGCACGGCCCACTCGTCGTTCTGCTCGAGCAGGATCGCGCCCACGAGCCGGCGGATCGAGGGCTCGTCGGGGAAGATGCCGACGACCTCGGTGCGCCGCTTGATCTCGCCGTTGAGGCGCTCCAACGGGTTGGTGGAGTGCAGCTTGGCGCGATGGGCGGCGGGGAAGCCCATGTCGGCCAGCACGTCGGTCTCCGCCGTGTCCATGAGGGCTGCCAGCTTCGGGACCTTGGGCCGGAGCTGATCGGCCACCCGCCGCCACTGCTGGCGGGCCGCCTCGGCGTCCTCCTGGGCGAAGGCGGTGGCGATGAAGGCCG
>NZ_LABX01000141.1 GCF_001043915.1 Methylobacterium aquaticum | reverse complement strand
ACCAACGGTCGTTGAAAACGACCTTTGGTTCCGTTCTCGCATTTTCGCCAAGCCTCTGGCTTGGAATCGAAAATGCGAGATGGGTCAACGGCCCGATGCGTCAGCATCGTGGGCCATTGAGACAATACATTGGCGATCCAGGCACTGGCCCGTCTCCACAAGGGCGAGGAGAAGGGCCGTGTCAACGGCCGATCCCGCCGCCCGCCGCCGCTGCCTCGGGGTGACATCGGCCGACTTCACTCTTGAACGGTCCGCAGCCGCGGTTAAAAGGAATCGTCAACGTCGCCTCCGGGCGACAGCAGCGACGAGCCCGCGGCGGTCTGAGCCTGCCGCGGACGAGCCCCCGGCGCGCCTCCCGATGTGGCAGGAATGGCGGCGGGGGGGGAACCGCGGCGGGAGGAACGGGTCGACACCAGAAGGCAACCGCCGATCACGCCAGACATCCGGGATCACCAGACCCCATCGTCTTTCGGAGTTCGTTCGTCATGCCTCTCTATCGCCTGCTCTCCACGTCCCGCGACCGCGGCGGGGTCCCTCTGCGTCACGACCTGTCGATCGAGGCGCCGACCGTGCGCCACGCCGCCGCGCGGGTGCTCGGCCGGGCCGACGAGGTTTTCTGCGACCGGACCGGCGAAGCCTGGCTCGTCACCGAGGACGGTGCCCGGGTCTGGGGCTTGAGTCTCGACGCCGAAGAGGTCGAGAGTTCCGCCTGGGCCTGAGCCGGGCGCCTTGCTGGCGCCGCAAGCGCCTCCCATCGGGACGGCCCCGAGGCCCGTTCCGAGATCCCCGATTCGATGCGAATCCCGTACCTGAACGCCGCGTTCGAGAAGGCTGTCTTCCTGGGCGCCGCGACTGGGCTCGTCCTGGCCGCCACCCCGGCCGCCGCCGATTGGCGCTACTGCCTCGCCCGTGGACCGGCCCGCACGGTCTACCTGTCGGCCCCGTTCTCCACCATCGCGGCGATGCCGTCCCTCGATGCCGCCTTCGGGCGCATGCTGGACCGAACCCAGCGTGCCCACCATCCCGTCCAGTGCCCACGCGCCGACGATGCCGCGGCCTTGCGGGCGATGCGGCTCACCGCCCTGCGCTACAACCGCCAGGACGGCGAGACCGTGGTCGAGCTGGACTGGACCCCGGACCGCGATGCGGTGGTCGCCGCCAAGCCGTAGCGTCCGGCGAAGAGCCGTCGCGCCCGTCGGCCGGTTGCTCACGCCCGTGCGGTCCGGCGCATGGCGGACCCGCGCAGGGCGCGCTTCAGGTCAAATCGTTAGCATCCTATCTATGAGGCCGATCAATCATTGCTCCTGCAAGGGTCGGATGACGCGACGGCGATGCGACGCGACCTCCTGCAATCCCTCACCCTGACCCTGCTCCAGGCCGGGCGCGTCTGGCGCCGGGCCGCCGACGAGGTCGTGACCGGCTACGGGCTCACCGAGGCGACGGCCCTGCCGCTCCTGCTGATCGGGCGTCTCGGCGGCGACCTGCGCCAGACGGCGCTCGCCGACGCGCTCGGCGTCGAGGGGCCGAGCCTGGTGCGCGTCCTCGACCAGCTCTGCGAGGCCGGCCTCGTCACCCGCCGGGAGGATCCGACCGACCGCCGCGCCAAGGTGCTGGACCTGACGGAGGAGGGCCGGGCCCGCGCCGCCGCCATCGAGGCGCGGTTCGACAGGTTGCGCGACGCGGTCTTCACCGATATCGGCGACGACGACCTGCTGGCGGCCCTGAAGGTCCTGCGCGCGCTCCAGGCCGAGGGCCCGAGGGCGGCGATCCAGGGCGCGCGCCTCGCCGGCGGGTCCGAGGATGCCGCGCCGTGCCCGGCCCCCGGAGGGCGCCCGTGATGCTGCCCGGCTGGCGCCGATGGCTGTTCGCCCTCAAGATCAGCGGGGCGGCGCTCCTCGCCCTCGGAATCGCCCTGTGGATTGACCTGCCGCGGCCGTACTGGGCGATGGCGACCGTCTACATCACCATGCAGCCGCTCTCCGGCGCCACCCGCTCGAAGGCCCTGTACCGGGTGATCGGCACGCTGATCGGCGTCACGGCGACGGTCGTGATGGTGCCCGCCCTGGTCAACGCCCCGGAGATGCTGACCCTGGCCCTGGCGCTGTGGACCGCCGGTTGCCTCTACCTCTCGCTCCTCGACCGCACGCCGCGGTCCTACCTGTTCATGCTCGCCGGCTACACCGCGGCGCTGATCGGCTTCCCGGCGGTGGCCACTCCGGAGGCGATCTTCGACATCGCGGTGTCGCGGGCCGAGGAGATTACCCTCGGCATCCTCTGCGCCTCCCTGGTGGCGAGCCTCGTCCTGCCTGAGCCGGTCGGGCCGGTGCTGGCGGCCCGGGTCGGTGCCTGGCTGGCGGAAGCCGGGCGCTGGACCGGCGACGTGCTCTCAGGCGTCGGCGAGGCGCCCGCCCTCCGGGCCCGGCGCCTGCGGCTGGCCGTGGAGGCCGCCGAGATCGACGCGCTCTCGGCCCATCTCGCCTACGACACCTCGGCCCAGAGCCGGGCGGTGCCTCTGGTGCAGCTCCTGCGTGGCCGGATGCTGATGCTGCTGCCGGTCCTCTCCTCCCTCGCCGACCGGATCGCGGCCCTGACGGCGCTCTCGGGACTGACGCCGGAGCTGCGCGGCCTGCTCGCCGAGGTCGAGGCGTGGTCGGCGCAGGGCGCGCCGGCCGCCGGGGTGGAGGCGCTCATGGCCCGCATCGAGGCCGCCGACCGTCCTCTCCCGGCCCATCCCTCCTGGACCGCCCTGGTGCGGGCGAGCCTGATCGAGCGCCTGCGCGAATTGGTGGCGATCGGCCGGGATTGCCGGGCGTTGCAGGACGGCATCCGTCGCGGCGACGGTTCCTTGCGCGAGCCCCTGGCCTATGCGGGCGAGTTCGGCGGCCGGGCCCCGCGCCACCGCGACCACGGCATGGCGCTGCGCTCCGCCCTCGGCGTGTTCTTGGGCATCGTCGCCTGCGTGACGGTGTGGATCGTCACCGCCTGGCCGGACGGCGCCACCGCGGCGATGATGGGCGCGGTGCTCTGCTGCCTGTTCGCGGCCCAGGACGATCCGGTCCCGATGATCCTCAGCTTCGCCCTCTGGACCGGTGTCGCCGTGGTGGGGGTCGGCGGGCTGCTGTTCGGCGTGATGCCGCTGGTGCACGATTTCATCAGCCTCGCCCTGGTGCTGGCCCCCGTGCTGATCCTGTGCGGCCTGCTGATGAGCGATCCCAAGACCCTGCCGGTAGGGTTGGCGCTCGGCATCAACGGCAATGCCCTGCTGGCGATCCAGGACCGCTACAGCGCGGAATTCGGGGCTTACGTCAATGCGAGCCTCGCCCTCGTCGGCGGCATCGGGCTCGCCGCCGTGGTGACGCGGCTGGTACGCTCGGTCGGGGCCGAGCACGGCGCCCGCCGGCTGGTCGCGGCGAGCCGGGCCGACCTCGCCCGGGCGGCGCGCCGCCGCGGGCGCGGCGACCGGATTGCCTTTGCCCACCTGATGCTCGACCGCCTCGGCCTCCTGGTGCCGCGGCTGGCCGCCGCCGGACCCGACAGCGACCTGACCCGGATCGACACCCTGGCGGCGCTCCGGGTCGGCATGAACCTCGTTGCGCTGCGGCGCGCCCGTCACGGCCTGCCCCCCGAGGCCGTCGCGCCCCTCGACGACGTCCTCGACGCGGTGGCCGCCCATTACGATGGGCCGCGCGGCCCGGCTTCCGACACCGTGCTCCACCGCATCGACGCGGCGCTCGCGCGGATCGAGGCGGCGCCCGGCGGTGCGTCGGGACACGACGCCCGGCGCGACGCGCTCCTCGGCCTCGTCGGCCTGCGCCGGGCGTTGTTTTCCGAGGCGCCGCCGCCGGGCGCCGCCCTGCTCGCGAGGGAGGCCGCCTGATGGCCGATATCGACCTCTCCGGCGTCTTCGTGCCGGCCCTGCTGGTCTGGGCGCTGCTCGCCTTCCTGATCAGCCTGGTGTTGCGTCGTCTGATCGGGGCGCTCGGGCTCTACCGGCTGGTCTGGCACCGGCCGCTCTTCGACCTCTGCCTCTACCTGGTGTGCCTGGGCGGCGTCGTATCGCTCGCCGGCCGCCTGACCTGACGAGTCGAGACCATGACCCGCGCGCTCGCCTTCCTCGGCCGCTTCGCCGTCACCGCCGCCATGCTGGCGCTTGCGGTCATCGTCGGGATGGCACTCTGGGACTATTACCTCGAAGCCCCCTGGACCCGCGACGGGCGGGTGCGGGCCGAGGTGGTCGGCGTCGCTCCCGACGTCTCGGGGCTGGTGCGCGACGTCGAGGTGCGCGACAACCAGCGCGTCAAGCGCGGCGACGTGCTGTTCCGCATCGATCCGGACCGCTTCGGCCTCGCGCTTCGCCAGGCCGAGGCCGTGGTGGCCGGCCGCAAGGCGAACCTCGTCCAGGCGGAAGCCGATCTCGCCCGCTACCGCCAGCTCAGCGACAACGTCGTGTCGCAGCAGAAGCTGGAGGCGACGCTCGCCGCCGAGCAGAGCGCCCGGGCCGCCTACGATCAGGCGGTGGCCGACCGCGACCTCGCCCGTCTCAACCTCGCCCGCTCCGAGGTTCGCGCCTCGGTCAATGGCCGCATCAGCAACCTCGACTTGCGCCCCGGCGCCTATGTGGGGATCGGCAAGGCCGTGATGGCGCTGGTCGATAGCGACACCCTGCACGTCCAGGGCTATTTCGAGGAAACGAAGCTCGACCGCATCCATCCCGGCGACCCGGTCACCGTGCGGCTGATGGGCGAGGACCGCGACGTGACCGGCACGGTCGAGAGCGTCGCCGCCGGCATCGAGGACCGGGAGCGCAGCGCCGGCTCGTCGCTGCTCGCCAACGTCAACCCGACCTTCGCCTGGGTGCGCCTCGCCCAGCGCGTGCCGGTGCGGATCGCCCTCGATCCGGGTGTCGACCGCGACCGCTTCACCGTCGGGCGCACCGCCACCGTGGTGGTGCATCACCGCGGCGAGCGGCCGGAGATCCGGCCCTTCGAGGGGCTGCGTCTCGGCCTGCGCGACGGCTGGGAGGCGCTGAAGGCCACCCTGCCGGCGAGCAAGGGCTAACATCCTGGGGGTGTGATGTCCCCAACACTATCGTCCCGGCCAGCGAGGGATTAAGGAGCGCCCCCAAGACGTAATATCGCGAACGGCCGGGAGGAGGCCCCATGGCAGACCAGAACGGGGCGGACCCGCAACAGGATGCCCTCGGCGCCCGCACCATCGCGACGATCACCTGGCGGCTGATGCCGCTCCTCGGCCTGATGTACCTCATCGCCTATATCGACCGGCAGAACGTCTCCTATGCCAAGCTCCAGATGGTCGGGGACCTGGGGCTCAGCGAGGCGGCCTACGGCTTTGGTGCCTCGCTGTTCTTCCTTGCCTATTTCCTGTTCGAGGTGCCCTCGAACGTGATCCTGGAGCGGGTCGGCGCCCGGGTGTGGTTCACCCGCATCATGGCGACCTGGGGGCTGATCACCATCCTGCTCGGCTTCTCGACCGGGCCGGTGATGTTCTACGTGCTGCGCTTCCTCCTCGGCGCGGCGGAGGCCGGGTTCTTCCCCGGCGTGCTCTACGCGCTCACCCTGTGGTTCCCGCAGGTCTTCCGCGGCCGGATGGTCGGCTGGTTCATGATCGCGAGCGCGGTGGCCAACGCCGTCGGCGCGGCGATCGGCGGCGCGCTCCTCGACCTCGACGGGACGCTCGGCTACCGCGGCTGGCAATGGGTGTTCATCGCCACCGGCGTGCCGGCGGTGCTGCTCGCCGTCGTGGTCTTCTTCATCCTGCCGGATCGGCCCGAGAAGGCGCCCTGGCTCGGCGCCGATGAGAAGAAGTGGCTCGCCGACACCCTGGCCCGCGAGGCGGCCGGAACCGCGCAGACCGACCACAGCAATCCGTTCCGGGTGCTCGCCGACATCCGCGTCGTGCTGCTCGCGCTGCTCTACATCGCCTTCCCGCTCGCGGCCTACGGCCTGAGCTACTGGCTGCCGACCGTGGTGAAGGGCTTCGGCGTGTCGAACACCATGAACGGCGTCATCAACATCATCCCGTGGATCTGCGTCGGCCTCGCCCTGTGGTGGGTGCCCCGGCACGCGGCGCGCAAGGCTGAGATCACCTGGCACATCGCCGGCCCGGCCCTCGTCGGGGCGCTGGGCCTGATCCTCAGCGTGGTGCTGCCCGGCGACGCGGTGAAGTTCGCCTGCCTGTGCGTGGCCGCCGCCGGGATCTTCTCCGGCCAGCCGGTGTTCTGGTCGCTGCCCCCGACCTTCCTGCGCGGCGCCACCGCGGCGGCCGGCATCGCGATGATCAACTCGGTCGGCAATCTCGGCGGCTTCATCGCCCAGAACGTCGTGCCGTGGATCGGCGACGTCAGCGGCAGCAAGCTCGTGCCGATGCTGTTCCTCGCCGCCTGCCTCGTCGTCGGGGTGGTGATGGTGTTCGTGGTCCAGGGCGTCCTGAAGCGCCACGCCGCGGCCGAGGCCGGGGGGCCTGCGCCGGCGCGGCGCTGAGGGCGGAATGATCCCTTTCCGGGGCGGTCTCGCTCCTGAAAGGGACAATCGTTCGACGGGCGAGAACTGACGGGCACGGCGGGGCGCGAGATCCGCTGTTTCAGGCGAGCAGCGCGAGACCGGCCAGCCCCGCCGCCAGCCCCCACAGCAACCCGCAGGCCCGCCGGTACAGCGCGAGCGCGCGGACGATGTCGTCGGCCGTCGCCTCCGCCCGGCCCGACCCCATCCAGGCATCCTCGACCCGGGTGGTGCCGTAGACCCGCGGGCCGGCAAGCCGCAGGCCCAGCGCGCCGGCCATCGCGGCTTCGGGCCAGCCGGCATTGGGCGAGCGGTGGCGGCCGGCATCGCGCCGCACGGCGTGACGTGCGCCCCGGGCATCGGCCCCCGGGGTGAAGGCGGCGGCCAGGATGACGAGCCCGGCCGTGAGGCGCGAGGCCGGCAGGTTGACGAGGTCGTCGAGGCGGGCGGCGGCCCAGCCGAAGGCGTCGTGGCGCGGCGTTCGGTGGCCGATCATGCTGTCGGCGGTGTTGATCGCCTTGTAGAGCGCCCCCCCGGCGAGGCCCCCGGCACCGAGCCAGAAAGCCGGCGCCACGATGCCGTCCGAAAAATTCTCCGCCAGGCTTTCGATCGCGGCACGGCAGAGCGCCGCCTCGTCGAGGGTCTCGGGGTTGCGCCCGACGATCATCGCTACCGCCCGGCGCCCGCCGGCAAGGCCGTCGCGGTCGAGGTCCTGCGCCACCCGGGCGACGTGGTCGTGCAGGCTGCGTTGCGCCGGCAGGCTCGCGGCGAGCACCGCGCAGAGCGCGAGACCCGGAAGGAACCCCAGCGCCCCGCAGGCGAGTGCGAGGCTTCCCGCCGCGAGCCCCGTCGCCGCGAGGACGAGCAGGAGGGCCAGCACCCCGGCGAGGCGCCGCGTCCCGGGCGGATCGGTCTCCCGGTTGAGGCGCCGGTCGAGGGCGGCGATCAGGGCGCCGATCCAGGTGACAGGATGGCCGGCCAGCCTGTAGAGGCGGTCCGGATAGCCGAGGGCGGCCTCGATCGCGAGGGCGAGGACGAGCACCGGGAGGCTGTCGGGCGGGTGCAGCAGGGCGGTCATCGGGCGTGGATGGGATGGCGAGCGAGACGGAGGAGGGATCGATCCGGCACGGGGGCGACCTCGGCGAAGCCTGCCGGCTCTTTCCGCAGGCCCCCGGGCCCTGGATCGACCTGTCGACCGGGATCAACCCGATCCCCTATCCGTGGCCGGCCCTGGAGGCCAGCGCCTTCACGCGGCTGCCGGCCCCGGCCGATCTCGCCGCCCTCGAAGCCGCGGCGGCCGGGGCCTATGGCGCGAAGCCGGACCATGTCGTCGCCGCGCCGGGCACGCAGGCGCTGATCGACCTGATCCCGCGGCTGCGGCCTCCCGGCCGCGTCGCGGTGGTCGGCCCCACCTATGCCGAGCACGCCGCGTCCTGGGCCCGGGCCGGGCATGCCGTTGCGGCAGTGCCGGACCTGACCACCGCGGCCGACGTGGTGGTGGTGGTCAACCCGAACAACCCGGACGGGCGGGTGGTGCCGGCCCGCGACCTTGCGGCGGTGGCGGCGCGGCTGGCCGCGCGCGGCGGCTGGCTCGTGGTCGATGAGGCTTTCGCCGATCTCGAACCGGTCGAGAGCCTGTGCGGGGCGCCCCCGCCGGGCGGCCTGGTGCTGCGCTCCTTCGGCAAGACCTATGGCCTCGCGGGCGTGAGGCTCGGCTTCGCGGTGGCGGGGGAGCCGCTGATCGGCCGCTTGCGCCGCGCGATCGGGCCCTGGGCGGTGTCGGGCCCGGCGATCGCGATCGGCCGCTGCGCCCTCGCGGATGCCGTCTGGCGACGGGAGGCCGCAGCCAGGCGGGGCCGCGACGCGGCCCGGCTCGACGGCCTGCTCGATGCCGCCGGCGGCCGGATCGTCGGCGGCACGGTGCTGTTTCGCACCGTCGACATCCGCGATGCTTCGGGGCTGTTCGCGCGTCTCGGTCGCGCCGGGATCTTCGTGCGCCGGTTCGAGGCCGCGCCGGGGCGCCTGCGTTTCGGCCTGCCCCCGGACGAGGCGGCCTGGACCCGCCTCGCCGCGGCCCTGCGGGGGGCGTGAGGCGCCATTAAAAAGGCCGAAAACCGCAGCATCGAAAACCCGGACCATCGGGGTCACGAGGGCGGCCGGCGCCGCACGGGGAATCAGGCAGGATGGACGCGGACGAGGTCAAACGGCGCGACAGGCTCGGCAGCATGATCGCGTTCGCGCGACGCACCGTGCCCGACCTGCGCCGCAACGCCGAGACGGTCGAGCCGGTCTCTCCCGGAAGCCGGCTGCCGGCCCTGCTCAACCCGCTGCGCTGGACCCGCGTGCCGCTGCTGCCCCACGAGGGCATGCAGAACCGGGTCATGCACCGGCTGCTGCGCAACATCAGCCTCTTCGTGCTGCTGCCGACGGCCGCGGTGGGGATCTACCTCTTCGTCTTCGCCGCCGACCAGTACGTGGTCGAGGCCCGCTTCGCCGTCCGCGGCGAGGTCGAGCCGATGGGCAACGTCCAGCTCGGCGAGTTCTCGTCCCTGATCCAGAAGAACAACAGCCAGGACAGCTACATCGTCCAGGAATACATCCAGAGCCAGGCGATGGTGGAGAGCGCCCAGAAGGAACTCGACATCGTCCGGATGTTCACCCGCGACGAGGCTGATTTCTGGACGCGCTATCCGGGCGACAAGCCGATCGAGCAGCTCCTGAAATACTGGCGCAAGCGCGTCCAGGTCCATATCGATCTCGTCTCGGGCGTGATCACCCTGACGGTGCAGGCGTTCACGCCCGACGACGCGCTGGCGATCAGCCGCCACGTCGTGGCCCGCGCCGAGGCGCTGATCAACGCGATCTCGTCCCGCGCACAGCAGGACATGCTCAAGCACAGCCAGGACGATCTGGCGGCGAGCGAGGAGCGGATGCGCAAGGCCCACCTGGCCTTGCGGCAGTTCCGCAACCGCTGGGGCATCATCGACCCGGCGAAGTCGGCCGAGGCGACGATGACCAGCCTGGTCTCCTTGCGCAAGGACAAGATCAAGGCGGAGAACGACCTCCAGGTGCTGCGCGGCTCCGGCCTCGACGAGAAGTCGCGCTCGATCCAGACCATCCTGGCGAGCCTCAACGCCACCAACCAGCAGATCAAGCAGCTCGAGGAGTCGCTGACCAGCGACGGGATGGCGGTCGGCGGCCGGCACGTCTCGGACGCGATCCTGGAATACGAGGGGCTGATGGTCGAGCGCACCATCGCCGAGCGCCTGAACGAATCCGCCACCACGATGTTCGACCGTGCCCGGGTGGCGGCGAACCGCCAGCACGTCTACCTTGCGGTCTTCGTGCCGCCGACCCGGCCGGAGCTCTCGACCGTGCCGATGCGCGGGCAAGCCCTGTTCGTGGCCTTCTTCGCCTTCCTGGTGATCTGGGGCTGCAGCAGCCTGCTCATCGCCGGCGTCAAGGACCACAACATGTAAGACCCGACGGTCGTCGACAATGACCGTCGGTCCCGGCGCAGGTCCGTGCGAGGCGCATGGGGCGCCCGAACACGTCAAGGACGAGCAGCACCCCGATGTCCGATTTCACCGACCTGGTCGCCCGGGCCGTCTCCCCGGCGATGAGCCGCGAGGAGCGCGAGGCCGTCTACCAGGTGGTCAAGCAGGCGATGCGCCGGCTCCAGGAGCGCGAGGAGCTGCAACCCGACGATCCCCGGGCCCGGCTCCAGGGGCACCTGGTCGAGGAGACGATCCGCGACGTGGAGGCGCTGGTCACCCGCTACCTCGCCCGCCAGACCATCCTGGAGGCCGAGCGCGCCAACGCCGCCGCCGCAGCCAGCGGCGCGTAGCGGGTTTCACGCCTCCTCGGTCAGCCGCTTGAGCGAGGTCTGGAGCGCGTCGCCGCCGAGCAGCAGCGCCCGCGACAGGTCCGCCAGGGTGATCCAGCCGGTGACGCGCCCGCCCGCCGCCCGCACCGGCAGGCGCCGGACATGGTGGGCGGCCATCAGATCGAGGGCGGCGCGCAAAGGGTCGCTCTCCGCACAGGACACGACCGGCCGCGACAGCACCGTGCTCACCCGCACCCCGCGCGGGTCGAGCCCCTGGGCGACGACCCGGTAGAGGATGTCCCGGTCGGTGATTACCCCGTCGAGGGCGTCCGGCGTGCCGACCGGCAGGGCGCCGACATCGAGTTCGCCCATCAGCAGAGCGGCCTCCTGGACCGGGGCGTCCCCGGGGATGAACTCCACGTCCCTGCTCATCACGTCCGCGACCGTCGCGCTCATCGCACCCTCCCGCCACCTTGCGAACCTCGGCAACCCGCGAGCGCGGCCGCGGCTCCGCAGCGCCGCGCGATTCCACCTCGGGCTCGCAGGCCTGCGAAATTTTGACGATGGGGCGGGAGCTTGGGCGAGGGCCGGCGCGTTCAGCCCACAGTCAGGCTTCTCGCCTCCGGGATCGTCGAACGCCCCCATGAACATGGAACTCACGTCCAAGCCCGCCCCGGAAGCCCCGGCGGCCTCGCCTCGCGCCCGGCGCGCCTCGCGCATCAGCGAGGGCCGGCCGTTCCCGCTCGGCGCCACCTGGGACGGCCTCGGCGTCAACTTCGCGCTGTTCTCCGCCCACGCCACCAAGGTCGAGTTGTGCCTGTTCGACGATTCGGGCGAGACCGAGATCGAGCGGATCGCCCTGCCCGAATACACCGACGAGGTCTGGCACGGCTACCTGCCCGACGCCCGCCCGGGCACGATCTACGCCTACCGGGTCCACGGCCCCTACGAGCCGGAGGCCGGACACCGCTTCAACCCGAACAAGCTCCTCCTCGACCCCTACGCCAAGGCGCTGGTCGGCTCCGTCACCTGGAACCCGGCTTTGTTCGGCTACGTGATGGAGAGCGGCGACGACACCACCTTCGACACCCGCGACAGCGCCCCCTTCACCCGCAAGGGCCGGGTGATCGACCCGGCCTTCACCTGGGGCCGCGACCAGAAGCCGACCGTGCCCTGGGACAAGACGGTTTTTTACGAGACCCACGTCAAGGGCTTCACCAAGCTGCACCCGGCCGTCCCTGAGCGCCTGCGCGGGACCTATGCGGGCCTCGGCACCCCGGAGGTGCTGGCCTATATCCGCAGCCTCGGCGTCACCTCGGTCGAGCTTCTGCCGGTCCATTCCTTCGTCAATGACAGCTACCTGCTGGAGAAGGACCTGGTGAATTACTGGGGGTACAACACCCTCTCGTTCTTCGCCCCGGCCCGCCGCTACGCCGCGGTGCCGGACTTCGCCTTCTCCGAGTTCAAGGAGATGGTCGCCCGCATGCACGGGGCCGGCCTCGAAGTGATCCTCGACGTGGTCTACAACCACACCGCGGAGGGCAACGAGAAGGGACCGACCCTGTCGTTCAAGGGCATCGACAACGCCTCCTACTACCGGCTGCTGCCCGACCAGAAGCGCTACTACATCAACGACACCGGCACGGGAAACACCGTCAATCTCTCGCATCCGCGGGTGCTCCAGATGGTGACCGACTCCTTACGCTACTGGGCGACCGAGATGCGGGTCGACGGCTTCCGCTTCGACCTCGCGACGATCCTTGGCCGCGAGCCCTACGGCTTCGACGAGGGCGGCGGCTTCCTCGATTCCTGCCGCCAGGACCCGATCCTGTCCTCGGTCAAGCTGATCGCCGAGCCATGGGATTGCGGGCCCGGCGGCTACCAGGTCGGCGGCTTCCCGCCCGGCTGGGCCGAGTGGAACGACCGGTTTCGCGACGAGGTGCGGGGCTACTGGAAGGGCGACGAGGGCCTGCTTCCCGCGCTCGCCTCCCGCCTCACCGGCTCGGCCGACAAGTTCAACAAGCGCGGCCGGCGCCCCTGGGCGTCGGTGAACTTCATCACCGCCCATGACGGCTTCACCCTCGCCGACACCGTCTCGTACAACGAGAAGCACAATGCGGCGAACGGCGAGGACAACCGGGACGGCCACTCCCATAACCTGTCCTACAATTACGGCGTCGAGGGGCCGACCGACGATCCCGAGATCCGTGCCGTGCGCCTGCGCCAGATGCGCAACCTGCTGGCGACGCTCCTCCTGTCGCGCGGCACGCCGATGCTGCTCGCCGGCGACGAGTTCGCCCGCACCCAGCGCGGCAACAACAACGCCTATTGCCAGGACAACGAGATCTCCTGGATCGACTGGGAGGCGATCGGCGAGGACGAGCGGGACCTCGCCGAGTTCACCCAGCGCCTGCTGATCCTGCGCAAGTCGCTGCCGATGCTGAGCCGCGGCCGCTTCCTCACCGGCGCCTTCGACGCCGATCTCGGCGTCAAGGACGTGAGCTGGCTCACGCCGTCGGGGACCGAGATGACCCCGGAGCACTGGAACGACGGCGGTGCCCGCTCGCTGGCGGTCGTCCTCGACGGCCGGGCCCAGTCGAGCGGCATCCACCGGCGCGGGGGCGAGGCGACCCTGATGCTGCTCTTCAACGCCTATCACGACGTGGTGGAGTTCACCCTGCCGGAGGTGGTGGGGGGCGATGCCTGGATGCGGGTGCTCGATACCAACCTGCCCGACACCCAGGATCTCGCCCGCTTCGGCGTCGGCGACGCCTACGCGGTCACCGGCCGCTCGATGCTGATGTTCGTGCTGCGCCCGACCGATGTCGACCATGCCAGCGAGACCTGGCGCTCCTACCAGCACGTGATCCAGGCGTTCGAACGGGCGGAATCCGAATGCGTGGCGTTCGGTCTGTCGCCGGAGGGGTGACAATCGGGCGGGCCTGCCCACTTGAGTCGGTTCCGGGATCGTTCGCCCGTCCACGGCCTCGGCGGTGGGCGGGCCTGTGCCGGGATCTTTCGATGATGCGTGGTGCCAGGGGGCGGCCGGTCCGGCCGTCCGGCCCGTGGTGCCGCGCGAGCGTGGAGTGGGGGCGGTGGCGAAGATCCTTCTTGTCGAGGACCACGAGGAAATCTGGGATTTCCTGTCCCGGCGGCTCAAGCGGCGGGGCTACGAGGTGGTGCTCGCCCATGACGGCGAGGAGGGCGTGGTGAAGGCCCGCACCAGCCGGCCGGACATCATCCTGCTCGATATGAACCTGCCGGTGCTCGACGGCTGGTCGGCGGCCCGCGCGCTCAAGTCCGACGCCGAGACCGCCCGGATACCGATCATCGCGCTCACCGCCCACGCCATGTCGGGCGATCGCGAGAAGGTGATCCAGGCCGGCTGCGACGATTACCACCCGAAGCCGGTCGATTTCTCGAAGCTCCTGACCCAGATCGGCGCCGCCCTCGGCACGCCGCCCGCTCCGTGACGACAGAAACCCGGCAGGTACGAGGGTGATGATCGACGATCCCGTGACGGCGCGCCGCCTGCGCGACGCGATGCCGGTCTTCACGGCGCTGGCGACCTGCCTGCTGGTGCTGGCGATCGGCGCGATCCTGTCCCTCGGGCGGGACGTGCTGATGCCCATCACCCTGGCGGTGCTGTTGAGCTTCGTGCTGGCCCCGGCGGTGCGGGGCTTGCAGCGCCGTCGCCTGCCGCGCTCGCTCGCCGTGCTCGCCGTCGTGCTGGCGACCTTCGCGGGCATCGGGGGCTTGGGGCTCCTGATCGCCAACGAGGCGTCGCAGCTCGCCACGGACCTGCCGCGCTACACCGTGACCATGCGCGAGAAGATCGGGGCTTTGCGCGCCCAGGCCGGCGGCGGCGGTGCCCTGGAGCGCCTGTTCCAGTCGGTGCAGGACCTGAGCCAGGAATTGCAGCCGCCCGAGCCCGCCAAGCCGCGCGGTCCGGCCGATACCGAGAAGCCGATGCTGGTCGAGGTGCGCGAGGCGAAGGCCGGGCTGCTCGCCACCCTCGGCAGCGTCGTGGCGCCGGTGCTGCACCCGCTGGCGACGATCGGCCTGATCCTGCTCTTCACCCTGTTCTTCCTCGCTCAGCGCGAGGATCTGCGCAACCGGGCGATCCGGCTCGCCGGCTCCGGCGATCTGCGCGCCACCACGGCGGCGATGGACGACGCGGTGGCGCGGCTCTCGCGCTTCTTCCTCGCCCAGGCCGGGCTCAACCTCGCCTTCGGGGTGGTGGTGGGGCTCGGTCTCTGGGTCATCGGCGTGCCGAGCCCGATCCTGTGGGGCGTGCTCGCGGCGATCCTGCGCTTCGTGCCCTATATCGGCGCGGTCATCGGCATGGCCTTCCCGCTGCTGCTCGCTGCGGCGGTCGATCCGGGCTGGTCGATGCTGATCGCAACCTTGGTGCTGTTCGCGGTCGTCGAGCCGATCGCCGGCCACGTCGTCGAGCCGCTGCTCTACGGCCACTCGACCGGGCTCTCCCCGGTGGCGGTGATCCTCGCCGCCACGCTCTGGACCTTCCTGTGGGGACCGGTCGGCCTCGTGCTCGCCACTCCGATCACCGTCTGTCTGGTGGTGCTCGGGCGCCATGTCGAGCGCCTGGCCTTCCTCGACGTGATGCTGGGCGACCGGCCGGCGCTGGCGCCGTCCGAGATCTTCTACCAGCGCATGCTGGCGGGCGATCCCCTGGAGGCGATCGACAAGGCGCGCCAGGTGCTGAAGGAACGCGCGCTCGCCACCTATTACGACGAGATCGCCCTGGGAGGTCTGCGGCTCGCCCAGAACGACCGGGCGAGCGGCGCGCTCGCCGCCGATCGCCAGCAGGCGGTGGGGCAGGCGATCGAGAGCGTGGTGACCACCCTCGGCACGCTGCCGGTGCGCAAGGGGGCATCGGCGGTGCGTAGCGCCGAGACCGAGGCGGCGGTGGCGGCGCTCGGGCCGGACCGGGCCGCGACCGCCATCGTGCGCCGGCCGGAGGATCTCGCGCCGGCCTGGCGAGGGCCGGCCCCGGTGCTGGTGGTGGCCGCCCGCGGGCCGTTCGATGCGGCGGCGGCCGGCATGCTGGCCCAGGTGCTCGGGCGCCAAGGCCTCTCCGCCCGCACCATCGGCCAGGACACCCTGAACAAGGGCGAGCGGCCGGACACCGACGGCGTCGCCCTGGTCTGCCTGTCCTATATCGAGCCGATCAGCACCTCCCACATCCGCCTCGCCGCCCGCCTCGCCCGCCGGGCGATCCCGGGCGTGACCGTGATGGTGGCGATCTGGCGCGAGCGCGACCCGGAAGGCCGCGACCGCCTGCGCCGGGCGACCTCCGCCGACATTCTGGTCACCACGATCAGCGATGCCCTCGACGCCGCCCTGACCCTCTCGGGCGCCGGCCAGACCCGTCCGGTGCCCCGCAAGGCGGCCTGACCGGGCCGGCAGGAGCCGGCTCCGCGTGGGTCAGCGAAGCATAGCGCCCGGATCACCCTCTCTTGTGAGAGCATAAGCCGGTCGCCTGATCCCGCTTCCGCGGTGTCGCAGCTTCCGGGTGACAGTCGATCTGCCCGGTCGAGGGGCGCGAGGCCCGCACCGGCGCTGCCTGTCGCCTGACGGTGGCCCGCCCGACGACGATTGCAACCTTGCATCGGCTGCCCTACGCAAGTTCCGGAGCGACGCCCGGTCGCGGTTGCCCCTGGTGGCGTTGACTGTTGTGCAGGGGCGCTGGGTGTAGGATTCCGTCGGCGGGCGGGATTCGGTCAGCGAGCCACCGGAGCGACGATGAGTGTGAAGCGAACGCCGATCCAACTCGGGGCCCGGCCGACCGTGGCGGACATCCACACCGACGTCGCCGATCACCACAGCGACATCTTCTTCGCCGCCGTCGAGACGACGCGGATGCCGATGATCGTCACCGATCCGCGCCAGCCGGACAACCCGATCATCTTCGCCAATCAGGCTTTCCGGGGCATGACCGGCTATGCGCCGGAAGAGCTGGTCGGCCGCAACTGCCGCTTCTTGCAAGGGCCCGAGACCGATGCCGAGACGGTGGCGGAGCTGCGCCGCGCCATCGCCGAGCGGAAGGAGATCGCCACCGAGATCCTGAACTACCGCAAGAACGGCTCGACCTTCTGGAACGCGCTGTTCATCTCGCCAGTCTACGACACGGCGGGCGAGCTGGTCTATTTCTTCGGCTCCCAGCTCGACGTGTCGCGCCGGCGCGATGCCGAGGAGGCCCTGCGGCAGTCGCAGAAGATGGAGGCCCTCGGGCAACTCACCGGCGGCATCGCCCACGACTTCAACAACCTGCTCCAGGTGGTGGTCGGCTACGTCGACATCCTGCAATCGGGGCTCGAGGATCCGGCGGCCGATCCGCGCCGGATGACCCGGGCGGTCGACAACATCCGCAACGCGGCCGAGCGCGCCACCACCCTGACCCAGCAGCTGCTCGCCTTCGCCCGCAAGCAGCGCCTCGACGGGCGGGCGGTGAACCTCAACAACCTGGTCGAGGGCATGCGCGACCTCACCGGCCGCACACTCGGCGATGGAATCGCGGTCGAGACCGAGTTGGCCGAGGGCCTGTGGAACGCCCGCCTCGACCCGACCCAGACCGAGGTGGCGCTGCTCAACGTGCTGCTCAACGCCCGCGACGCGATGCCGGGCGGCGGCACCGTGACGATCCGGACCGAGAACCACGTCTTCGACGCCGACGAGCTGCCCTCCGGCCTGCCGCAGACCGGGCGCTACGTCTCGGTCTCGGTGGTGGATACCGGCTTCGGCATGCCGCCCGAGATCCTGGCCCGGGTGATGGAGCCGTTCTTCACCACCAAGGAGGAGGGGCGCGGCACGGGGCTGGGCCTCGCCATGGTGCACGGCTTCGCCAAGCAGTCCGGCGGCACCGTGGTGATCGAGTCGCGGGCCGGCCACGGCACCACCGTGCGGCTCTACTTCCCGATGAGCGACAGCGACGAGCGTCCGGCCCCCAACCCGGGCCATCGCGGTCAGCAGCGCGCCGGCACCGAGACGATCCTGATCGTCGACGACCGCCGCGACGTCGCCGAGCTGGCCAGGGCGATCCTGCGCGATTTCGGCTACACCACCCTGCTCGCCACCGACGGCCGGCAAGCCCTCGAACTGCTGGATGGCGGCGACCGGGTCGACCTCTTGTTCTCTGACCTGATCATGCCCGGCGGCATGAACGGCGTGATGCTGGCCCGCGAGGCGCGCCGACGCCAGCCCCGCCTCAAGGTGCTGCTCACCACCGGCTACGCCGAGGCGTCGCTGGAGCGGACGGATGCCGGCGGCACCGAGTTCGAGATCATCAACAAGCCCTACCGCCGGATGGAGCTGGCGCGGCGGGTGCGCGCGGTGCTCGACGGGCCGACCGGGGTGAGCTGACCATAAGAAACTCCCGCGGCCCTGCGGCCGCGGGAGGGGGATCGACCGTGGGTGGCGGCCGGGCGGCTGCCCGGCCCCCTTCGCCTCACGCGGTCATCGCGGTCTTCAGGTTCTCGTCGATCTTGTCGAGGAAGCCGGTGGTCGAGAGCCACTTCTGGTCGGGGCCGACCAGGAGGGCGAGGTCCTTGGTCATGAAGCCGGCCTCGACGGTGTCGACGCAGACCTTCTCCAGGGTCTCGGCGAACTTGGCCAGATCGGCGTTGGAATCGAGCTTGGCACGGTGCGACAGGCCGCGGGTCCAGGCGAAGATCGACGCGATCGAATTGGTCGAGGTCTCCTTGCCCTTCTGGTGCTCGCGGTAGTGGCGGGTCACCGTGCCGTGGGCGGCCTCGGCCTCGACGGTCTGGCCGTCGGGGGTGAGCAGCACCGAGGTCATCAGGCCGAGCGAGCCGAAGCCCTGCGCCACGGTGTCCGACTGCACGTCGCCGTCGTAGTTCTTGCACGCCCAGACATAGCCGCCGGACCACTTCAGGGCCGAGGCGACCATGTCGTCGATCAGCCGGTGCTCGTAGGTGATGCCGGCCGACTGGAACCGCGACTTGAACTCGGCCTCGTACACCTCCTCGAAGATGTCCTTGAACCGGCCGTCATAGGCTTTCAGGATGGTGTTCTTGGTCGAGAGGTAGACCGGGAACTTGCGGGCGAGACCATAGTTCATCGAGGCCCGGGCGAAGTCGCGGATCGACTCGTCGAGGTTGTACATCGACAGGGCGACACCGGCGCCCGGGAACTTGAACACCTCGCGCTCGATGACGGTGCCGTCCTCGCCTTCGAACTTGACGGTGAGGCGGCCCTTGCCCGGCACCTTGAAGTCGGTGGCGCGGTACTGGTCGCCATAGGCGTGGCGGCCGACGACGATCGGCTGGGTCCAGCCCGGCACCAGGCGCGGCACGTTCTTGCAGATGATCGGCTCGCGGAAGATCACGCCGCCCAGGATGTTGCGGATCGTGCCGTTCGGCGACTTCCACATCTCCTTGAGGTTGAACTCCTTCACCCGGGCCTCGTCCGGCGTGATGGTGGCGCACTTGACGCCGACGCCGTGCTTCTTGATCGCCTCGGCGGCCTCGATCGTCACCTTGTCGTTGGTGGCGTCGCGATGCTCGACCCCGAGATCGTAGTATTCCAACGGAACGTCGAGGTAGGGATGGATCAGCTTGTCCTTGATGGACTGCCAGATGATCCGGGTCATCTCGTCGCCGTCGAGCTCGACGACGGGGTTCGCCACCTTGATCTTCGCCATGTCTGATCCAGCCTTCCGTGATCCCGGTGGCCGCCCGCATGCCCGCGTGGGCACACGGCCGGCCGTGAGGGGGGTCATAGCGCGCTGCACAAACAGGGGGAAGCGCCGGGACGGAAGGGTTTTTCGAGGCTGTCACGAAAAAAGCCCCGGCGCGGGGGCACCGGGGCTGCAAGGAGGTCCGGGGTATGAACGCCGGTCAGGGCCTGCGGGTTCCCATCCGCGGCCGGCCGCTTCATTTCGGGCCGGGTTTCCTCTATCGATGATCCGGGTCGAGCTCATGCGCCGGACCATGATCGAGAGCCTGCACCTTCGCAATTTCAAGAGCTTCGCGGATGCCACCTTGACGGTCGGCGGGCTGACCGTCGTCGTCGGGGTGAATGCCAGCGGGAAGAGCAACCTGCGGGATGCGTTCCGATTCCTGCATGGGATCGGGCGGGGGTACACGCTGCCGGAGATCATTGGCGGGAAGTATGGCGAGGGTGGGTATCGCGAGTGGGCGCCGTTGCGGGGAACGACGTCTGAGATCATCCGCTTCGGGCAGTCGAGTTTCACCATCAAGGTTGTTGTTGGGACTGAAGGCCGTGGCCGGTTCAGCTATGAAATTGCAGTCTCGCACCAAGATGTTCGGGGCCGATTCCGTGTGGAGGCGGAATCTTTGCAGACGGAGGATAGTCCTTGGAAGCAACCTGTGTTCCAGACCCTGGGTCCCGGCGATGACGATGAGGATGTAGCAGTTCGACTGCGCGCTGCGGACGGCGCCCGCGGCCACGGAAAGAGGATCAGTCTTCGCCGCGATCGACCTGTACTCACCCAACTCGAAGCCCGGCGCGGCGTTTCGCTCGAGTTGCGTAATATGATCGAACAGGTTGTCGCTACACTTGGCGCTATTCGCTTCCTGGACCTTTCGGCCGATGCAATGCGCCAGCCTTCATTTCCAGGGCAGGCGATCCTGGGGGAAAGCGGCGAGAATCTCGCGACCGTCCTGCAGGCGCTATGCCTCGACTCCGAGCGCAAGCATGCGCTCGTTGCCTGGGTCTCAGAATTGACGCCGCTCGAAGTGGCCGATTTCGATTTCGAGACCGACGCGACAGGGCGAGTTATCCTGTTCTTGGAGGATACGGGAGGAGGGCGGATCTCAGCCTTTAGCGCTTCCGATGGGACATTGCGTTTCCTCGCTATGGCGGCAGCCCTGCTTTCTGATCAAGGCCGGAGCCTGTTCTTCTTTGAAGAGATAGACAATGGCCTGCATCCGTCCCGAATGCGCGTCCTGATTGACCTTATCGAGCGTCGCGTTGCACGATCAACCGTCCAGGTCGTGACGACTACCCATTCCCCCGACTTGCTTACGATTGTCGGCGAGCAGACATTCGAAAGCACGTCGGTCGTGTACCGACCGGCCGATGCTGACGGATCCGTGATCCGCCGTATCGTTTCGCTTCCTCATGTCGCCGAGCTGCGCAAAACCCAGACCCTCGGCCGGCTGCACAGTTCGGGCTGGTTCGAGGATGCCCTCGATTTCGACGATCCGGCCGAGGCTGCCGAATGAGATTCCTCGTGATTCCCGAGGATTTTCGCAACGACCAGCACATCCTCAAACCGGACTTGACCTCCCTGCTCGCCTCACTCGGCTTCGCGCGGCCGAAACTGAGGGTCTGCAACGATCCGCTCATTGGCGGCATCGGTGAGGCTTTAAAGCCGGAGCGGCTGGCGGAGGTGGTCGATCGCTACCGCGGCATGGTCGACGTGTTCTTGCTCTGCGTCGACCGTGACGCGGACCCGCACCGCCGCGCCCGTCTCGATACGATCGAGAGCCACTTTGCGCCGCGGGCCTGCCTTATCGCCTGCGAGGCGTGGGAGGAACTGGAGATCTGGGCGCTCGCTGGCCTCGACCTGCCGGGACCAACGCGCTGGGGTGACATCCGCGCGGAGCGCGACGTCAAGGAGCGTCACTTCACGCCGCTGGCAGCGTCTCGCCGCCTTGAATCGGAGCCGGGCGGCGGGCGTAGAACACTTGGGATCGAGGCGGCGAAGCGCGTCGACCGCATCCGACAACTCTGCCCCGAGGATTTCGACCGGCTGGCTGTCCGGCTCGCCGCGTTGAGACTGCGTGAACCATGACCGAGCCCAACCGCCCCATCATCATCCTGGTCGAGCCGCAACTCGCCGAGAATATCGGCATGACTGCCCGCGCCATGGGGAATTTCGGGCTCGACGCCCTGCGCCTCGTCAACCCGAAAGGCGGCTGGCCGATGAAGGGGGTGCGCGAGACCGCCTCGAACGCCACCCACATTCTCGACGGCGCCCGGATCTTCTCCACCGTCGCCGAGGCCCTGGCCGACCTGCATTACGTCCTCGCCACCACGGCGCGGGAGCGGGGCCAGATGAAGCGGGTCTTCGGGCCCGACGACGGGATGGCGGAGGCGGCCGGGCGGCTCGGCGCGGGTGAGCGGGTCGGCATCCTGTTCGGGCGCGAGCGGGTCGGGCTGTCGAACGACGAGGTGTCGCTGGCCGATGCCATCGTCACCTTCCCGGTCGACCCGGACCATGCCTCGCTCAACCTCGCCCAAAGCGTGCTCCTCGTCGCCTATGAGTGGCGCCGGGCGGCCGGGCAGGCGGTGCTGCCGTTCACCGGGGGATTGCGCTCGGGCCCGGCGCCGCGGGAGGCGGTGATCGCCCTGTTCGAGAGCCTGGAGGCGGACCTCGATGCGGCCGGCTATTACCCGCCGCCTAAGCGCGACGGGATGATCCGCAACATGCGCGACATGTTCCACCGCATGGCGATGACCGAGCAGGACGTGCGCAGCTTCCGGGGGGCGTTGCGGGCCCTGACGCGACGCCCCCCCGAGGAGTGAACCCTTATACCATCGGCCCAAGATGCTGACGCATCGGGCCGATGAACCATCTCAAATTTTCGATACTCAGTCAAAGGCTGAGCAAAAATTGGAGAACGGAACCAAAGGTCGTTTCCAACGACCGTTGGTATTACAGCTTCACCACCAGTTTCCCGAAGTTGCGGCCCTTGAGCAGGCCGATGAAGGCGTCCGGCGCGTTCTCCAGCCCCTCGACCACATCCTCGCGGTAGCGGATCTGGCCCTCGCGCAGCCACTGGCCGACATCCGACAGGAAGGCCGGCTCCTGCTCGGCGAAGTCCCAGACGATGAAGCCGCGGAAAGTGAGCCGCTTGCTCAGCACGGCGCGCATCACCGCCGGCACCCGGTCGGGCCCGGGGGGCAGCTCGGTCATGTTGTAGTTGGCGACGAGGCCGCAGACCGGGATCCGGGCGAAGTCGTTGAGGAGCGGCAGCACCGCGTCGAACACCGCGCCGCCGACATTCTCGAAATAGACGTCGATGCCGTCCGGGCAGGCCGCCGCCAGTGCCGCGGGCAGGTCGCCGGAGCGGTGGTCGACCGCCGCGTCGAAGCCGAGCTCTTCGGTGAGATGGCGGCACTTGTCGGCTCCGCCGGCGATGCCGACGGTCCGTGCCCCCTTCAGCTTGGCGATCTGGCCGACCAGCGAGCCGACGGGGCCGGTGGCGGCGGCGACCACCACGGTTTCGCCGGCCTTCGGCGCCCCGATGGTGAGGAGGCCCGTATAGGCGGTCATGCCCGGCATGCCGAGCACGCCGAGCGCCGTGGTGACCGGGGCGGCGGAAGCGTCGAGCTTGCGCAGGCCCTGGCCGTTCGACACCGCGAAATCCTGCCAGCCGCCATAGGCCAACACCATGTCGCCGACTGCGAAGCCGGGATGGTGCGAGGCCATCACCTCCGACACCGTGCCGCCGACCATCACGTCGTTGATCTCGACCGGCTTGGCGTAGGATTTCGCGGCGCTCATCCGGCCGCGCATATAGGGGTCGAGGGAGAGATAGCGGTTGCGCAGCAGCACCTCGCCGTCATGCGCCACCGGCACCGTCCCGCGCTCGATGCGGAAATGGGCGGGTGTCGGCTCGCCATGGGGCCGGGACGCCAGGACGATGCGGCGGTTCACGTCGGACATGCGGGGTCTCCTGTCGGGGATGGCCGGGCCGGCGGCAGGCGTTTCGGCCAGGCGCGGGCGGGTTTCCGTCGCAACTGGGACGGTGGCCCCCGCGCGTCAACGTCGCGCTGGGCGGAGAGTGCCGGAGTCCTACCTGCCGACGCCGGGCCGGTCCGTCCGGCGCCCTCTCGCAAAGGGGTCCGGCATGCTCCCGTCCTCGCGTCCCGTCGCTCTCCTCGCCGGTGCCGTCCTGCTCGCGGCGGTCATGCCGGCTGCGTCCGCGGGGCTCGACCTCGACCGCTATCGCTGGAAGTCCCGGGTGCTGGTGATTGCGGCGGCCGCCGACGATCCCCGCGCCGCGGCACAAGACCGCATCGCCGAGGCGGCCGGCGCCGGGATGCGCGAGCGCGACCTCGTGGTGGTGCGGGCGATCGGGGAGGGAAGGGAGACCGCGGCGTTGCGCCGCCGCCTCGGCCTGCCGGCGACGGGATTCCGGGCCGTGCTGGTCGGCAAGGATGGCGGGGCGAAGCTCACTGCCGAGGCCCCGATTCCGGCCGAGCGGCTCTTCTCCACCATCGACGCCATGCCGATGCGGCAGGAGGAGGCGGCAAGAGGCCGTCCAAGAGGCCGTCCTTGAGACGAAGAGGCCGTCCTTGAGACGCCGTCCTCGAGAATGGTGCCGGGCGGGGGCTGTGCCTGACCGGGTCGCTCTCACGACAAAGGGCCGCCCCGATGGGCGGCCCCGTCCTGTCCGAGCGGGTCCGCTCAGTCGCAGCGAGTCACGAGGACGCGGCGGTAGCCGTAGGGCGTCCAGCGCACGCGGGGCACCTCGTAGCAGCCGCCGCCATACCCGACGTCGTAGCCGCCGTAATAGCCGACCGGGGCGTAGCCGCCATAGCCGTAGCCGCCGTAATATGATGGGTAGGCCGTGGCCGCCGCGAGGCCGAGACCGACGCCGAGGCCCAGGCCCGCCGCACCCAGGCCGT
>NZ_LABX01000140.1 GCF_001043915.1 Methylobacterium aquaticum | reverse complement strand
GGGACAGGCGGGGGGAGGAGCCGTGATGATCGGGGGCGGTCCCGCTCTCCGTCATTCCGCCGTCAGCCACAGCCAATGCCCGTCAGGGTCGCGCAGCACCGCATCGCTGCCGCCTCCGGGCCGCGGGACCGGCCCTGGCGAGAGGAGATGCCCCGCATGGAGGGCGCAGATCCTCGCCAGGAGGTCGCCATCCGTCATCGCGATCACCAGGCGGGTCGCCGCGATGTCGTTCACCGCGAGGGCGGGGGCCGATCGGGATGGGCTGCCGCGGTAGCACAGCAGCTCGACATGGGGCGGCCGTCCATCGGGGAAGCCGAGGCCCGTCACCTCGACCACCGGGTCGGCGACCGCGTCGAGGCGGGCCTGTTCCGGCCCGGTATTGAGCGAGCGCGACGCCACGCGCAGGCCGAGGGATTCGTAGAACGCGACGCTGCGGGCCGTGTCGGCGACCGAGATCGCCGAATGGTCGACCCCGAGGCAGGGGCCGCTGGCCTCGCGCCCGCGCCAGGTCTCGGGCATGGCCTGCGGCGGGAAGGCGAGCAGTTCGAGCGGATGGCCCTCGGGGTCGCGGAACTTGAACGCCGTCACGCCGCCCGAGGAGGCGGGCAGCCGCACCGGCCCTTCGGTCGAGATCAAGCGCCGGCCCGGATGCGACGACAGGCGGGCGCACGCCGCCGCCATGTCGGAGACGATGATCGCGCAGTGCTGGAACAACCGGCTGAAGCCGGGTACGTCGCCCGGATAGGGCCGGCCGGCCGGTGTCACCGACACGAGGTCGAGACTCTGGTCGCCGAGACGTAACGGGACGGTCCGCGCCCCGGAGAGGCCGGTCACGGCGGAGAAATCCGAGGCCGGCGGCGCCTCGCCATCGGTGAAGCCCAAAGCCTCGCGATAGAAGCCCGCGAGACGCTCCGGATCGGTCGCGTTCAGGGCGATACGGGCGAGACGAAGCACGCTCACGGCGTCTGCACCCCGCGCCGATCGAGGAAGATCGAATAAAGCGTGTGCGAGCCGCCGATGAACAGGCGGTTCTTGACCGGCCCGCCGAAGGTGATGTTCGAGACCCGGTGGGGTACCAGGATCTTGCCCATCAGCTTGCCCTCCGGGCTGAGGCAATGCACGCCGTCCGCCGCGCTCGACCAGACGTTGCCGTCCTCGTCGACCCGCATCCCGTCGCAATAGCCGGGCGAGATCGTGTGGAAGATGGCGCCGCCGGACAAAGCGCCGTCGGACGCGACGTCGAAGACCCGGATATACTGGCGCGGGTTCGTCTTCGACTGGTCACCGGTCTCGGCGACGTAGAGCCGGCGCTCGTCGGGCGAGAAGGCGAGGCCGTTCGGCCCGTCGAAATCGCCGGCCATGACCTGGATCTCGTTCGTCCGCGGATCGAAGCGGTAGAGGGCCGGGGGCTGCTCGGAGGTCTGGCGTCCGCCCTCGTAATCGTTCGAGATGCCGTAGACCGGATCGCTGAACCAGATCGTCCCGTCCGACTTCACGACCACGTCGTTCGGCGCGTTCAGCCGCTTGCCGGCATGGCTGTCGACGAGCGTCGTGACCGTGCCATCGTATTCGGTGCGATACAGGCAGCGGCCGCGATGCGAACAGGCGATCAGCCGCCCTTGCCGGTCGCGGGTCTGGCCGTTGGCGTAGTGCGAGGGCTGGCGGTAGACCGAGACACCGGCGCCCTCGATCCACCGCATCGTGCGGTTGCGCGGCAGGTCCTGGAACAGCAGGCAATCGGCGTCGCCCATCCAGACCGGGCCCTCGATCCAGCGGAAGCCGGAGCCGAGTTCCTCCAAGGGCGCGTTGCCCAGGATGTAGTGCGCGAAGCGCGCGTCGTGGATCTCGAACCCGTCCATGGCGTCACCGGAACCGGCAGGCGGCCCCGGTGGCCGGGGGCGTGTCGAATTGGACGATCATCAGCACCGCCGGTTCGGTCCCGACCGTGCCGGAGCGGTGGCCCTTCCTGCCGTCGACCTCGCGGACGTTCTGGTCCTCGCCGAACGAGATCTCGCCCGGTCCCATCTCGACCCGGGTGCCGTCCATCGATTCGACGAACCAGCGGCCCGAGAGCGGGATGATCCATTGCGGCTTCGGGTTCGGGTGCCAGTCGCCGGTCCAGCCGACCGGCTGCACGGTCACGAACACGGTGGCGCCGTCATGGGTCTTCTGCCCCTGCCATTGCGGCGGGGCCGGCGGCGACATCGACTTCTCCTCGAACTCGGTGAAGGCGCAAGCCGTCTGGTGGCTGATCCCGTCCGCATCGGCCCAGAGGTGCCAGTAGGGAACGGAAGGCGTCTGGTCGCTCATCGGGCGGTCTCGCTGAGGCTGTAGGGCTTGGACGAGGCGAAGGGGTCCGAGACGAACGTCTCGACCGTCGCCGCCCCGGTGCCGAAGGTGACGAGCAGAAACCCGCCGGCGAGCGCGAGGTTCTTCCAGAAGTCCCAGAAAAGCTCCCGCCCCTTGCCGCCGGACCAGAAATCGCCCGGTGCCCAGAACTGTTTCCAGAGGAGTGCCGTGACGCCGCAATAGCCGGCGAGCACGAAGGCGGCGAAGCGATCGGCGATGCCGGTGAGGATGCCGAGCGACATCACGATCTCGACGAAGACGCCGATCAGGATCAGCGCGGTCGCCGGACCGGTCGCATGGACCGCTTGCTTTGCCTGCCCGACGGCGCCGCGAAAGTTGAGGATCTTGTCGAGGGCGCTGAACGGCAGGAACAGCATCACCAGGAGGAGCCTCACCCCGAAGGCGACCGCGATGCTGAAGCTGGCCATCCGGATCCCCACTGCCGGTTGTGCATGTGCGAAAAGCTAAGTGGGGCGCATCGACGTCCGCGCCAGCCCCGCCATATGCTCCCTGGCACGGCCAGACGGCCCTGCATCATCCCGCGCCTGCCGCAGAAAAAGGGATCGCCGATGACCGGGAACCGGCATTACGACGTCGTCGTCATCGGCTCCGGGCCCGGCGGCGGCACCATGGCGTGGCGGCTGGCCCAGACCGGCAAGCGCATCCTGCTGCTCGAGCGCGGCGACTACCTGCCGCGGGAGCGGGAGAACTGGGACAGCCAGGCGGTCTTCGTCGAGGCCCGCTACCAGGCCCCCGAAACCTGGTATGGCGCCGACGGCTCCAGCTTCCATCCCGGGTTACACTATTGCGTCGGCGGCAACAGCAAGGTCTACGGCTCCGTCCTGCTTCGCCTGCGCGAGAAGGATTTTTATCCGATCCGCCACCCGGACGGGATCTCGCCGGAATGGCCGGTGAAGTACGACGTGTTCGAGCCGTACTATCAGGCGGCGGAGGAACTCTATTACGTCCACGGCCTGCGCGGCGAGGACCCGACAGAGCCGCCCGCCCCGAAACCCTACGCCTACCCGCCGGTCACCCACGAGCCCCGGATCCAGGAGCTGTTCGACGGGCTCAAGCGCGAGGGGCATCACCCCTTCCACCTGCCGGTCGGCGTGCGGCTGGAGGAGCGCGACGGCGCGCCGCTGCCGCATTCCGCCTGCATCCGCTGCGACGCCTTCGACGGCTATCCCTGCATCACCAACGGCAAGGCCGACGCGCAGGTGACCTGCGTCGACCCGGCGCTCGCGGCGCACCCGAACCTCACCCTGATGACCAACGCTTACGTCGACCGGCTCCTGACCGATCCGGCGGGTCGGACGGTCACCGGCGTCGAGGTCAAAAGCGGCGAGGCGACCGAGGTCTTCACCGGCGACATCGTGGTGGTGGCCTGCGGTGCGCTGTCCTCGGCCCTCCTCCTGCTGCGCTCCGCCAGCGACGCCCATCCGCAGGGGCTGGCCAACCGCTCGGGGCAGGTCGGCCGCAACTACATGCGGCATAACAATGCCACCGTGCTCGCCATCTCGCGCACCCCGAACCCGACCCGGTTCCAGAAGACGCTGGGCCTCAATGACTTCTATTTCGGCGCCGACGACTGGGAGTTTCCCCTCGGCCATATCCAGATGGTCGGCAAGTCGGACGGCGTGCAGATCCGCGGCGAGGGGCTGCCGGGCTTCCTGCAATGGTTCCCGGAAAAGCCGTTCGACTGGATCGCCGCGCATTCCCTCGATTTCTGGCTCACCACCGAGGACCTGCCGGTCCCGGAGAACCGGATCTTCTACGAGGGTGGACAGGTGAGGCTCGACCTGACGGAGACCAACGCGGAGGCCCTGCACCGGCTGAAGGCGAAGCTGCGCGACCTCTGCGGCAAGCTCGACATCCACCCGCACCTGTTCGACCGCTCGCTCTATCTCGGCAAGGACGTGCCGATCGGCGGCACCGCCCACCAGGCCGGGACGCTCCGCTTCGGCCCCGATCCCGCGACCTCGGTCCTCGACCTCGACTGCAAGGCGCACGAACTCGACAACCTGTATGTCACCGATGCAAGCTTCTTTCCGTCGATCGGCGCCGTGAACCCGACGCTGACGATCATCGCCAATGCGCTGCGGGTGGCGGACCAGATCATCGGGCGGCTGGGGGCGTAGGCTCCGACCTGTTTCGCGGAGCGCGCGACGGCCCGTGCCTCACGCATAGGTGCCGCACGCCCGTCCGGGCTATGACGGACCGCCCCCCGAAGGAGCCCCCGATGCCCCTGGACCCCGCCTTGCGTGACCGTATCGCCGCCGCCGTCGCCGAGAACTTTTCCGAGCAGATCGCCCATACCCAGGCGCTGATGCGCTTCCCCTCGACGCGCGGCGAGGAACAGGCGGTCCAGGACTTCGTCTTCCGCACGTTTCGCGATCGCGGCTACGCCATGGACCGCTTCGCCATGGACCGGGCCGAGATCGAGGCGCATCCCGGCGGCGCGAGGTTCAGCCCGGAGCATTCCGAGGCGCCGATCGTCGTCGGCATCCACCGGCCGCGGGAGGAAAGCGGGCGCTCGCTGATCCTCCAGGCCCATGTCGACGTGGTGCCGCCGGGGCCTGCCGACCTCTGGACCCATCCGCCCTTCGCGCCGGTGGTGGAGGGCGACTGGCTCTATGGCCGCGGCGGCGCCGATATGAAGGCCGGCCACGCCGCCAACCTGTTCGCCCTCGACGCGCTGCGCCGCATCGGCCTCCAGCCGGCCGCCACCGTGACCCTGCAATCGGTGGTCGAGGAGGAATCGACCGGCAATGGTGCCCTAATGACCCATCTGCGCGGCTACCGCGCCGATGCGGTGCTGATCCCCGAGCCCGAGGAGGAGATGCTGGTGCGCGCCAATACCGGCGTGCTGTGGTTCCGGGTCGAGGTCCGGGGCCGGCCGGTCCATGTCCGCGAGATGGGCACGGGCGCGAACGCCATCGACGCCGCCTACCGGGTGATCGGGGCGCTGCGGGCCCTCGAAGAGCGTTGGAACGCCGACAAGGCCGGCCGCCCGCATTTCGAGGACGAGGCGCACCCGATCAACCTCAATATCGGGCGGATCGAGGGCGGCGACTGGGCCTCCTCGGTGCCGGCCTGGTGCCGGATCGATTGCCGCATCGCGCTCTATCCGGGCACGAGCGCGGCGGAGGCCGCCCGCGAGATCGAGGCGGCGGTGGCGGCCTTCGCCCGCGACGACGCCTTCCTGTCGAACAGCCCGCCGAGCGTCACCTTCCACGGCTTCTTCGCCGAGGGCTACGTGCTGGAGGAGGGATCGGAGGCCGAGGCGGTGCTCGGCCGGGCGCACGAGGCGGCGACCGGGACGGCGCTCAAGAGCTTCATGACCGCCGGCTACCTCGATACCCGGGTCCATGCCCTCTACGACCGGGTGCCGGCGCTCTGCTACGGGCCGAAGAGCGAGAACATCCACGGCTTCGACGAGCGGGTCAGCCTCGCCTCGTTGAAGCGCATCACCACCGCGATGGCTTTGTTCGTCGCCGAGTGGTGCGGCACCGAACCCGTCTGAGAGGAGGGCGGGCCCTGGACGGGGCCCGCCTTCCGGTCAATCGAAGCTGCGCTTCGACCCCGATCCGCCCAGGCTGATCTTGCGGGCCTGGGGCGCCGCCGGGGCGGCCTGGACCGTCTTGGGCGGCGGCAGGTGGGCCTGGCCGTGGACCACGGCGCCGATCTCGCCCAACGCCTTCACCAGATCGTCCTTGCCGCAGGTGCGGGCGACGGTGAGGCCGAGCTTGTGGGTGTGGCTCTTGGCGTAGAGATAGCCGGCGAGCTTGGCACGGGTCTGCACCGGCAGCGCGTCGAGGAGGTCCGGCAGGTCCTCCGGCTCGGCCCGGTAGATCTCCCCGAGGGTCGCGAGGGGGACCGGGCAGTCGCGGTCCGCTTCCGCGCCGCTGGTGGGGTGGCCCTGGATCATGATGCGTCCTCCGGCTGATGGCGTGCGGCCGAGTCTAGGTCCGTTCGCCCGGGGATGAAACCACGGGGCGTTCGGCGATTCGGGCGCTCGCGCTCCGGCGTCTCGATGCCCTATGCTCGCGCGGGAGACCAGGGGGAGCCGCATGGCCAAGACGGGTGACGTCACGACGGGTGAGGTCAAGACGGACGGCGTGACGAGTGCCGCGGACCCGGCGGCACAGCGGCCGCAGGGCGACCTGACGGTGCGGACCATCGCCATGCCGGCCGACACCAACGCCAACGGCGACATCTTCGGCGGCTGGGTGATGTCGCAGATGGACCAGGCCGGCGGCATCGCCGGGGTCGAGCGGGCGCAGGGGCGCGTCGTCACGGTGGCGGTCGACGGCATGACCTTCCTGCGGCCGGTGCGGGTCGGCGACGTGCTCTGCGTCTACACCCAGGTGGTCGGCACCGGCCGCACCTCGATGCGGATCCAGATCGAGGCCTGGGCCCGGCGCTTCCGCACCCAGACCCGCGAGAAGGTGACGGTCGGCGTGTTCACCTTCGTGGCGATCGACGACGAGGGACGCCCGCGCCCGATCCCGCCGGCGGCGCCGGGCCTGAGCCCGTGACCCTGGCTCTTCCAGACCCGGCGCCGTTCGCCTGCCAGGAATGCGGGGCCTGCTGCGCCTATTCGGCCGAGTGGCCCCGGTTCAGCACCGAGGACGACGCCGACATCGCCCGGATCCCGGCGATCTACGTCGACGATCCGGCCGGGCGGATGCGCTGCGAGGGCGAACGATGCAGCGCCCTCGACGGCCGGATCGGCGAGCGCGTGGCGTGCAAGGTCTACGCGGTGCGCCCCGAAGTCTGCCGCACCTGCGAGCCCGGCGACCCGGAATGCCTGATCGCTCGGCGGCATCACGGCCTGCCGGTCTGACGTCCCGGCCCCTTGCATCCGCGGCCCCGCACCGGCACATCCGCCAGATGATCGATCATCCGACCCGGGACGTCGGCTTCGGGGTCTACCTGCACTGGCCCTTCTGCGCCGCGAAGTGCCCCTATTGCGACTTCAACAGCCACGTCCGCCACACGCGCCTCGACCAGGCGCGGTGGCGGGCCGCCTTCGCGCGGGAGATCGCCCATGCGGCCTCCCTCGCGCCGGGGCGGACCGTCACCAGCATCTTCCTCGGCGGCGGCACCCCCTCGCTGATGGAGCCCGAGACCGTGGGGGCGCTCCTCGATGCGGTGGCGGGGGCCTGGAGCGTGTCGCCCGGCATCGAGGTGACCCTGGAGGCCAATCCGACCAGCGTCGAGGCCGGCCGCTTCCGCGGCTACCGGGCGGCGGGGGTCAACCGGGTCTCCCTCGGGGTCCAGGCCCTCGACGACGCCTCGCTCAAGACGCTCGGCCGGCTGCACAGCACCGAGGAGGCGATGCGGGCGGTGGAGACCGCCGCCGCCCATTTCGACCGGTACTCGTTCGACCTGATCTATGCCCGCCCCCACCAGACGCCCGCGGCCTGGGCGGCGGAACTGCGCGGCGCGATCGCCCGGGCGGCCGAGCATCTCTCGCTCTACCAGCTCACCATCGAGGAAGGGACGCCGTTCTTCGGCCTTGCCGCCGCCGGCAAGCTCACGGTGCCGGACGACGACTCGGCCCGGATCCTCTACGACGTGACGCAGGAGGTCTGCGAGGCGGCCGGCCTGCCGGCCTACGAGATCTCGAACCACGCCCGGCCCGGCGCCGAATCGCGCCACAACCTGCTCTACTGGCGCTACGGCGAATATGCGGGCATCGGCCCCGGCGCCCATGGCCGCCTGGTCCTGCCCGGGGGCCGCACCGGCACCTCCACCGAGCGCAACCCGGAAGCCTGGCTCGCCCGGGCCGAGGGCGAGGGCCACGGCATCGTCGAGACGGAGTCCTTGAGCGCGGGCGATCAAGCCGACGAGTTCCTAATGATGGGCCTGCGCCTGCGCGAGGGCATCGACCCCGCCCGCTACGCCGCGCTGGCGGGACGGCCCCTCGATCCGGACCGCATCGCCGGGCTGGTCGCGGCCGGGCTCGTCGCGCGGATACCGGGCGAGCGCATCGCCGCGACACCGAAGGGCGCCCCGGTGCTCAACGCCGTGGTGGCCGAGCTCGCGGCGTGATCAGGTGCCCGAGGGCCCGAGCGCCCGGGGCGCCGGGCTGACGATCGTCGCGCCGCCGCCGCGGATCTCGAACACCGCCAGCGTCCGGTCGCTGGGGCCCTCCGGGCGGAACCGGAACGTGCCGTCGATCCCGGCGAAGCCCGAGGGGTTGGTGAGGGTGGTGTCGGTGAAGCGCTGGGAGCCGTATTGGCGGTTCAGCGCCGCGGCGAGGGACACTGCGTCGAAGGCGAGCGTCGCGACCCGCACCGGATCCGACCCGAACCGGGCTCGGTAGCGCTGGCTGAAGCCGGTGAAGCCCGCCGGATCGGCGGCGGCGAACCAGCCGCCCTGGAAGGCCGGCAGCGCGAAGACCCGGGGATCGTTCCACACCGCGGTGCCGACCGGCCTGACGCGGGCCGGGTTGAAGCCGGCGCGGGTCAGGGCCGGGCCGGCGGCGCTCAGCCCCTCGGGCGTGTCGGGCAGGAACAGCGCGTCGGCCTGCGCGGCGGGCCCGGCGATGAGCGGGGCGAGGCGCCCGATCGACGCGGCGGGATTGCCGGCGGGATAGCGCTCGATCGCCACTACACGGCCGCTGCGGCGGGCCACCGCCTCGCGGAACTGCGCCTCGACGACGCGGCCATAGACCGTGTCCGGAATCAGGGCCGCGAAGGAGCGCCGCCCGGACGCCGTGGTCTCGTCGATGATCCGGTCGACCTCCGTCTGCGGCAGGAAGCTCAGCAGGTAGACGCCGCGGGCCGCCACGCTGGCATCGGTCGAGAAGGCGATCACCGGCTTGCCGGTCGGCCGCACCGTGGTGGCGGCCGACTGGACCGTGGCGGCAAAGAGCGGGCCGACGACGAGTTCGGCCCCCTCGGCGAGCGCGGCGGCGGCCGCCTCCCGGGCGCCGTCCGGCGTGCTGCGGTCGTCCTTCACCAGGATCGTCAGGTCGGGGCTCTGCGATTCCTGCAACGCCAGCTCGGCGGCATTGCGCAGGCTCGCCCCCACGGCGGCGCCGGGGCCGGAGAGCGGCAGGATCAGCGCCACCTTGACGCTGCCGGACCCCAGCACCGTCGCGTCGCCGGCCGGTGCCGGTGCCTCGACCGGCGGCGCGGTGCGGGTGGCGACGACCGGGCTGTCGACCCCGCCGCAGGCGGCGAGGCCCGACAGGACGGCGAGCATCACGGCGCTCCGTCTGATGCCAACGGCCCACGACGCTGACCCATCGGGCCGTTGACCCATCTCGAACTTTCGATGCCACACCAGAGGCTTAGCGAAAATTCGAGAACGGCACCAAAGGTCGTTTCCAACGACCGTTGGCATGAGACGCCTCAGAGTGTCGAGGCCGATGCCCCCCATCGCCCGCTCCCCCGATCCGGCTCCCGCGCCGCGGCGACGGCAACCTACAGCAACATCCGTGCCCGGTGCATAAAGTCTGCCGCCGAAAAGTAAACGACCGCTCCCCTGCGCCGCGCCATGGCGTCGCGCGGCCGAGCCGTGGCAATGTGGCGGCGATGACCCAGCGCAGCGACGATTCCCGCCGCCGTTCCCCCGACCGCGCCGCCGGTCGGGGTCCGGCCGTCTATACCGCCTTCGGCCTGGCCGCCGAGGCCGAGCCCCTGTCCCCCGGCCTGCACGTGGTGGCGACGCCGATCGGCAACCTGAAGGATGTGACCTTCCGGGCGCTCTCGACGCTGGCCGCCGCCGACGCAGTGCTGGCGGAAGATACGCGGGTCACCCGCACGCTGCTTGCCCATTACGGCATCACCACGCCGCTCCTCGCCTATCACGAGCATTCCGGGGAGAGCGTGCGCGAGCGGATGATCGCCCGCATGAAGGACGGCGAGGCCCTGGCGCTGGTCTCGGATGCCGGCACGCCGCTGGTCTCGGATCCGGGCTTCAAGCTGGTCCAGGCGGCGATCGAGGCGGGCCTGTCCGTCACCCCGATTCCCGGCCCCTCGGCGGCGATCACCGCGCTGGTCGCCGCGGGCCTGCCGACCGACCGGTTCTTCTTCGAAGGCTTCCTGCCGCAGAAGAGCGGCGCGCGGCGCAACCGCCTCGCGGTGCTCGCGGGGGTGCCCGGTACCCTGGTGCTGTTCGAGGCGCCCCACCGCCTGCCCGAGATGCTGACGGACGCCGCCGAGGTTCTGGGCGGCGCCCGCCCCGCCGCGGTGGCGCGCGAGCTGACCAAGCTGTTCGAGACCGTGCGCCGCGGCGACCTCGCGGGGCTCGCCGCCGAGTATGCCGCCTCCGGCCCGCCGAAGGGCGAGGTGGTGGTGGTGATCGGCACCGCGCCCGAGGACGCGCCGGGCCCGGAAGCCGACGCCGATCTCGACGCCCGGATCGAAGCGGCGCTCGCCCGCCACTCGATCAAGGACGCCGCCAGCCTCGTCGCCGACGAGACCGGCCTGAAGCGGCGCGAGGTCTATGCCCGCGCCCTGGTGCTGGCCCGCCGCGCCGACGATGCCGGCGAGGTCTGACGCCGCGCGCCGCCGGCTCCACCTCGCCCGCGGCCGGCGGGCCGAGTGGCTCGCCGCTTTCGCCCTCCTCCTCAAGGGCTACCGGCCGCTGGCCTGGCGCGTCTCGGTCGGCGGCGGCGAGATCGACCTGATCGTGCGCCGCGGCCACGTCGTCGCCTTCGTGGAGGTCAAGGCGCGGCCGACCCTGGAGGAGGCGTTCGTGTCGATCGACGCCCGCAAGCGCCGCCTGTTCTCCCGCGCCGTCCGGGCCTGGATCGCCCGGGAGCCGTGGAGCGCCGCGCTCACCTTGCGGGCGGACGCGGTGTTCGTGGCGCCGGGCCGCTGGCCCCGGCACGTCGTCTCGGCCTTCACGCTCGAGATGGACCGTTAATCCGGATTACCCACTTTCGTTCATCTCGCGTGCAGCGCAACATGCCTAAGCTTGCGGCCGTGATGAGGTCGCGAGGGTGAGAGGGCACGCAATGCGCAGCGGTTTTGGATGCGAGTCCTGCGGCTCGCCGGGGGTGCGTCTGCCGGCCGATCTGACCGACGACGCGATGATCCAGTGCGATGGCTGCGGCTGCACGCTGATGGCCTGGGGCGCCTTCAAGCGCCGCGTCGAGGCGCAGGAAGCGGCCGACACCCGCAAGCCCACTGAACAGCGGGCCGTTGCTGCGTCGCAGCGGATCGCGCGCTGAGGGGCTTGCCGCTTCAGGGTGACGTGATGTGAGAACACGGCGGGCGTCGCGCATCCCGCCTCAAAGGAAGAAATCCGTAAGTTTTTGATGTTACGGTTCTCGAGCATTGTCCGACGAAGTGGATACCGGTTCGTCGTAGACAATGCGGCAAAATCAAAGAGATAGAGAAGCTTCGCGATGGCAACGCGATCGTGAAGCGCTCCAGGTCTGGGCGCAGGATCCCCTCTCCCGAGTGGAGTGCGGTCCCGTTCAGGGAACGCAGCGAGGCGTGAGCCGAGGGTGATTCCGGAGGAGTCTCCCTCGTCGAGCCCCCTTACCCGCGCTCCGGCTTCGTCTCCGCCCGTGTCATCGACGACACGGTCGATGACGTCCTCTTACCGCGAGACGGCGGGCCTGCCCGACATCGTCCGTCGCTTGCAGATCCCGGGATCTGTCGATGAGGCGAGACGCCCGGGCCCCGTCATGCCTGTCACTGAGCGCCCGGCCGTCGACGGGATCGCGCGTCCCACGCCGGCGGCATCCGGCGCACTGATCCGACGACCGCCCCCGGGGGCTCGCGCCTCAGCCCGCCGCCGCGATCGCGGCGATCAGAGTGCGCTTGAGATCCTGCTGGCTGAACGGCTTCTGCACCACGGGGCGGTCGCGGAAGGGTTCGCGGATGCCGGCGCCGCCATACCCGGTCGAGAAGACCAGCGGCAGGCCACGGCGCACGATCGCCTCGGCGACGGGGTAGATCGGCTCGCCGGCGACGTTGACGTCGAGGATCGCGACCACGAAGCTCTCGCTCTCGGCCATCTCGAGCGCCTTGCTCAGCCGGGCCGCCGGACCCACGACCTCGCAGCCGAAATCGAGCAGCATGTCCTCCAACAGCATCGAGATCGCCGCTTCGTCCTCCACCACGAGGACGCGGGCACCGTTCAGGAGGTCTTCGCTTGTGTCCGTGCCCACGCCGGAGTTCTTTCCCTCAACGCCCCGTATCGAGGCCCGACCGACCTGTCCCTGCCGTGGCGGCGACCGCTCGACCGTCAGGGGCTCCATCCGCCCGCAACCCAGGCGAGTCCGCGCCGGCAGCCAAGACCGGTGCCGGTGAGCCGTCGCCCGGAACGCCAGACATGTCAAGCGCACGGACCTGGGACGCGATGCAGCGGCGGCCCGATACTCCCCACCCCTTGAACCGGCGGGCCCTGATCGCGGGGGGACTCGCCGGATGGGCCCTCTCGTCCAGCGCGGCGCGGGCCGAGCGGCCGGTCGTCGTCGCCTCGAAGGTCGATGGGGAGGGCGCCCTGCTCGGCCACCTGATCGTGATGGTGCTGCGGCGCCTCGGCGTGCCGGTGACGGCCCGGCTCCAGCTCGGGCCGACCCGCATCGTGCGGACCGCGCTGACCGCGGGCGAGATCGATCTCTACCCCGAATATACCGGCAACGCCGCGTTCTTCTCCGGCACCGCGGCCGATCCGGTCTGGCGCCGGGCGGAGACGGCTTATGCGGCGGCGAAGGCGTTCGACGCCAGGAACGGCGTCGCCTGGCTCACGCCAGCGCCGGCCAACAACACCTGGCAGATCGCCGTGCAGGGCGGGCTCGCCCGGGCCGAGCGCCTCGCCACGATGGCGGATTTCGCCGGTGCGGTCCGCCGCGATCTGATCGAACTCTGCGCCTCGGCGGAGTTCGTCGAGAGTCCGGCGGCCCTGCCGTCCTTCGAGCAGGCTTACGATTTCGTGATGCCGCGGGAGCGGATCGTGATGCTGCCCGGCGGCGCCACCGCCGTCACCTTGCGGGCGGCCGCGCAAGGCATCAGCGGGGTCAATGCCGGCATGGTCTACGGCACCGACGGGGCGATCGCGGCCCTCGACGTGGTGGTGATGAGCGATCCCGCCGGCGCGCAGATCGTCTACGAGCCGGCGCCGGTGATCCGCCACGCCGTCCTCGATCGCCATCCGGCCATCGCCCCCGCCCTCGACCGCCTCTTCGCCGGCCTCGACCTCCCGACCCTGCGGCGGCTGAACGCCGAGGTGGCGGTGGAGGGCGACACCCCGGAGGCGGTCGCCCACCGCTACCTCGGATCCCTGACGCCATGATTGTGGACATCCCGAATCGGTCGACGGCTTGGCTCCCGGCGGCGATGGCGGTCCTCGCCGCCGCGGCCCTCACCGGCCTGCCGTTCCTCACCCTGGCGCCGAACCGCCTGGTGCCGGGCGTACCCGTCGGAACCGGCCTTGCCGGGGCGGTGGCGGGCGCCCTCGCGGTCGGGTCGGCGGTGCTGCTCGCCGGAACGGCGCGGCCCTGGCGCGGCCTGGCCGCCCTCGCGGCGGCGCTGATCGCCTGGGGCCTGCTGCTCGCCGGCCTCGGGCACGGCGCCGCCGGGCTCCTCGCGGGCCAGAAGCCGGCCGCGCGCGCCGCCCTCGGCTCGGGCGGATGGCTCGCCCTGCTGGCGCTCGCGGGGCTCGCCGGGGAGGCGGCGCGGGCCGTCCTGCCGCGCCGGGGCGGCCTTGCCGCCGCCCTGCTCCTCCTTGGCCTCTCGATCATCATCGCGGGGGCGGGCCTCCTCGAATCCCTGTCGCTCGCGGTCGAGTACCGGGCGCGGGCGGGGGCCGTGGCGGGGGCCATCGTGCAGCATCTCGGCCTCGCCTCGGCATCGCTGCTGATCGCCCTCGTGGTCTCCGTGCCCCTGGCGCTCCTGCGCCTGCGCGACGGGCCGGCTGCGCGCCTCGTCGACGGGCTGGTGAGCGGGATCCAGGTCGTGCCGGCGCTCGCGCTGTTCGCCGCCCTGGTGGCGGGGCTGTCGGGCCTGCTCGCCCTGGTGCCGGCCCTCAGGAGCCTCGGCCTCTCCGCCATCGGCCCGGTGCCGGCGGTGATCGGCACCGCCGCCTATCTGTGCCTGCCGCTGGTGAGCGGGCTTGCCGCCGGCCTCGCGGCGGCGGATCCCGACGTACTCGCCGCCGCCCGGGCGATCGGCCTCACGCCGCGCGAGGTGCTGCTGCGGGTGCGGCTCCCGCTCGGCGCGCCGGTCCTGATCGGCAGCGTGCGGGTCGCCGCGGTGCAGAGCGTCGGCCTCGCCACGCTCGGGGGCCTCGTCGGGGCAGGCGGGCTCGGGGCGCTGGTCTTCGAGGGCATGGCGCAGTTCGCCCAGGACCTGATCCTGCTCGGCGCCCTCCCGGTGATCGGCCTCGCCCTCGTGGCCGATGCCGGGCTCGCGCTCCTCGCCGGCACCGGGGAGCGACCGGCATGACCCGCAACCGGATGACCCGTGCACTCGTGCCCCTCGTCGTGGCCGCATGCCTCGCGGGGCTCAGCCTGCCGGAGGTCGCCGGCCTCGTGGTCCGGGTCCTCGGCCTCCAGGCCGGCATGCCGGTGCCGGCCGGGCGCCTCGCCTGGCTCGCCCGGCAGCATCTCGCCCTGGCGCTGGCGGGCTTCTTCCTCGCGGGCGGAGCCGGGCTCGCCCTCGGCATCCTGGCGACCCGCGCTGCCGGTGCCTCCCTGCGCGCCACCCTCGACACCCTGGCCGCCGCCGCCCAGGCCGCGCCGCCGGTGGTGATCGTGGCCTTGGCGCTTCCGGTGCTCGGCTTCGGTGCGCCGCCGATCCTGCTGGCGCTCGCCGCCTACGGCCTGATGCCGGTGATGCGCGGGACGGTGGGCGCCCTCGCCACCGTGCCGGAGGAGGTGCGCAGGGCGGCGATCGGGATGGGGCTCACCCCGACGCAGATTCTCGTGCGGGTCGAGCTGCCGCTCGCCGCCGGGCCGATCCTGGACGCCTTGCGGGTGGTGCTGGTGCTGGCGGTGGCGACCGCCGCGATCGGCGCGCTCGCCGGTGCCCAGACCCTCGGCACGCCGATCGTGGTCGGGTTGCAGACCCAGAACACCCTGGCCCTGATCCAGGGGGCGGCCGCGGCAGCGGCGCTGGCCTTCCTGACGGATGCAGCCTGGCTTGCCGCAGCGGCGGGCGTGAGCCGATTGGTGCGACGGTCATCGTGAGGTCGGCGGCCTCGCCGATCCGGGGCGGGACCGGGATCGGCGAGGCGGTTGGTGTTATACCAGCGGTCGAAAGAAAACGACCTTTGGTTCCGTTCTCCAATTTCCGCTCAGCCTTTGGCTTCGTATCGAAAACGTGAGATGATTCATCGGCCCGATGCGTCAGCATCTTGGGCCGGTGGTATTACGCCGCCAGCCCGCGCTTGCGCAGCAGCGGCGCGGTGCTCGGCAGCCGGCCGCGGAAGGCCGTGTAGGCGCTGCGGGCGTCGCGCAGGTTCCCGGCGCCGTACACGTAGGTGCGCAGGCGCTCGGCGGTGGCGGGATCGAAGATGTTCCCGGCCTCCCGGAACGCATCGAAGGCGTCGGCGTCCAGCACCTCGGACCAGAGGTAGCTGTAATAGCCCGCCGCGTAGCCTTCCCCGGCGAAGATGTGCTGGAAATGCGGCGTGCGGTGGCGCATCGCGATCTCGGCCGGCATGCCGATGCGGCGCAGCGACTCGGCCTCGAAGGCCAGCGGATCGATGCCGGTCTCGGCCTCGGGCGACAGGTGCAGGTCGAGGTCGACGATGGCTGACGCCGTGTATTCCACCGTGGCGAAGCCCTGGTTGAAGGTGCGGGCGGCGAGCAGCCGGTGCAGCAGGTCCTCGGGCATCGGTTCGCCGGTGCGGTAGTGGCGGGCATGGGCCCGCAGCACCTCCGGCTGCTCCAGCCAATGCTCGTAGAGTTGCGACGGCAGCTCGACGAAGTCGCCCGCCACCGCGGTGCCGGCGAGCATCGGATAGGTCACGTTCGAGAGCAGGCCGTGCAGGGCATGGCCGAATTCATGGAACAGCGTGCGGGCGTCGTCGAAGGAGAGCAAAGCCGGCTCGCCCTCGGCCCCCTTGGCGAAGTTCATCACGTTGACGATGATCGGCGTGACCGCGCCGGTCAGGCGCTCCTGCGAGCGGAAGCCGCTCATCCAGGCGCCCGAGCGCTTGCTGGGCCGCGCGAAGTAGTCGCCGAGGAACAGGCCGATCACCCGCCCGTCCCGATCGGCGACCTCCCAGGCCCGCACCTCCGGGTGGTAGCGCGGCACGTCCGACAACTCGGCGAAGGAGAGCCCGAACAAACGATGCGCCGTGTCGAAGGCGGCCTGGATCATGCCCTCGAGGGACAGGTACGGCTTGATCTCGCCCTCGTCGAGGTCGTGCTCGCGCCGGCGCAGGCGCTCGGCATAGTGGCGCCAGTCCCACGGCGCGAGGTCGAAGGTCTGCCCGTCCTCGCGGGCCAGCGCCTGGAGCCGGTCGCGCTCGCTCTCGGCCCGGCGGCGGGCCGGGGCCCAGACCTCTTCCAGGAGCCCGACCGCGGCGTCCGCGCTGCCCGCCATCGTGTCGTCGAGCCGGTAGGCGGCGTAGCTCGTGTAGCCGAGGAGGCGGGCTCGCTCGGCGCGCAGCCGCAGGGTCTCGGTGATGATCGCCCGGTTGTCGGTCTCACCACCAGTCTCGCCCCGGCGGAGCCAGGCGGCATAGGCCCGCTCGCGCAGATCCCGCCGCGTCGAGAAGACCAGGAACGGGTCGATCAGCGAGCGCGACAGGGTGACGACGTGGCGGCCAGGCAGGCCGCGCTCCTCGGCGGCCCGCGCCGCGGCGGCGCGCAGGAACGGCGGCAGGCCGGCAAGGTCGTTCTCGCCGGTCAGTTCCAGCGTAAAGGCGCCCTCGTCGGCGAGCAGGTTCTGGCTGAACTGGGTGCCGAGTTCGGCGAGCCGCGCCGCGATGGCGGCCATCCGCTCCTTGGCTTCGGCATCCAGCTCGGCGCCGGCGCGGCGAAAGCGCAGGCGGTAGCGCTCCCGCACCCGTTTCGCCTCGTCGCTCAGGCCCTCCTCGCCGATGGCGGCGACCCGCGCCCACAGATCCGGGTTGAGGTAGATCGCGCTGCCGTGGCGGGCGAGGCGCGGCGCCACCGCCCGCTCCACCGCCTGAAGCTCCGGGTTGGTGTGGCTGCCGGTGAGGTTGAAGAAGGTCGAGGAGACCCGCCGCAGGGCCTGGCCCGAGCGCTCCAGCGCCTCGATCGTGTTGGCGAAGGTCGGCGGCTCGGGGTTGCCGGCGATCGCCTCGATCTCGGCGACGTGCTGGGCCAGCGCCCGATCGAAGGCCGGCTCGTAATGCGCGGGCGTGATGCGCTCGAAGGGCGGCAGCCGGTGGGGCGTGGTCCAGGCCGGCTCGGAGAAGGGGTTGGGCTCGTGCTCCGCCGTGACGCCGCGCATGCTGATCCTCTCGCTCGAAGGGCGCGCGACGATAGACCCTCGGGCGCGGGGCGCAAGCGTGGCAACGGGCGCGAGCGGCAAGAGGCGCGGGAACGGCCGCGCTTGCCCGCCCGTTGAGGAGCCGAACGGGGGGCGCGCCATGCCGGGGACGATGACGGGGCGGATCCTTGCCACGCTGGTGGGGGGCGTCGTCCTGGCCGGTCCCGCCGGCGCCCAGGCGCCGCTGAGCCGGATCCCGGCCCATGCGGTGCCGCTGCCGCCGCCACGGCCGGAGGAGGCCAAGGATCCGACGTCCAAAGGCTCCGGTGCCCAGGACTCCGCGGCGAAGGACCCGGCCGTCAAGGATGCGGCCCCCAGCGAGACGCCCAAAGACACACCGGGACCGGCGCCGCTGCCGCCCGAGCGGCCCGCCGACCTGCCCTCCGGCCCAGCCCCGACCCCCGCCACGATCGTGCCCGACGACACCGCCTGCCTGCGCCGGCTCGAACGCCTCGGGGTCAAGGCCGAGCCGGTGGCGCCGCTCTCCGACGGCTTGTGCGGCGCGGCCCGGCCCCTACGGGTGACCGCGCTGCCCGACGGCGTTCCGCTGGCGCCGGCCGCCACCCTCACCTGCGTCGCCGCGGAGGCGCTCGGCCGCTGGAGCACCGAGGTGCGGGAGATCGCCGCGCGCACGCTCTCGACGGTGCCCCGAACAGTCCAGATCGGCGGCTCCTACGAGTGCCGCGGCCAGAACCACGACCCGACTGCCAAGCTCAGCGAGCACGCCTATGCCAACGGGATCGACGTGACGGGCTTCACCTTCGAGGGCCGGGCACCGGTGACGGTGGGCGCGGCGCGGGAGGGCACGCCGGAGGCGGCGTTCGAGGCCGCCATTCGGGCTCGGGCCTGCGGCTTCTTCCGCACGGTGCTTGGCCCCGGCTCGGACGCCGCCCATGCCACCCATCTCCACCTCGACGAGCGCGAGCGCCCGGCCGGCCATCGCCTGTGCCAGTGAACACGGACGGATCCGGGACCGGGAGCGGGCCCTTCCGTGACGGCGGCCACGGCCGGCGCTCAGGTGGCCACCGTCAGGATTCTCGAGGAGAGGCGACACGAATGGCTGCGACAACGCCTGCGAGGCAAGCCGCCAAACGATTGAGAGACCTTGATATTGAGCGGAGTGCACGCGACCGTGCCACAACCACGCGACAAACCCCGCCGGCCGAGCCTGAGCGGGGTTTGTCGTGTGGTTGGTTGCGGGGACAGGATTT